>DTUY01000038.1 GCA_012963885.1 Candidatus Poribacteria bacterium | reverse complement strand
ACTTTAAGTTGTTCCTGACGGATCGAGATCGGTGTGGAAATCTCATTGTTCTCGGTTGCCAATTCCTGTGTGTCTTGAGGGATGCGCAAGGTTAGGGTGTAATCACCTATCACTGCTGGTGTCCAGATCATATTCTGTTGTACTTGGCCCATGGCTGGAACATGGACCATCTTGCTGATTTTCGGTTTCCCATTGACATGCAAAGTGGCATTCAAGTCACGGTTTTGTCCTAAGGTGCTGTGGATTACGAAAGGAATGCGCAACGGCTTCTTCACCACTCCGAATGTAGGTGTGTCCATACTGGTTAGTTCGAGATCGGGCAATGGTACTTCGCGGCCCACTCCCACTGTGAATACAGGTATCTCCTTCATGCGAAACCGTGTGGCGGCTTCAACTGGTGACTTTCCGGTATTCCAGTCACCATCGGAAAGCACCACTACACCGCGAAGGTTGGAGTGGTTTTCCAGAACCTGTGACAGCCCTGCGTTTAGATCTGTTGCCTCTGTTGCAGGGGTTAACTGTGAAGAGAATGGCTCGAACACCACATTAAGTTCATTATCAATTGGTTTCCATATTGTTTCGGAAATCAGTGGCTTAATGGTTTCCGAACGGCTCTTTGGTTGGTCGGAGATGTCTTCATTATCGATGATATCACGTGTTTCCATGCTGTTCGATTGGTCCCAGAGTACGACAAGTGTGGAGGATTGATCTGGAGGTCGCGTTTCCAACCATTCGGGTTGACACAAGGTAGCCACCACCAAGCAGACCAAGACAAAACGCAGTAGTTCAAGAATTCCTGTCCACTTGTGATAGCCGGTACGGTGCCATGCCAGCCAGCACATGGCGCCAGTTACAGCTACTGAAACCAGTCCCAGAACCAATATGGTTCCGGTTGGAAGAAATGATAGACCTTGATGGTTCTGCATTACAAAGATTCCTGTTTCATGTTGTCACTGGCCATGGAGAACTCACTGAAACGTTGTTGTTCAACTTTTTTCTCTGGCATACATAGTGCTGCTTCCAGAATCATTGCTAGCACCATAGCAATGAGGAATATGCGCCAGATCTCATTGGCTAGGGAGGAGGTGTCTCCAACCGAATCGTCGATCCGCTGGTACGGTAAGCCATCGAACAGTTCGTCTACTGTGCCCACCGGCGTGACCTCGGAATGATCTTCGGCCAAGCTGCGATTCACCGCAGCCCAATACCCCTCATTCTGGTAGACCCCAGCATGCAGTCCGCGCTGCGATATGCTAGGAGCGTTCTCTATAGGTGCTACCAACTTCCACTGGGTATGGCCTGCCAGTACGCCGGGAGCTGCATCATGTAGCGAAGCAGGAGATAATGAACGGCTAGCCTCGGCCAATGCCCGTTGCAACATTACATAAAATACTACGCCGTCACGTTCGAGAGAAGAAAACTGTGCGGTAGGTAGCGTACTGCAGAAATAAACGCCACCGCGATCGGTGGCGACCCGAACCAGTAGAGGTTTGTCATCCCCAAGCCTTGCCAACGGTGTGCCAGGATTTTTTGCTTTGAGACTCTCGATAGTACGGTATCGATAGGTTCGAAGTTCGTTCAACGGCAAAGGGTCCCCGCTCCCCGCATGGGCAAGCAGATCAGCATTGCCACGCCACCACGTCACCTTGCCTTGCTCATGTTTGGGCTTTTGCCAATTACCCCAACTTAAGTTGAATAGTTTCTCGCTCCCACTTTGGGCGGGAGGGAAAAACATAACCACACGGCCGGAGTTGACGAAACTCTCAATTTGCTTTGCCAAGAGACCACTAGGCAAAGGGGCTTGCCAGATCAATAACCCCGTACTTTCCCAATCGATCTCGACCACGCGAGATAGAGGGATTACTCTGGCACTGTGTTGCAAATGCGACTCCGTTGGAATGCCAAGCCCGCGATGAAAAGCTTTACCTGTCTTGGGGTCACCCGTGACGATGATGGCTTTTCGAACAGGGGGTTCTGAAAAGACAAAGTAAAACCGATTGTCCAGCGGATTCGAGTCACTGGGCAAAGCAACCGATCCCCAGCCTGAACGAAGCTTGCTGTCGATAGGAATACGGTGCCCTTGCAATGAGGCACCCTGTGCGTCCAACTCCACGTCGATTACGGAACGAACGTTGTTGACCTCGAACTCGATTGGAATTCGTCGTGCAACGTTACTTGTCTGGGCTTGCTGGTTCTCGGCCCGTAGCAATACATCAAGAATTAATTCATCCCGGTTGCCGATTTGACGCCGTTTCACATTGGCCACGCGTATCGATAAATTATTCGAAGGCTGATCTGTATAGGAAAGCAGGAAGTGGTGCACACCTTTCAACTGAGAAAATTGCTCGAGTATCGCGGCCCAGCGACCGCTGTTGGGGGCCCAATCATTCTCGTTCAAGTCGGAGCAGATCCAGATATCGGCTCGCCCCGATTTGTTGGCCTTCAGATACGCCAGTGCCGTCTCCAGCATCCCCGGAATATTCGCGCTGGTGGCAGTCGCTTCCGTAATAGGCAGGCCAATCAGAGCCTTTGGTGATTCAATGGAATGTGCTTCACCATTGGCGCTATCAATCAAAATCAATTGGCTGCCATAATCACGTTTTTCTAGAAGTTCCGCTAGCTTTTTGAGGGCTGTAGACCTTTTTGACTCGCCTGTTTGAATATCCTGCGTTTCCATGCTGGCTGAGCGGTCCAGAAGAATCAGTGTTGCATCAGGTTTTCCCATCCCAACGCCGCTCAGCCAGCCACTTGCCAATGGGCGGCTAAAGGCAAAGATCATCGCGCCAATCGCCGCCATTCGCATCAGCATGATCAGCAAGTAGCGAAGGCGTGCCATGCCCTTGTGCATACGCTTTGCACTCACCAGGAACATCATTGCTGCCCACTGGACGGTGCGATGCCGATGTTGATTGATCAAGTGAATCAGTATTGGAAGAGCCATTAAGGGCAATGCCGCCAAGATAAGTGGATTCAGGAAACTCATACTTGTTGTATCCGTGTTGTGTGAAACAAATCAGAGTTATTTCTTCTTAGGTTTTCGTCCAACCAGGAAACGAGCGAGAATTTCGTCCACCGGATCACGTAAATTTACACGATGATAATCGATTGCCGCATCGAGCATCACTGTTTCCAGATCAGCAAGATAGCCGGTGATTGCCTGTTGGTATTGCT
>DTUY01000037.1 GCA_012963885.1 Candidatus Poribacteria bacterium | reverse complement strand
AAGTATAATATGTCAGCATCTCATCCAATCCTATCTCGTTTTCAAGAGCGAGAAGCCGATGAGAATCAAGACGTGATGGGATACGAACCACGACTAACTCAAGGCCACTTTTCTTCTAGCAGAAAAGGCTGCCCCATTGAAACTAGTTTTCTATCTGTACACTGAAATGCACCTGTACAATAGTGTTAGGTTGTAGTATACCTTTTTCATCTAAATAGTCTGCTAGAGTATAATAATATTCGTTGAGTTTCGTCGGATCTTCATCTTAACAGTGATTTTGTTAATACGTAGCTGATATAGATCCCCATAAAATAACTGAGGAGATTAAATCAATGGAATTAACAGCTGTTTTTATCGAAGTTCCTGAGGGATATATTGGGTTTGCCGAAGAACTCCCAGGTGCCAACACACAAGGGGAAACCCTTGAGGAAGCAAGAGAGAATCTGCAACAGGCTATCGAGATGACCCTTGAAGCGAACCGTTTGCTAGCAGAGGAATCAATAGCTGAAATGCAGAATGTAATCCGTGAGCCTGTTTTGTTACATGTATGAAAAGGCGCAATCTCATCGCACACCTGGAAAAACATGGCTGTGAGATCCTCAGAGAAGGTAGTAATTACACAATAGACCTCTTGCATAAGTAGTTATACTCATCAAAATTCTATAGCTGAGAGGCACCTAAATTCATTGAATACGTGGGCTCAAAAATCTCCAAACTTCTATTTCTTTGACTTATGCAAGAGGTCTAATATACGCCAATCGGAAAAATTAGAGAGTATCTGCGATTCCCCAACACTGAGAGATTAACAAATTCTTAGCCAAGAAAATCTGTAGAGACTGTGTAGCAAAATCCGGCCAATTCCCTTATTATTTTCAGTAACCTAACGGGCTAAGCTAAAGCCCAACTGCTATTCTTCTATTCAGCAGTTAACTGGTCTTGATTAAGAATTTCGCCCGTTACGCTATGATGCCGAATTGTTAACAGCGGTTGCTCATTGACACGTTCAACTGTTGCTGACAGGAAACCACCACAGATATTCAAATACCGGTGCATCGGTTGTTGATATTCTTGCTTAAATCCGCCAGCATGCTGATTACTGGTGGGACCGCAGGAATATTCCCGCAATCCAGTTACGGGATCGACTGAAACATATTGCCAGTGTCGGTCACCGCAAATGACCACCATATTTTTTTGCTGACCCATAAAACGTCTCAACTCATCCCCTTCATGCTTAAATCCTTTATTGGCATGGTTATCATTCTTTTTCTCCCGATCCGGTCCTACAACTGGTGTTGGGCTGATTAAAATCCGGAAGGTCGCGTCAGAATCTACGACCGTGCGTTTGAACCAAGTCTTCTGTTGGTCACCCCAGATGGTTTTGTCTGGGCCATCCGGCATTGAATTTGGGCTGCGAAAATCCCGACCTTCGACCAGCCAAATTTGCAGGTCTTTACCCCATCGCATGGTTCGATAGGTTTGCATTCCCATTGGCACTTGCTCCAGAAAAACCTGCTGTCCCTGTTTAAAAGTAAAATCCCCCATACGCTTGTTCTGCTTGGTTGGCCAGCAATCATTCTGCCAAACATCATGATCATCCTTGATGAAATAGCTGGCAACATGATTATGGAAGTCACGTTGAAAAGGCAAAGCATAAATACGATTCCACTTCAGCCGAGCTAAATCGACGGTGAGGGCAACAGGTGCCCGTTTGTCATAGTAAACAATATCGCCCGTATGCACGAAAAAATCAGGATTCAGTCCTTGCATCACCGGATAAATTTGATGTCCTTTATCTGAATCGTCCCTTCGATGGAAGCCCTGACCTGTAACGACAGTGAAGGTTACCGAAGCAGATACCGACACCGCCGGGGAGGTTGTGAAGTTGCCAAATATTACTTGCCCCAAAACTGAATCTGACCGACACTGTGATTCCAATTGATACGTGGTACCCGCTTCTAAACCAGTTAGCTGAAATTGATGCGTGAAATCATGGTTGGGTTCAACCTTGATCCAAGGTGAAAACACTTTGTCTTGTGGACGTTCTTTTGGCCAGTACGCAATCCGGATTTCTCCGACTATTCCCAAAGCAACATCCTGCATCTGATCAAGCGTGTATCCCTGAGGAATCTGTGGTTTTTGGTACAGATATGTTTCTTTGCCATCATCAGTCGCGACTTTCTGCCAAGGAACTTCAGGAAAGGGTATGCCACCGGTATTTCTTTCTGGAAACTTCGTCAGGCGTGTCCAAATGATAGCGGTTGATGAAGTGACCTCACCAATTTTCATGCCGTTAGCTTGATACACTTTTGCTGACAAGAACCCTTGAACCGCTAAACTCAGGACAATGATAATACCAATCAAGAGATAGCAGAACCGTTTCACTTGTTTAAAATTCCTTTTTCTTTGCCCGACAACCTACACGAGGTTCCAGGATTTTTACGCATTCCAAATGCCAGACAAATTATTTCCGAATGGCTATGATCAAAGTAATGCTGATAGACGCTGTCTAATTCTAACTTAAGGTGATAACATCCTGTTTGGCTATTTCTTTGGTATGAGTAAAAGAAGCAAATTCAATTAACTCACGGACTTCTGGAGATAATCGGGGTAAAACTTCGTCTGAAACACCATGGCGGTAGTAAAAATATTGCGGATTATATCGAAGAATAAGAAACCAACGTTCCCGATCTGTCGGCTTCCACACTAAGGCACCATGCGTCAGCAATTCGGAGATGATAACCACGTCTCCAGCACGCGGTGTAATATTGACAATAGCTGGATGCAATTCAGAATTGGGGACGTGAGGATTAGGGAAGAAGTAATCCGCAGGTCTATCGAAGGTGGTTTTGTGAGATCCCGGTAAGGCAATTAAACCACCATCACCGGGGAAGACATCACTCAAGTAAACGAAAACAACAAAAGTATCACAGAAAATCCGACCGTCCCGACATTCATAACGGGTGCTGGGCCAACCAAAATCTTCTCGGGCACAATGGAGTGGTGTCATTCGAGTGGTTTGGTGGGTATTGACGGCTAAAGTCCCTCGATCAAAACGAGGTTTATTATCAGTGAATTCCTTAATAATTGGCCAGGTTGTAGGATGGACAGTTAAGGCTTCAAGTGATTTATGGAACGAAAAACCGTTGGAAATACCCGCTACACTTTCATTTGTTCCCGGATACGAACTTTTTATGCCAGCCGGCAGTTCGTCTGTAGGCGTATCAATACACCGCTTGACTGCGTCCTGTGCTACGCTCAGTTCTTCTTCACTAAGCACATTTTCTAGATGCAGATAACCCGTGACATCAAATCGATAACGTTGCTCAGGTGTCATTTTCTTCCCACATTTTGATGTTGAGATCTTAATCCTCAACCGCAGGTGGAGGTGTGGTTAACCAAGCCAGATTAAAGGTATAATGTTGTTTACTGCTGATTAGATGGATTAGACCGTCAGGACACTGGCAACCTGCCAGATAACCACCAGGTTCAGCGGTGCTAATGCCCATGGTGAATGGAGTTCCGTTGGTCGTCTCCAGCTGACGATCCGGTCCATCATGGCTAATCAAGCGGATGTTAGACCAAGTTTGACCTTCATCTAGGGAGACTGCTGCGAACAATCCTGTCACTGATCGCTTTTGTCCAGTCGTGTCTGTCACTTCCATTGGTGGTTGATCTTTACGATCCCCGGTAAAACTGGCCAAGAAAAGAGGACCCTCCCGTAATCGAAGTAGGACAAGCCGTTGACCTCCACCAATTGGTAAAAATGGACTGGGGGAATAGATCCATGTTTCACCCATATCCTTAGAAACGCTCATCGGCATCCTGTCATCAATGGTATCGCCACGTCCAAAAGCAAGCAGACGGCCATCTCGAAGTTGCACCACGCCGGCATGTATACCGGCAATCCAAGCACCCGTTTGACCATTAGCAAATTCAGGTTTGGGTTTGCCAACACCGGGATCATTCCAAGTCTGTCCACCATCACGGCTGATATGGATGGCAGTACCGCCACTACCGCCGGGAACAGCGTCACATGGTTGGATCAGATAGCCTTCTTGGGTTCGGCTGGTACCACTTATAACCTGATGCCTATTCTGATGTTCAGGACCAATTAAGCGTGGGACCGACCAAGTATATCCATTGTCAGTACTGGTACGCATCACCAGTGCCAATGGCCCCCAGGTACCAGCAGCAGCCAGTCCATTGAAATGGTGCAATTGGCCTTGCCCATCATTGTAAAGAGCGGCTCCGGTCAGGTTTCGATCCGGTGCATTAAAGAACTCGGATGGTCGATCCCATTCATCATGGCCACATCGCAATCGGCTAGCCATCACCGTCATTTCCCGCCCTCGTTCAGAATAGGTAGAGAACCAGATGGCCAGGAGATCCCCATTAGGACACCAAGTGATGGACGGTTGATGATTGTGTTTACCAAAGGTTGGCACTTGATCTGGATCGGGAACATGAATAAAGGGTTTAGGGTCAGTAAAACATGGCTGATCTCCGGTTGGCTTTTCGGACCAATCAAACTGGGTTTGAGAAACCTCTTGAGCCCATAATTCGGATGTCGTGCTGGGTAACGGGTCAGATTGGGGGAGTTCACCCATCACTAAGCGAAACCCGATTAACCAGGATTTATCTTCCGGTAAGGTGCCAAGTCGATTGGAAGATCGCAAATAATAGATAGGTGTAGAATGACTCCCTCCTCTGGTCACTCGAAACAGACCATTTTCCCGTCCCACTGGATCAACCTGATCAACTTCTTCGTAGGGACCATACCAATCATAACACCATTCCTCTACGTTTCCGTGCATATCAGACACCCCCCACGAATTTGGCGGTGTCTGGCCGACGGTCAAAGGAACCACTTCTTCTTCAGGTCCTCCACCTCGGCCAACAGACGGATACCAACTCTCGTTAGCATTCTTATAAAATTCTTCCGGTAAAGAATCTCCAGTATGATAATAAGTGGTGGTTCCGGCACGACAAGCATATTCCCATTCAGCCTCCGTCGGCAAACGATAGGTTACTCCCTCTTTTTTTGATAGCCATTGACAAAAGTTAACAGCATCATACCAGCTGATGAACACCACGGCTTCATCATCCTCTTGTGAGAAACCCAGCTTATCACGCAGTTCTCTATGCGTCGGATCAAATTGTTCATATTGTATGTTAGTCACTTGATAACTCGAGATCTGAAAAGGTTGCGTGATTTTTACCGTATGAGACGGATGTTCATCAAAGTCCCCATTACGGAGATATGGGCGTTGATCCGGCTTCCATGATTGCTGTTGTGAAGTGTTATCTGTCAGTTCTGAGGGTAGTGGTGTTTTCCCAATGCCCATTCTGAATGTACCCGATTCAATTCTGACGAACTGTATGCCGAGACTGTTGGTGTGTATGTTGTTTGATGATCGCATAAATCTCTCAGTTTTCCCCGCAATAGACAGTAAAGGATGATTATATCAATACCATTCAGCAGTGATTCCCAGCCAATATCGACTTACAGATGGCACTGATGCGGTCTGACGGCTGACATACTTACTTAATCAATCTGTAATGCCGTTAACTATTTGTTGAACGGTATTTTCCAGTTGTTGCGTAACGTCAATGACAGTCCTTTTCTTGTCAGCTTTATAGGTTTCATATAGATCGCGCAAATTAACTGGTTCTCCTACCCGAACTTTAGCTGTCCGCAATCCCTTGGGTTTTGCTTTACCAAACACTTCAACTTCCAAGCATTCGATAACTTGAAGGATATTTTCTTGAGTTGCCGTCTGGGTTAAGGTTTGCTCTGAAACCGCAACCACATTAAACAATCTATTGATATCTGCATAAAACTGGATAAACTTTTGGATCTGGTTTTGATGCCGCCTTTTTTGATAATTGGTCATTTGATCCGTATCTAGAAAATATTGCGAATCAACAGTGTACTTTAAGGCGCGAATTCGCTTGCGGAAATGATCACCTTGGGATTTGGTAACACCCGCTAAATTCTCAAATTGAGACAAGACATGTTCCCGTACGCGATCTACCCGCAGATAAAGCGACGCACCTTCAACTGGTTCAATCTTGTGTTCCTTCTCCAGTACTGAAACTATAATTGTCGTAAGTATCTGCAGCCGATCAATTATGGTTTGTCCTTTTTGTTGGTTGGTTGGTAGAATTGCGTCCTCCAGTTGGGCGGTTGATTCCTCAATTTCGATGGTCATATCCTGATCATAAAAATATTTCGTACCCATGGGGACAGCATAGATCGGCTGCAAATTGTCTGCTTTCCTCATATCATCAAGTGCCCAGAAACATAGCTGTAAGACCCCGTTTTCAAACGGCATCACCGTCTGTGTTTGCCTTGAAACACCACCTTCAGCGAAGACAAGGATCGACCCCTTGGTCTGACTCAGTATTTCGCGTGTGGCACGAAATGAATTGCGATCCGGAGATCCACGCAGAATTGAATAGCCACCGAGGTGCTGCATAAAGAAAGTTCGAATACTGCGAAAAAATGGAGGGCCCTCATCAAAAAGCTCGCGTCCAGTGACATAATACAAGTGGCGTCCAATTTCACGAGAGAAACCCATAATGACGTAAGCGTCCGCATAATCAGAGTGGTTTGGCAAAAATACCGTTGAGAATCCTTCAATAGCCTCAACACGCGCTTTTGATTCTGCGTCGAGATCGATTTTTGAGACTTTATGCAAAATTCGTGTTAGTGCGGGTTCAAGCCATTTACCCAGTTTAATCAGAAATGGAGTCAGTTTGGGCGGCAAGAAATTTGGTTTTGCCGGTAAGAAATCTGACATAAGGATCCTTATATTAATCTTTTTCCATTATTTCCCTGATACGGTGAAATACGATGTTCTTTATCCCTCTGAATCCGCGGATTAGCAAGGAATAACAGTGGATAGACATATTAGGAGCTAACTCCCAGATCTATCTTTGAGCCCATAGCGCGTTTCAGGATCCGCCGAATAGAGTTTCGGTCTATATCTAAAAGTTGGGCGGCACGTGTCTGGTTCCCATCAGTAATCCGAAGAACTTCATTGACATACCATGCTTCGAAAGCCCGACGCACATCGACATAGGGTTGAACGTCCGATTCAGTACTCAGCGACATCGAACTCAGATCAGTAACAATCGTTTCCAACTCTGTATGACTTGAGAAATCCAAATCCTGGACTGGAATTTCTTCCCGATCTGACATCAGAATTGAACGTTGAATGAGGTCCCGTAACTGACGGATATTGCCTGGCCAATCGAGCTTTTGCATATGCTCCATCGCTTCAGAAGTAAAGCGCCGTTGAACACCATACTGTTGACAAAACAGATCCGAAAAATAGCGGATCAACAGCGGTAAATCCTGCCTGCGATGTCGCAAAGGAGGCAGGTGAATCGGTAGCGAATTCAGTCGATAAAAGAGATCTTCTCTGAAATTTCCGCGCCTAACCTCTTCCGTGAGATCACGATTGGTTGCTGCAATCACACGTACATCCACTGTTCGTTCCACATTCTCACCGATTCGCTTAATTTTTTTCTCCTGTAGTACACGCAAAAGCCGAGGTTGCATAGAGATTGGCATCTCGCCGATTTCATCTAAGAAAATAATGCCGCCATCAGCCGCTTCAAAGGCACCAGTCCGATCACTTGTGGCACCACTAAATGCACCATGCTGATGACCAAAAAGTTCATCTTCAATCAACTCGACCGGGAAGGCAGCACAGTTAAGCGGCAAAAAAACTTTATCAGATCGCTGACTATGGTAGTGGACAGCTTGGGCGACTAACTCTTTACCAGTTCCACTTTCACCCATAATTAATATCGTTTCATCCACTTTGGCCACTTTATCGATAAACTCGTAAGTTGCTCGCATCTCCTGTGATGTACCCACCATGACTTTTCCAGCACCATAAGGGTAACCACCAACGCGATCGATTTCCCATTCGTTTTTGGCTCCAATTTGCTGTTCAAGTTGCAGACGCTCAAACACTGCCTGTACTCGGAATCGAAGCGCATCCAGAAACCCGCTACCTTTTTCAAGAAAATCGCTGGCACCCCGTTGTATGGCTTCAAGCGCAACTTGCCGGTCAGTGAAAGCAGTAATCACAATCACTTTGATATCAGGGAAATCTTCTCGTACCTTGGAGAGGAAATTGAGACCTGTATCTGGAGAACTTCCATTGAAACTCAGATCTAACAATATCAGGTTCGGTCGAAAACTCTTCATTACCGCTTCAGCTTCTTTGGGGTGGCGCACAGTTTCAAACAAGAATCCCAGAGGGGCTAGCTTACGCTTATAGTGCGACCAGTAAGACAATTCATCTTCAATAATTAAAATTGTTGCCGTTGACATCTTTGGCCTGTGATTCTAATATTTCGGTGAGATGATACCTGAACTTTTTGGAGATCCAGCAAGATAAAGTATTGGCACAGTTTACTACCAGCCCATAGTTTAAGTGGAATCGTCTCCGTTGTCAACTGACACCTGAAATAGCAATGTTATCAGAAATTGATCTAGTCTAAACTTAAGGTCTGCGTAATTTAGGCAAAGATAATTTGGAACACAAATTTGGAATTGAGCTGGAATGGGTTTCAATAATTGTGGGGCAGACGAAAATCAGTCTTAGACTGGTGAAGATACTATTTATTTAATTGGTATCAATTCGAGCAATTTTTGATATGCGTTGGTCAGATGATCCAGGTCTTCATCCGTATGGGCTGTCGATAGAAAAAAACGTGTTCCGGATAGTGACAGCACACCTTGTGATTGCAGGAATAACTGGTATTGGTATGTTGCGGAGAGTCGCTTTTGAAAATCTAGTATTCGCGACCACGAAAATTTGGCAGGCCACGCGACAAGCTCGATTTGGACAATCGAACCGAAATGATAAGCGAAAAAAGGAAAGCCAGCCGAATCGAACAGTGAATTCAGGCGATTAACCATTTTTTGCGCCTTCTGGTCGAGGATGGTGTAGGGATCATTCTTTTCGATCGCCTGAAGTGTCGCTAGTCCCATCATGGTTGACACCCGATTTGCCGCCATCGTTCCGCCAACAAAGATTGCCCGACGACGCAAAGTTCGGGTAACATCACGACTAAAATATTGGATAAAATCTCTATGACCACCGACTGCACTTAGAGACGTACCGCCACCGATAATCTTACCCAGTATTGTTAAATCAGGTTGTAAGTTGTAAACTGCTTGCGATCCACCTTTAGCCAGTCGGAAACCAGTAACAACCTCATCAAGAATAAAAAGGATTTGATGTTTACGGCACAATCGTTGAATTTCATGGACGAAATCAGGGTAAATCGGTATTCGTCCTGATTCAGGGCCCGGTAACTCCACGATGACAGCAGCTATCTTTCGAGCCCGTTTTTGAATCGTCTTTTGAAGCATACCAAAATCGTTGGCAGGAACGGTCAAGCATAAATTCGCTTCTGCCTTTGGTACGCCCGACACATATAAGTCACCGACGCCTGGTTGCCGGATATCTCGTATCATCGGGCTCATCCAACCATGATAACTGCCACTAATTTTTACAACAAGATCTCGTTTTTGGTAGGCTCTTGCCAATCGAATTGCCGCTTTTACAGCCTCCGTCCCCGACTGAAAAAACTTGATTGATTCGACTGACGGCATAAACGAGTTGATTTTTTCCGCTAACTCTAGTTCTTCTTGATGATGAAACAGAGGAAACCGATCTGTAGCTAGAGTTTGCCAAGCCTGATCATAGTGCTCAGACGCATACCCAAACAGTTGAGCTCCAGCACCCATGGTGAAATCAAGATATGCATTCCCTTCAACATCGAAAACTTTACTACCACGTGCTTCTTTCATAAAAAGCGGATAAGGAGAAACATAGGTATTGTGATGCTGGATACCATCTGGGAAGTAACGCTTTGCCTTTTCAAAAAGGCTCTTTGATTTCCCGGTTTTTTCGAAATAATCAACGGACTGATCAGCCAATTCTTTTTCAGGAAGAACCGAGACGGGCATTTTTAGAAGCGCTTCACGCTTTGCGTAAGCATCTTCCACCTTTTGCCTGATAGAATCGAGGGTTTGCATTCAGCCACTTGTTCTTATTAATATTGACTATTCACTAAAATATACTGAGCAATTATCGCGCCATAAATATCAATGCCCTGAACGCTAGTTAAAGCAGACATATGAGCATAATATTTAACGTATTCGATACAAAAATGTTGCACTGCAAACAGGATGACTGAGACATAAAAGTAGCAACGCTTAGGACTCACCCCATCTCTTAATTAAATTTGTATCAATTTCAAATTGATCAAGGAGTTTAGTAACTATAAAATTGACCTGATCGTCAAGGGTCTTGGGCAGGTGGTAAAAGCCCGGTGCTGCCGGTAGAATTACCGCACCAACTTGGGAGAGTTTCAACATATTCTCAAGGTGGATTGTACTAAGGGGAGTTTCACGCACAACCAGAACAAGTTTACGACGTTCTTTGATGCACACATCAGCTGCTCGGTGAACCAAATTCCGTGAAATGCCTGTCGCAATAGAACCCAGTGTGCCCATGCTGCAAGGGACGATAACCATTCCCTCTGTGCGGAATGAACCGCTTGCGATTGCTGCCGCAATGTCGCTTTGATGGTGGTATATGATCTTATCACAACTGCGCTGAATTAGTGACGCAATCTGGAAATTGTTAAGATCAACCTTAATCTGCATCTCTTCCCATAGTGTACGAACGCCGGATTCAGAAATAGTGAGGTGAACCTCATACTCAAGTTGGGCAAGAGTTTCAAGTAACCGGATGCTGTAAACAACACCACTTGCTCCAGTAATAGCTATAATCAAACGTTTCAAAGTATTCCTTTCAAAAGTCCAACTTCAAAACAAATTTGTAGTAGAAACCTTTAACTTTTAGAATGGTAGAAGATTCCCTGATGGATCAAACGCAAACGCTTTGGCTTCGCTAATAATTTCAAGATCACTTCGCAATTCAGCATCTTCAACTAAGTTTTCAGATATATCTACCTCACCCAGTTTAAGGGTATTTTGAATCCTTACGATTCTGGCTTCTTCTGGAGGCGTCAGACCGATTGTATTGAGTGCGGCTTCAATTACTTCCAGATCCGTATCATAGTGAAACGGAATTCGTGACTTTTGAGGACCTAGTCCTGTAAGTCCGTTCATGTAGGTTGCTTTTTTATCAAATTTTTCTACAAGCCGTGTTGTGGTGAAATCTGCCAGACCAATCCCTGTCGCATTTCCCAAACTGTCTTCAGTTAAATCACGGGCAAAAATGCGAGTAATAGAGGGTTTCTCCGGATCTGGTTCGAAATTCTGCATATACCGGCCAATGACATTGGTGTCCATGCCAGTACCAGAAATATTCTTACCCACTTCATCTAAAATCAGAAAGTCTAATTCATCAAACGGCAACTTGCCAGACAAAGCTTTGGCTTCAACCAACAATTCGCGTTCGCAACGCACAAAATCTTTTGATTGTATGGCGGAGACTTTTGCCGTTTGTTGATAGGCATTTTCAACCAAGGCAACACCAAATCCGATCTTATCAGCCTCGATTAAAAGACGTCCGGAGGCAAGGATAACATGCTCGAAACCATAACGAAAGAATGCGCGATGGTACATACTGGCGCCTTTTTGTTTGCCAAAGCCAATTGCCAGCATCTTCATTAGGCCGCTTTCAATAGATCCGTGAAAATCAGTATGGGATTTGACGCGATTGACTGGTATAGCCGCATCCGCCTCATAGGCATAGCGGTCGAGAAAAACAGGTAAATCGTCAGCCGTTCTACCAACTTCGACCACTTCCATGGTTGCTCGGATCGGTGCCTTCATTTTCTCTTCGGTAATACCGTAATGTGCCAAAATATCCTTTTGGCCTTCTGGTGTTGCTCCACCATGACTGCCCATAGCAGGAAAAACAAACGGCTTTGCACCAATCTCCTTTAAATAGTCCACCACCGATTTGATAGCGACATCAATGTTAGCGATTCCACGGCTTCCGGCACCAACTGCTACAGCATCTCCCGACTTTACAATTGAGTCCACGCCGATTTGATCGAGTTCGGTAAAAACCGTGGATCGGACATCTTCAACCACATCAGTTGGGAATTTTTGCTTCACTCTAATCATCTTTGGTAATAGCATAACACCCTCATATTATTGTATAATTTCTCAAATGTTATCAGAGCATTAGGTCTATTTGCAAACGAAATGTATAGTCAGAAGCTAAGTCGAAGAATCAAAGAGATTGCTCAGCAAATGGGATTTGACCTTGTTGGCATCACTCAGGCAGATCCCCCTAAAATGATCGATCGTTACCAAAAATGGCTGGACAAAGGATATGCCGGTAAAATGGAGTATCTTAAACGGCATCTGAATTTGAAGAGGGACCCAAAAACTATACTCTCTGAGGCCAAGTCGGTTATCTGCGTAGGAATGAATTACCACACGATTGAACCCGATTCGGCACGAAAAATTGATCCGTTACGCGGGCAAATATCGCGTTACGCCTGGGGGGATGACTACCATGATATCATACGGGCAAAACTGAAAAAATTGGTGAAAATTATCGAAAAAATCGCTCGAACGGAAACGAGCAATCGCGTTTTTGTGGATTCAGGCCCGATCTTGGAACGAGAGTACGCTCAAAACGCCGGGTTAGGTTGGCTAGCCAAGAACACCAATTTAATCAACTGGGAAAAAGGGTCGTGGTATTTTCTGGCAGAGATATTAATTGACATCCCGCTTCAGCCGGATCAAATTGAACTTCGTGGCAGTTGTGGCACCTGTACACTTTGCATTGAGGCTTGCCCGACGGATGCTATAGTTGAGCCTAACGTTCTCGACTCACGCCTTTGCATCTCGTATTTGACAATTGAACTCAAAGAGTCAATTCCCAGAGAAATACGTCCAAAGATGGGCAACTTAATATTTGGATGTGACATCTGTCAGGAAGTTTGTCCATGGAACAGCAAGGCCACACCATCTTTGGAAAAAGGATTCCAGCCGCGAAAAGGTAATTTTCTTCCTAAACTGACTTCACTAATGAACATGACACAGGAAGAGTTCAATCGACGTTTCAAAGAGAGCCCGGTTAAAAGATCTAAACGACGCGGCTTTCTCAGAAACGTGGCGGTTGCTCTTGGCAATTCGAAAGACAAATCAGCCGTCACCGTACTTGGAAAGGCACTGAATGACTCCGAACCACTTGTACGTGGTCATGCCGCATGGGGGCTAGGACAAATCGGCGGAGATAATGCAACTCAGGCACTTAAAGAACGACTTGAGGTCGAAGAAAATCCAGAAATTATTGATGAACTCGAGTTTGCAATCAACTCAATTTAGCTGTATAATCCTATCGGAATATGGATCACTAAGTATTCAGCATTTTTTGTCACACCCAAAATAATTTTTCATATAAAATTTGTGTCTGATTCGGTTCAGGTGCTGGCATTTAATACCAGATAATAGGGAAGTACGGTGAGAATCCGTCGCAGCCCCGCTACTGTAATCAACAGGGTTTGAGATCCCATTTGACTCAAGTCCATATGCCTGTGTTCGATATGCCACTATTCCTAATCTGGAGTGGGAAGGTGAATACAGGTCGTTGCTAGTCAGGAAACCTGCCTGAACTAATTGACGCATCAGCTTTCGTGGGAAAGTTGCGTTGAAGGAACCGCATTTCATCTGTCTGCGAGTCGATTCTTTTGAGCCAATTTTCCTAACGAAAATTGGTTTTTTCTATTCAAAAGCGAGGAGATTTTGATGAAAATGCTAAAAATCATAGCTAAAGCAGCGACAGCTATGTTTATCGTTAGCTTCAGTGTTTCCGCACAAGTTAAGAACCTGGCTATAGTTGCCAACGGTCTCAAAGATCCCGGATCCATCTCAATCGTCGATCTCAACCAACCGGACACCAAAAGAGCAGTCAAAAACGACATCATTACTATTGGTTCTACTCCCAACGACGTACAGGTTCACCAGAATCTGGCTTATGTTGTCAACACTTATAGTAACAACGTTCAGATTATTGATTTACTTGAGCAAAACAGCGTGGGTGAAATTTCGGTTGGTCCCGGTGCGTTGCCAGAAAAGATTGCCTTTGCTGATTTCTCCAAAGCTTATGTTACCTGTAATGGCCTAGATCAGGTCGCAGTTCTTAATCTGAATACCAGGTCTGTTACCAGTACAATCAAGGTTAGATCTAAACCTTGGGGAATTACCGTAATTAACAAGAAAGCTTACGTCGCCAATTCAGCTGCGGTAACCAATTGGGTTACTTTTAAAACAACCTATGGCGAGAGCAGCGTATCGGTTATTGATACGGCGACCGATCAAGTTATAAAAACAATTAAGGTAGCAACCAACGCAACGGAGATCACAACCGATGGAAACTCCAAAGTGTTAGTTATCTCAACGGGCGATTACGCCATGATACCAGGACTATTGACAATTATAAATGTAAATACTGACGAAATTGAAAAAACGGTCAAACTTAAAACTACTCCAGGTGCAATAGTCGTAAATCGCGCGCAACAGATTGTGGTAATTAACACCGCCACTGGAGCCATGGTTTACGATTTAGTCCATAACAAACTTGTCCGTGACAAAAACAACCCGATTGCTGAATTTTTAGGTGGATTTGGCATGACAGTCGATCAGGAGAAAAGTACCTACTATGTCTGTGTTCCGGATTGGACCGGGGGAGGTCTTGACGAACTGCGCGTCATCAACTCAAAGTACAATCTGGTCAAGCGTTATCAGGTTGGGAGGGGGGCCTCTGTTGTCGCGGTTGCCCAAGTTGAAGGCAAAAATTCGATAGGGGTTTCAGAAATTGGAAATCTGTACCAAACAACATGGGGAGTAGTTAAACATGATGTAGGCATAACTAATAAATGATGTCTGGTTTTTGTATCAGGTTTCTGTGCATCCTTCTTCTCCTTTTTTTAGGGTGCTTCCGTAAAATAGAACAGGCCGATTTTTCTGATTTTACCGCTAAGGTCGAGTTTTTTCAGCGCGGGGCAAAAATTCACTTTCCCGATCACAACCGAAAACAGGTACAACGAGTTAGCGTCTTCAACGTGGCAAATAATCAAATTTTGGCTGAGCTCGATCTTGGTGGACTAGCTAATAAAACTGAGTCGGTCTACTTTAGATGGTCTAAAGATCAGAATTACCAATTTAGGTTTGAAGGTTTAGATGGGGAACAAACTTGGCAGGTTCATACAGCATCTGACCTTGAACCGCGAGGGTCAATCCGAATTGGAGTTCCCTATCCAGACGCAAATCCGTCCAAAAGTTCGCTCATTCTGTATGGATCTGAAGCACATGTGTCAGTCATGGTTAAAAACGGTTTTGAGGCACCGATCAATTTTCGGATTGAGATTGAAACCCCATTCACATCACCTATCATTCGGCAATCATCCTTTGTTACCGGATTTGAAGTATGGCACGACCAATTTAGGCTGAAGATACCCGATGAATTTACTTCACCTGATACAAAAATTGTGGGACGCGTTTTCTTTGAAAATCCGGATGGTGAAAAATGGACAAGATCCTCATCAATAGAATTACGGTTAGTTTCAATTCAGGCCGTTGCCGAGCAAATTTCAATTGAGGAAATCCTGATGCCGACCGATGCCAATGGAACTTCTAACCTGAGACAACGACCGGATGCGATAAAACTACCCGCAAATCGTGAGCGACACAATGCTTACATCCCGATTGCCTTTCAAACAGTACGAATTCGAAATCAACACTCAGAAACAATTCATGCCGTCGTGTCATCCATTAACCGTGACGTTAGAACAAATAAAGCTATTTCGTTTCTGACACCGCCTAATGAAATCGGTCCTAATTCAAATCAAAGCTTTGCCATAATCAGTTTAGCAGGCGAAAGTGTCACAGATATCGTTCTTCCATTTTATCTGAACCCTTCCTCGAAACCAAGAACAGGTCACTACAAACGGGACATTAAGATCAAAGTTTGGGGAAACAAAACTCCTGTTTTGTCTGCAAGCTACCCGCTTGAAATTATTAAACCGAATATATATTCGCTGGCTACGGCGGGGATCGCCACTGTGGTCGCTGGTTTTGGCCTGATTGGGTTAGTTCGATTCCATCAAAAAATCCTCAGTTTTTTTTCTACCAAAGAGTTAGTTCTTACCGCGCTTTTCGCCACCACAATCTTCGTTACCGTAAGCGTACCGACAACACTATTTTTCACAATTATCAATGCGCTACTTGGACCAGCTTCTTTTCTGGTCATTGGATTCATCAATGAAATACTATACTATGCTTTGCTGACGGCTTTAATCATGCTAATCCAAAAACCATGGACAATAACATTGGTATCGGCGGTGCGGGTTTTGCTTGGTGGCATTCTGCTCGGAGCGTTCACCCCATTTACCCTTGTTTATGTTGGTATTTCTACCATTTTATTGGAACTCGGTTTTTTGTTGTCCGGCCAAGGTAGAAATGGACTTATACTTGCTTTGACCTTTGGTGTCTGCGACGCACTTAGTGTCTATATCAACTTTCAGATTAGCATCGCCTTTTATCGCCTTTTCTATGCAAGCTGGTACATCTGGACCATGATTGTAATTTCCGGATTTGCTTATACTGTTATCGGTGTATTGTTAGGAAAACGCATTGGCCTCGGATTACAGGCAATCGCGGAATAATGAAGAACCAAAGTTTGACAGCTAGAAAATCCAGCGTGTTATACATTACTCTTTTTACCTTTTGCTTTTTCATTTATGATGGTGCCGTTTGTGGCCAGATCGAAATCGATTCTATCCTGCCACCGTTTTCCAAACTTCAGAGGCCAGCACAACCCACCACAATCGCACTCTCTCCTGACGGTAGTCAACTGGTATTGGGAACAAGTTCTGGGTACCTTGCCACTATCAGCACAATCACTGAAAAAATGATATGGAAGACTCGAATCTCACAGGGATATGCCAAACACGCAACTTTTGCTTTGAATGGCAAGCAATTTTACCTGGGTGAGCAATCAGCCGATGGATTCATTTTCTGTTATGATGTCTCCAAATCACGAAAGCCCAAGCTTTTGTGGAAATATCGTCTTGCTAATGATATCGATACATCCATACCGGAAAACCCAGACGATTATTATGCCTGGATTCAGTATCCCGGTCCACATCGTATTGCTGCCACCAGTCAGGGAGACTTAATTGTTGCAGCTGTCCATTCATGGTATAAGGATGGTCAATCACTGATCAAATCGCAACTTTATCGATTCGATGCTAAAACAGGAAATCCAATATGGAAGTTTCCATCCGAAAGACCACTTCCGATGATTATCCGCTGGTTTGATTACAGTCATGATGGCCGAACGATTGCTTTCGTCTGTGATAAACACTCAGCCGATCAATCGATTGGAGATTTAAAACCGGGATCTCTTTACATTGTCGATGGTGAAACGGGGAAAATTCGATGGGGGCACACTTTTACGGCGCTAACGCCTTATTTTGACCAGGTAACTTTCTGGCGTGGTGTTGCTGTCTCACCTGATGGCAAGTCAATTGGTGTGACAACCAATGATGGTCGAGCCTTTATTTTCTCAGAGGAAAAACCGATTTGGCAGGAAGATCTAACTACACCCATTGAAATCAGTGGCATCCCAATCACTGCAACATCAGGAACGGTTGGAACAACAAATGAATTTATAATCTTTATTACTGGCGATACTTTCGTACCCTATCATCTGCAAAAAGGCGTCAAACGCCCACCAACCACACATCCAAATGGACTTACTCTTTTCGGGTATCAATGGAATGGGCAGAAATCATGGCAGTGGAAATTAGAGAATATGCCGCAAGGGCTGTGTATTGATCTATCTGGAAAATACGCAGCGATTCCGATCTCAAGGTACGGTCAAACCGATACAGAAAGGCCAAACGGCGTTTCAATTTTTGATCTAACGACAGAGGGAGGAGGACTTGAAAAGTATCTCCGTACCTATCGTCTGGCAGGCCAAATTCCCTATGATATGATCGCGATCGATCGAAATGGACGGCAAATTGCTGTGGTTGAAACAGTAATCAACACTAGTGGAGAAGAACAGCAAGGTAAAAACCAAGTACATATCATTACAACTGAAATAAAAGACACAAACTGAGATATCAGTTTTCAGATGGCAGAAGTTGACATCGTGTCTGTTTTACCGTAGAATCAGTAATCATGAATTTTTGGTCAGATTACATTAAATCTGTGCTCAAGAACCCCTTCCCGTACAGGATTTCTTCCCATTTTTTACCTCATCTGATTGTGGTCGCTGCAATACTTGCATATGCTTTAATTCAGATTCAACACTTCACACCTGCCCATCCAGAATATGATTGTGATGGATATTTGTTTCTGGCTAAACGCATCGCCCGTTTTCAGCCACTTGCCGCAGACGATCCCGATCCCTTTCGTCATCAACTCCACTTTTGGGTTGAAACCCCAAATGGTGGAATTATGCCCAAATATAGTCCGGGTTATCCATTTTTAATGGCCGTTGCTTACTGGTTCGGTGGTGACGAAGCAATGTGCTTGGTCAGCCCAATTGCGGGTACGCTGACATTAATTGGGGCCTTCCTGCTATTCCAACTATGGATGCAACCTTTTATGGCAGCTCTAGCGGTCTGGGTTTTAGCAATTAACCCAATGTGGCTTGCCTATCCAGGATATTTATTGACTCATGGAGTCAACACCTGTGCAATCACATGGGGCATGTACTTCCTGTGGAAGTGGGTTAGCAGCGGCGTGAACAAGTTCGGCATCCTAGCAGGCCTGATTCTTGGTTTTTCTGCTACAGTTCGTCCTACCAGCGTCCTGATGGCTGTTGTCATAGGAATCGCCGTCATTAAAAGGTTTCGGGACAATTATAGAAATCAAGGGATAAACCAAGGTCTAACCAGAAACCCAGTCGTTCGATCAATTGGAATTCTAGTCTTGTCATATTTGGCGTTTGTCTTAGTCATAATAAGTTTTAATTGGACACATTTTGGACATCCGATTAGAACTGGCTATGGACTCAGTCAAGAACAAGCAGCATTTAAGCTCGAAATTCTGTGGAAAAATTTTGGTCGTGTTCTCGCAGGCCTAAATGAAACTTGCCTTTATCTCATTTTTCCGATTGGCTTGGTGGGACTATTTACCATGGGAACAATTTCAGAGCGCCTGATGCGGGTTGGTTGGTTTTTACCAACTTTTCTAATTTACTCGGCATACTATTGGCAAGCTAGTGGCATGCCTTTTCTACGATTTCTTATTTGTACTTTCCCCGTACTTATCGGATCGGGCTTTATGGTGCTGACACGTACTCTTAACCTAAATTCACCCGACGAACGGTTACGACAAAGAATTGTAAAGTACATTCCAATTAGCTTGTTTACCGCTTTAATTGTGTTTTTGCAGTATGGTCCGTCTCAAGCACAAATGGATCGCATGGTTTCAAGCGGAAAATCAGAAAAGAGGCTGGCGGCGGGTCGTATGCTGGCTCAGAATTTTGGTGACCACGTGGTAATTTTTTCACAAAGTCCATATGAAGCCTATCTCGACACGGTTCAAAACTTTCGGTACTATAATCTTGCTCGTTTTTCCGGCGCCTGGAGTGGAGGAGAACGTCGCCATTCGCTTCGAACGAAAAAAATCAACGCATTTTACACAGCTTTCGATCAAGAGCAACGTAACCAAAAACAAAAGGAAATCATTAGATCTTTTTTGAGTGAAAATCGTCCCGTTGTCTTCCTAATCCCCAAAAAATCACTTGAAGATCATGAAACGCGACTCGGATCGCATTTTATGTTCAGCCTATTTCAAGATTGGGAGAATGGTAACTGGGGGGTTTATCTTGTTAGATTCAATACAAAAATTTGATGCATTTGGGGTAGATATTAGCGCCTAAACTGTATCAGGAAACCTCGTAAACGCACTGTTAAATTCTGTTGTATTTCATATAAGCCTATGATAGGATAATAATCCGGGTATGTCAGCATAAAGGAACTAAAATGGGAGATCCAATCCGCGTAACAGTCTGGAACGAATTTAAACACGAAAAGCATAACCAATCTATTGCTGATATTTACCCCGATGGCATTCACGGCGCGATCGCTGACGGACTCAGGAAAATAGGTGGGGTCGAAGTTGGTGTTGCAACACTTGATCAGCCAGAACAGGGACTAACGCAATCAACTCTTGATGGAACTGATGTTTTAATATGGTGGTCTCACGCAGCTCATAACGAGGTTCAAGATGGAATCGTTGATCGCGTATACGCGCGAGTTATGGATGGAATGGGAATCATCCTTTTACACTCAACGCAGGGGGCCAAAATTTTCACTAAGCTGCTTGGAACAACCGGTACATTAAAATGGCGAGAATCAGGTGAGAAAGAGCGGTTGTGGGTAGTTGCTCCTGGACACCCTATCGCTGAAGGGTTGGATGAATATTTTGAGATTGAAGAGACTGAGATGTATGGTGAATTTTTTGATATTCCTACCCCAGATACACTTGTTTTCATCAGTTGGTTTCCGGGTGGAGAAGTTTTCCGAAGCGGTTGCTGCTTTTATCGTGGGAAAGGTAAGATTTTCTACTTTCGTCCAGGACACGAAACCCACCCGATTTTCTTCAACGAAAACGTACGAAAAGTGCTGGGAAATGCCGTCAAATGGGCAAAACCGGGCAAATTGCCGAATATCACGCTTAGGAATGTCAACGTTCAGCCACTTGAAGAAATCTGAAGTCTCTAGCTAAAGTATCTGATCAGTATCTCAATTTATGGAGGGGTGGTTGTCAGATCAAATTATAAAAGTTGAGAAATTAACCAAAAATTTTGGAGATATTACAGCAGTTAACAAGCTGGCATTCTCAGTTGCTAAAGGTGAAACGGTTGGGTTGCTGGGGCCAAACGGAGCGGGAAAAACGACAACGATTCATATGCTGCTTGGTTTAACAAAACCAACCTCTGGTGATATTCGGATTTTCAATCTTAGTCTTCGACACAACCGGCGTAAAATTCTCCAACGCATTAACTTCGCTTCCGCCTATATTTCTTTGCCAAGTAATCTCACGGTCTATGAAAACCTAAATGTATTTGGGAAATTGTATGGTAACCGAACCCCTCGAAGAAAGATTGGTGATTTGCTTGATCTACTCGAGATACCAGAGGTCATTAACCAGGTCACTGGTGCACTTTCTTCTGGGCAACTTACACGACTGAACCTATGTAAAGCATTTCTGAACGATCCAGAAGTCCTGCTTCTTGATGAACCAACAGCCAGCCTTGACCCTAACATTGCTGAGAAAGTTCGAGTAACTCTCCAAAATGTTCAGCGAGAACGTGACGTAACAATGCTTTATACTTCGCATAATATGCAAGAAATTGAATTAATGTGTGATCGTGTCATATTCTTGTCATGTGGCAATATCGTTGCCGAAGGAACACCTCAGGAGATCATCGATAACTATCAAACTAAATCGTTAGAGGAAGTATTCATTTCACTGGCCAGGAATAGCAAACCCAAGGATTTTTCGGAGTTAGGGTAATGCTAACACGAATTAACGGTCTTGTGTTGCGTTACCTATACCTTTATCGCAGAAGCTTAGCTAGAGCAGGGGAAATTTTTTTCTGGCCAATAATGGATTTACTAGTGTGGGGGTTTGTTAGCGCCTATATAAACAAAGAGAATAAAGTTGCTCTTTTTCTGCTAGGCTCAGTAATTTTCTGGGATGTTCTCTATCGGTCACAACAGGCCATTACACTTTCCATTAGTGAAGACATATGGGTCAAAAACATCCTAAATGTGTTTGTTTCTCCAGTCAGTATTTTTGAGTTAATGGTTGCCACCTGTATAATGGGAATAATCAAAGCAGCAATCACTGCCATTGTTCTAGGTTCCCTCGCTTTTCTGCTCTATACATTTAACATAGTATCAATTGGAATTTTATTATTGCCTTTCCTGATTAGTTTGTTGCTGTTCGGATGGGCTCTCGGCATGGTGACAATGGCACTTATTCTTCGGTTCGGAAAATCTGCTGAAGCTCTAGTTTGGGGAGTACCTTTTTTAATTCAACCTTTCTCAGCGGTGTTCTATCCTGTGGAGGTGCTACCAGATTGGTTGCAAATTATTGCTTACACTATGCCATCTACGTACGTCTTTGAAGGGATGCGAAAAGTACTCGCAAATGGAGAATGGCTTGATCTGAAAATGTTGGTAATTGCTTTTTCATTGAACATTCTTTACTTGGCAACTGGTGCAACATTCTTCGGTTGGATGTTCAGTCAAGTCCGTAAAAAAGGGTACCTAAGCCGAATCGGAATGGAATAAAAAAAGCGTTTTTGAAACTAAGTTTTATAAAAAATTTTGCCATGAATAATTTAACTGTTTGTCTTATTGTCAATTCTGATCAAGTCCAAATAGATAATGTTAGTCAAGCATTAGCTGCTGAGCGGCTTGAGGTCGTTGTCGCCCACAATTTCTACGCTGCCCTAGACAGAATTGAGCGTCTCAAGGTAGATATTTTAATTACACCTCTCAAATCAGACCGGATTGATGGATTAAAATTGCTGAAAGCCGCTCAGCAGGAAAATCCTGATGTAGGAATCATCTTTATCTCTTCTCCCAAAGTTTTGGCCATGGACCTTGGTATCAAAGCCATGACATTGTACGAAACAAGCTATTTTCTAACTGAACCCATTAACGCCATACATCTTCGTGTATTTCTGCATAAAGTTCTAGAAAACCAGCGACTTCATATTGAGAATAGGAAATTACAATCACAAATTGATGATAAAGTGGGTTTGTTGCAAATAACCGGCAACTCACCACAAATTCAGGAAATCCGACAACTGATTAGTCAAGTTGCACCAACAAAAGCCACAATCATGATTTGTGGTGAACGAGGAACTGGTAAAGAACTTGCAGCTCGTACAATCCATTATCGGAGCTTGAGAAAAGGACAGCTCGCTGTACTTAATTGTGCTGCGTCGAGTGAATCGATGACAGAATCAGAACTATTTGGAAATGAGCAAAGTGAGGATACATACCATGTCCGTAAAGGGAGATTTGAAATAGCAAATGGCGGTACGCTTTTTCTCGAACATGTAAGTGAGTTAAGCCTAAACAACCAAGAGAAACTCCTTCATGTTTTGAGGAATCAGGAATTTAAAAAAACTGACCATAATCAAAAGATTAAAATTGATGTACGAATTATTTGTTCTACCAGCTTAAATCTAGAAGAAAAAGTGTCTGACGGAAAATTTATGGAGGATTTGTATGACCGATTGAGTATGGTTAAAATCGAATTACCTCCGCTTCGCAATCGCAAAGAGGATATTCCTTTACTCACCAAAGCCTTTATTGAAGAATTTTGTCGGGAAAATCGAGAAGGGATAAAAATGATGACACCGCATACGCTTCGACTCTTGATGTACTACGAATGGAAAGGGAATGTCCGTGAATTACGTAACATTATTGAGGGGATCGTTATTTCATCCGATCGGAATGAACTCGACGAGGATGATCTACCCTCGCCTATTCTAGAGTCTAGTAATAAGGATGGAGAGACACTCTCTGCTCCCATGCTGGCAGAAAAAACTGACTGCCTTTCAAAAACTATAAACGTTGCAGTTGGCATGAAAATGTCACAAATTGAACGAGAAGCAATTCATGCGACACTCAGTCATGTAAACAACAATCGGACCAAAGCTGCAGAAATATTGGACATTTCAAGGCAAACGATATTTAGAAAAGCCAAAAAATACAGTCTATATAAAGAGTAATTTTCTATGAAAACCCATACAAGAGTAGTTTGGACAATTTCAATTATTTTTTTGTTTGCTTCTCAAACATTGTTGTTTGCTGAGGGAGATGAAGAGACGCGTTTTGATCTCATTTGGGCGTTAATTGGAATAATGTTCCCATCCCTGATTCTGATATGTCTTGGTATTGGAATATACTTGTGGTTAAAACGAAGAAAAATGTCGGGACGAAAAATGGATGACGAAGAGAATCTAGATATTACAATGTTAAATGAACCCTTCTTGTACAATCGTAATCTAGCATCGATTTATCCAGACAACGATCAAAATACTCAGGAACAGCAGTTGGAAGAACTAGAACCATCCGCTCTTAACAGTTTGGAACACGTTTTCCGTCTGGATGATAATGATTTGCGACAAAGTTACGTTTTAATTGCTAATCTTATTAAGAATTATGTCTCCGAGAAATATGGGATCAAGGTGAAGTATTTAACAACGACGCAAATCTTGGAAAGCCTGCCGAACGATCTGACAGATTCAGTTGCTGATCACGCCGGCGAAATTCTTCGGGCCTGTGACATGATTGAATTTTCTCACTACCGCCCTCTGCGGTCCGATCTGAAAAATATCTATGTATCCACAAAAGAATTCTTGGCAAACCAGTTAGAGAATAAAGATGCAGAAATTTGATCTTGACAAGCTAAACGTAAGAATAAAAGAAGAGAGTACGTTTGTCGAAGCAATATTTGATGAAGTTGGCAAAGTCATTGTTGGTCAAAGGTACATGATCGAACGTCTGATTATCGGGTTGCTATGCAATGGACATGTTTTACTTGAAGGCGTTCCCGGATTGGCTAAAACAGCAACTATTCAGTCAATAGCATCCACATTTTCAGTTAACTTCAATCGTATCCAATTCACACCCGATTTACTTCCCGCTGATTTAATCGGAACTCTAATATACAATCCTCAGCAAGCAAACTTTTATACTAAGAAAGGGCCTATCTTTACCAACATAGTTTTGGCAGATGAAATTAACCGTGCACCAGCAAAGGTACAGAGCGCGCTTCTTGAAGCAATGCAAGAGCGGCAGGTCACAATTGGTGATGAAACCCATCCTCTGGATGATCCATTTCTGGTTTTAGCAACCCAGAACCCAATTGAGCAAGAAGGTACCTATCCATTGCCCGAAGCCCAAGTTGACCGGTTCATGCTCAAAGTAAAAGTAGATTATCCGACGAGTTCAGAAGAACTCGCCATTCTACGGAGAATGACATATGGTGATATCAAACCGATTGAACCTGTTATTTCACCTTCGCAAATTGTTCAATTGAGATCCGTTGTCCGTGAAATTTATGTAGATGAAAAGATTGAACATTATATTATCAGCTTGATTTCTGCAACGCGAAACCCACAGGAGTATGAATTGGAGGATCTGGTTGATTTGATAGAATTTGGCGCCTCTCCACGTGCAACAATCTTTCTGGCAATGGCAGCCAAAGCTCATGCTTTTCTGCGTCATCGCGGGTTCGTCACCCCAGAGGATGTTCACGCGATTGGCAAGGACGTATTAAGACATCGGATCATCGTCAGCTACGAGGCTGAAGCTGAAGAAATCTCTTCTGAAGAAATTATACAAAAAATTTTTGAGAGTGTTGAAATCCCGTAGCGCATTATAATGATTAGATCTGTAACGGTAAGGAAACCTAATGAATGCCAAATAAAATCTTATCAGATGAACAAGTGGGACGATATTTCCAAGACGGTTATCTGTTGGTGTCAGAGCTTATTCCTGATCAGATTTCAGCCAAAGCTAAAGAGGAAATGTGGCAAGGATTGGGATTTAACCCAGATGACCCAAAAAGTTGGGAAGGAACAGAATCAGTTTTCCATTCAGACGACGCTGATTTGACGGCTTGCTATACGGATGATTTTCTCTCTGCCGCAGCCCAACTTTCCGGTGATGAGCCAGCAACGTTTCATAAACCAAGTGGAATTTTTTCTATAAATACATATCCGAGCGAAGGTGAATGGCATTGGCCCCATCCGCATATCGATCATGCGATCAAAGAACACGGACATAAATCTCTGCCACGCCCCTTTCGAATTGCCGCTATGACCTATATTAGTGATGTCGATCAACATGGTGGAGGAACTGTTGTATGGCCTGAATCCCACCACAAGATCCGCACGTTATTGGAAAATGATATTGAGAAGTACGAATACGTCTGGGCGCTCGGCCGGGACATTCACACGGTCGGCCTTGATAACCCGGTCGAGTTGACGCCTAAACGGGGTGACATCCTATTTTATCACTATTTTTGCGCACATACGGGCAGCAAGAATACCAGTAACCGCCCACGTTTTGCCTATAACGCCAAGTGGTAAACAGATACAGAAAGAGGTATTAGATGTTCAAAATTGGTGTGGTCACAGACGAAATCAGTCAGAACCTTATTGAAGCAATTGAGGTTGCAAAATCCTGGGGGCTTAAATATATTGAGCTTCATAGTGTTTGGGGAAAAAATATCTGCCATGTGGATGATGCAACGCTCAGTCAAGTTATCAGCATCGTTAAAAAAAGCGGCATGATTGTAACAAACATCGATTCCTTGACTCTCCGATGTCGTCTTGATGATGACGGAGAATACGCTGAACATATTCAGCATCTAATGAGATCTATTGAAATTGCGCCACTATTTAATAGCAATGTTGTACGGTTGTTTTCATTTTGGAAGGAAGAGAATATTGATGACAACAAATGGGACCGTATCTTTGCCAAGATGGAGTTACCAATCAAGATCGCTGAACGCGAAGGGGTAATCCTAGGCCTCGAGAATGTGAGTTCGGGCAACATTGGAACGAGTGCCGACCTAGGACGGCTATTTGAGCATTTTGATTCGCCTAATCTAAAGTTAATCTGGGATCCGGGAAACGCATACGCTGCCGGAGATATTGATCCATCGCCTAGCGGTTATCAACATGTTAAGGATCACATCATCCATGTACATGTTAAGGATGTGGATTTTATCGATGACAAACGTGTCTGGTTACCAGTTGGGGCTGGTCAAATTGATTACGAAGCACATATGCGCGCGTTGCAACACGATAATTATGATGGTGTCATTGCACTTGAAACACACTTTCGTTTTCCAGGTGACAACGGAATTAAAAGTACAAAGAAATCTTATGAAGGATTAATGCAAATCCTTAACTCGATCAAACAAAACTGAAATAAATATCGATAACGTTTATTCCCTCTTCTTCAGATATTGGAAAGGATAATTAGCTATAATGGAAAAAGTGAAAATTGGATGCGTTGGTACTGGAGGAATGGCAAACTCTCACCTAAGTAGACTGGCAACTCTTGAAAATGCGGAAATTATCGCCTTGTGCGATATTTCGGAGGAACGTGTAAGTTCAGCGGTGGCAACATATGGCGGAGTTGCCTATACCAATGCAAAGAAAATGATAAATGAAACAGATCTCGATGCAGTCTATTTTTGTCTACCGCCGTTTGCACATTCCGAAATTGAAAAGGTTGCAGCTGAAAACGGTCTTCATATCTTCGTTGAAAAACCAGTTGCTATAGATCTTGATCACGGCTTATCGGTCGTTGAAGCCACTGATAAGTCGGGCGTAATTTCCGGTGTTGGCTATCAGGGACGATACCAGAACGCTGAAAACGCGCTGAAGGAGTTTCTCACCGATAAGACGATAGGCATGATCGCTTGTCACCGTTGGGGAGGTATCGCCGGTGGGCCAGAACATTGGTGGAGGGTAATGGCCAAATCTGGAGGAATGTTGCACGAGCAAGCGACACATCAAGTCGATATGATCCGCTATCTGGCTGGTGAGATAACCGAAGTCTATAAAATTGATAGTATGCGTATCAATATTGATCAGGAAAATCACACCATCCCTGATGCAGAAGTTGTAACACTTCAATTTGAAAGTGGGGCAGTTGGTTACATTACTACTACTTCGGCACTAGTTCGCGGCGGAGGTAGTATGCGAACCGATTTTATTCTTGAGAATCATATGGTACTTCAATTAGGTTGGGGGAATTTTTCAATTGTGCCAGAAGGTGCCGTCACAGTTGAGGTTCCAGACACACCACAGATTTCGGTGGATGAGGCTTTTATCAACGCCATTCAGGCCAATGACCAATCCATTGTAAAGTCTTCCTATGCCGACGGACTAAGGTCAGCACTTGTATCAATATGTGCCAACCAGTCCGCGATCGAAGGGAAACCAATTCAAATTCCAACAGTACCATAAGTTGGCATCAGTAATCAGGAAAAATTATGGAAGATTTGCAGTATCAAGTGGGTGTTGCCAAAACAGATATTACACCGGACTATCCAATTCGACTCAGTGGTTACGGATCCAGACGCGAAGAAACAAGTGAAATCGCCCAAAGAATCTACGCCAAATCTCTAGCTATTAGCCATCAAGATGACGATCCATTCGTAATGATTTTGGTAGAGAACGTTGGGATACCCGACCACTTAACCAAAGAAGTTGCTAATCGTTTGAGCAAAGTAGCTAGAGTTTCACGGGAACGTTTTGTCATATGCTCAACCCATACGCATTCAGCTCCATGTCTCAGTGGGATGTTGGCAACCTTATTCGGTCAACCAATCCCCTCAGATCACCAACAAAGGATTGATCAGTATACAGTCGAATTGGTTAACCAACTTGAACGTGTTGCGATATCCGCCATTGACTGTCGTATTCCAGTTCGCTTGGCGTGGACAATTGGAAACGTTGCTTTTGGCAAGAATCGCCGTACTGAAGGTGGGCCTGTAGACCATTCCCTGCCAGTTCTGTTCGCACTTAATAAAAATGGAAATCCAATTGCAATTTGGGCAAGTTATGCATGTCACACCACAACGCTGGGCCTCAATTGTATCAACGGCGATTGGGCTGGATATGCAATGGAAAAAATAGAGGCTGATTACCCAAACGTTATGGCACTCATATCTCTTGGATGCGCGGCTGATATCAATCCGCATCCAAGAGGTGAGTTTGAACATGCTCGTCAACACGGTCACACCTTAGCTGATGAGATTAATCGTTCAGTTGAATCTGGTATGGAACCGATTACAGGGAAATTAAGTGGGGCTACCAAGCGTGTTCCTCTTCCGTTTGATACTATCCCAAGTCGTGGAGAATGGGAAAAACGTGCCGAACAAAATGGGGCATTCGGGTATCACGCAAAAGTTCAACTTGAAAAAATGGATGGCGGCAAAAAACTCCAAACAAAAATTTCCTACCCCATACAAACTTGGGCATTCAGTGACAAGTTATTAATCGTTTTTCTTGCAGGTGAAGTTGTAGTTGATTTCTCACATCGATTGAAAGACGAACTAGACCATAATCGACTCTGGATCAATGCGTATTCTAATGATTTGCCGTGCTATATTCCATCCGTTCGCATACTCAACGAAGGTGGCTATGAAGGAAAAGATGCCATGATTTACTTCGATCGTCCAACCCACTTTAGACCGGAAGTTGAAGAACTAATAATTTCACAAGTACATGAACTTGCACCGAAAGAATACCTACCGAGTTAGGTGTTGCAGCAATTCAAGGATTATGCTACAATTCAAACTTGATTATGAATCCACTGGAGTGGAAGGTTGCCTAAGAAAAAGAATAATTCAGGGTTTACATCAACACAAGTTTTACTTGTTATTATAGTCATTGCTAGCATTGTTGGTGTAATTTTTGCTTCCTCCCGCTTGTTAAGTCAGTCTAGAAAAGCGTCTAATGCCGAAGCAGCCGAACAAATTGAGGAAATCGGGATTGCACTCGATACCTATGCTAAAGATAATGGTGACTATCCATCAACAGATCAAGGCATAACCGCACTTTGGGAGAAGCCGGAAATTGCGCCTATGCCAGTCAACTGGAACGGACCATACCTCGAAATACCAATTATCAAAGATCCATGGGGCAGGGATTATATCTACATTCGTCCAGGTGTGCATAACCGTGTTGGGTATGATCTGATATCTCTTGGTTCAGATGGGATTGAAGGAGGATCCAGCGATGGGGAAGACATTGTGAGTTGGATCCGGCCTGATGAATAAATAGAATTTCAAGGTATCGCTGCACTGATAACATAGGAGAGGCTTAAAGCCCCAGTATACAGTGCCCGACCGATAATAGCTCCAGAGGCACCGATATCCCGAAGTGCTGTGATGTTGTCTGGAAATGTAATACCACCAGAGGCAATAACATCAATCTCAACAGCATTGATAATTGTGCGGGTCGCTTCAAGGTTGGGGCCTTTTAGCATTCCATCACTCTTAATATCGGTGTAAACTATTGTTTTAATTCCAGATTTTTCTATTTCTACGGCAAAGTCAAGTGCTGGCTTCTCAGAAACATCAAGCCAGCCTTCCGTCGCAACCATACCATCCTCGGCATCGACACCAACGGCAATTTGGTCGCCATACTCTTGGCCGGAAAAACTGAGGAAATCCGGATTTTTTAGCGCGGCTGTTCCAATAATCGCACGTGATACACCAACTTCAAAAACCTGATTGAGTTGATGAATGTCCCGGATACCTCCGCCTAACTGAGTCGGTATTGAAATTGAATCAATAATTTCCTTGACGATTTTAAGATTTTGAGATGGTTCTTGAAATGCACCATCAAGATCAACTAGATGAAGATATTCTGCGCCCTGCTGTTCCCATTGTTTGGCAACATCAACTGGATAGTCAGAAAAAATGGTCTCTTCATCCGCGTGCCCCTGAATCAAATTCACACATTTTCCATGACGTAGATCAATCGCAGGTAAAATTATCATACTTGATCTCCACTGATAACCTCATTTAAACAAAAAATCGGAATGCGTCCTGTAATTGGCATAACCTGTAGTCTAACCGCCAGTAAAATTGGTGAGGACTCCCCATATTTCTCGCAGTATAACATCATTTCATGCGACTACGCGCAAGCAATTGAGCACTCTGGTGGTATACCAATGTTTCTCCCTCATACTGAAAGTCTCAAGTTAGCTGACGACTACCTTTCTTCTATCGATGGTATTTTACTATCCGGTGGAGGTGACATAGATCCACTCGTGTTTGGTGAAGAACCACATCCTCAAATCGGTAACGTGGATATTGTGCGAGACAGAATGGAACTCAGCCTTCTTGGAAAAGCACTAAGCCAGGATATCCCGATTCTGGGGATCTGCCGAGGAATTCAAATGTTGGCAGTTGCTAGCGGAGGCAACATATGTCAGGATATTGCTTCTGAAATGACCGATTCAAAAGTTTGTCATTCACAAAAAGGCGCGGGCTGGCACGCATCTCACACAATCGAAATCCAACCGAATACTATCCTTCACAATATCTTTGGAACAACAACCGACCGCGTTAATTCCTTTCACCACCAAGCAGTTAGCGAGGTCGGTCACAACTTTGTTGTCGCAGCCCGAGCCAAGGACGGCGTAATTGAAGCCATCGAAAGCTTGGAACACCGATTTGCCATTGGTGTACAGTTTCATTCTGAATTGATGTGGAAACAACACACATCTGCCCAAAACTTATTTGCTCATTTCGTTAAAGTCTGCCAAAGCAGGGACTACTATGGCGAGGAATCGTGATTTCCAAAAGTCACGCTTTTTAGATCAAGAAAACCGGTACATATCAACTCGTGCAACCAACTTAATGCATCGAGCACGGCTCAAAAACCTGGAAAAACGAGTTCTCTCGCTGGAGGAGGATCGGCAATACTTAACGGCAAAAATGTCCCATGAGCTCAGTAATATTAAAGCAGAACTTGAAAAATTTCAATATATGGTTGATAACCAAGGAAATAAATTAAGGGGAGTGAAGGGGATTTTCACCAGATTACAAGGCTTTTTTGGACTCTAGAAACGGTTACCTAATCGGACTATAAGTTTAATCAGCTTCCTAATAGATCTCGTACCAATTTTCACCCTTTTTGTCGAGCTCGATATTTTTCAGACCGCCAAACCTTTTGTGATTAAACCATGGGGTTGCATTAGATACCGCAGCGTTTGAATTTTCGAAGTTAACAGTGGCTTCTCCCAACAGGAACTTAGTAACCGCGTCTTTATCAGGATATAGAGGAACCGCATCTTTCCATATCGCCCGGCCACACAAGAACCCACTTGCCCCATTGGCAGATGAGATCTTGACGTTTTCTATAAATTCTTCAATATCCACACCCGCACTAAGTATCACCCATGGCAAGGTTGATTTTGCGTCAAGATCCTGACAGAATTCTTCAACTTCACTTAGGGTGTAAGCAGATTCTCCCGCATAGAAATCCCAGTCTTTATATTCTTCTGTGAACTTCAGATTGGCTGGGAACTCCACTTTGAGAATATCGACTTTGTATTCTGGCTTCGTAAACTCTTCCACACTACGGATGACGAGATCCGGCTTCTGTTTGGCAAACTCAAGAGAGTTCGTTGATTCACCATCCAGCGAATAACAGACAAACTCAAGCAAAAATGGAAGATCGAACTTCTCGCACTGTTCACCAACATATTTTGTGAAGTTCTGTTGATGATTACATGCGTTAAGAGATGCATCAGGATGATAATAAATCAATAGCTTAATGGCATCTATACCTGACCGTATAGCCTTTTCAATGTCCCAATTTACGATTTGAACCGAAGCTCTCTCGTTTTCTCCAACACCATCATCGACATAGCCTGATTCTTCAAACGCAAGCAGTAATCCTACATCACGTGGGATATCCATAATCGAATACGGATAACCAAAAATCGGGTCTGTTAAAACTGCCGTTGAATTTGATGAAAGTGTACGTGTAATTAGCGTTTTCATTTCAGCCACTTGTTCATAAGTGGCTTCCTTACCAGTCGCACTCGCAATAGCCTTCTGCATCGAACCACGCTGATCAGCGGCCATCATCCTGAATCGACCATTTTCCCCCGCCAGTCGTGTGATTCTTCTTAATTTACCACCGGAAATAGTAACCGGCATATCATTCCTCCGTAAAATCATCCAATAATAAATACAAATCTAATATTGCCTTTCAATAACAAAATCAATTAAACTTTTAAAAATCTGCTTTGCTTCTTCCCCCGGCAAGATGCCCGACACTTGGTCGAATTTATCGCTCGCCTGCTTCGCAAATTGCTTTGATTTCTGTTCCGCGTACTGGATTGAATTATATTTTTTCATCAAATTCAACACATCGAAAACTTCTACTTCTGTTTTTTCTTGTCGCTGCTTATCCATAATGCTTGTTAGAATTGCGGACTCACTCTCGGTACAGGAACGAAAAAGGTGAATTAACATCAGCGTGCGCTTACCTTCACTAATGTCACCTGCAATTTCCTTTCCGTAGACCCCTTCTTCACCAATTAAATTTAAAACATCATCTTGGATCTGAAAGGCAACACCAAGATCCGTTCCTATATGTATGAATTGCTCCAATTGATCAGGCTGTACACTGCCGCTGATCAATGCCCCTAGACGACAAGGTGTTATACAAGTATACCAAGCTGTTTTCTGAACACACATCATCCAGTAGTCTTCATCAGAAACATCCCACCGTTTTTCCTGCATCCAACTCAACTCAATGTGTTGTCCTTCAACAACACGATTACTCAACTGAATGAACTCAGATAGAATTTTAAAGCTCAGTTCATAACCGAGTAGACTGACGTTTTGGTTAAGCATTTCCCACATTTTACAATGGAGCGCATCACCCACATTGACTGCCATAGGGATGCCATGTTGATGGTGAAGGCACGGTTCACCACGCCGTAATATAGATTCGTCTTCGATGTCATCATGTATCAGAAGCCAACTCTGCAAAAGTTCCAGCGCGGTCGCGGTGTGGATTGCATCCTGAATCTTACCACCAAACATCTCACAAGCGAGAAAGCAAAAGGCGGGTCGCAACCGTTTACCTGATCGCATCGGATAATCCCGCATGAGTTGATAGAAGAATTTAATTTCAGGGTTCTTATGAACCGTCGGCAGAAAATTACGGATATGGGAATCTATTTGCTTTTTTGTCTCATTGAGGTATTCAAACGCACTTCCAGCCATTCAAACTAAATTTCACCTTTCATCTGGTGGAGATTTGAATATTACACAAATAACATAGGCAAGATCCTTAATTATGCGTTGCGTTTCTGTAATTATGGTAATAATAATATCCAATCCGAAGGCTCCCATCTGAGAAAGCGGATTCGTTTTTATATACGTGATCTTAGGTATCCGATGTGGTTCATTTTCTGCTCTGTATCTTTGGTGAGAACGGGAACTTGTAAGAATATCACTAGCTCTCAGAGGCTTAAGATCTTCAGTACAAAGAGCTTTCATACACTTCCCACACCTGATTCTACCAAATACATTGCTGTGGTTGCATCGCGGACATTTAGTTGGATGATAAAACATAGATGCCTCTGCCAACATAGGGCGTGTGAATAGAACAAACGATTGGATTCTTCAATAAAAAACCTGATCTTTCCATGTGCTTTGCATAGACGGCCGTAACATAAAACAACCACCTTGAACGTGGTACAATTTATTGCCCAACCTAACCTTGGAGAGATGCCGTGGCTACTTAACTATCCATACACAACATCAACAACAAATTGTCCATTCGTGACAGCAACTTCATAGCCAACAAACCACTTCAGTTACATCTATTAGAATCTTAGTGGCGAACACACGCACCACTTCTAGCTCATCTAGCTAATGCATCATGACGTCTAGTGAATGGATTACATAGAAAATCGATAAAAGATATAGATTACCAAATTACACTATTACGATAAACACCCACATCTGTATTATTAATTTCTTTCATTCCCACTACGTCAATCTGTAATATTACATCGTTTACTTTAAGCTGTTCGTATGAAGAGAATTTTATCATGCACACGGCATTTCTGCAATTTATTAATTATCTGAGCGTTAGATAAATCAACAAGTATATTGACGACAACACCTTAATTTTGCTAAGATGCAAGTATCAAAAGGAAGAAATTTTATGCACAAACAAAATCGAGATCGATTTGCGAAACGGCTCAATGGTGGTGTCGCCATCATTCCAGCTGCAATCCCAACCATTCGCACACACAACATGGAGTATACCTACCGTCAAAACAGTAATTTCTATTACCTAACCGGCTTTGAAGAACCAAACTCAATTTGTGTAATTGCCCCGAGTCACCCAAAACATCAATTCATCATGTTTGTTCAACCTAGAGATCGCGATCGTGAAATTTGGGATGGTAAGCGAGTTGGTGTTGATGGCGTCATCGAAAACTTTGGAGCTGATGTAGCATTTCCAATCTCAGAATTCGACAAAAAAATACCAGATTATATCAATAAGACAGATCGGATATATTACACTCTTGGTAATGGGCCTTTTGACCAGAAGATCATCGGTTTTATTAAACAAAATCGTCAAACTCGTTCAGCCAAAGGAATTGGACCTAACACTATCATTGATCCATCTGAGTTTTTTGCAGAAATGCGGGTTATCAAAATTGAGGAAGAAATTCGCCGGGTTCGTCGCGCAACTGAAATTACAGCTGATGCTCACCTAGCAGCAATGCGAATGACACGTCCTGGGATGTATGAATATGAAATCGCAGCATTAATAGAATCAATTTACCATAAGACAGAAAAGAGCTATCCAGGTTACAGAACAATTCTAGCTAGCGGCCAAAACGCGACAATTCTACACTATATTGATAATAACCGGCAGATTGAAGAGAACGATCTTGTGCTAATTGATTCTGGTTGTGAATATAAATATTATAATGGTGATGTTACACGTACATTTCCAGCTAATGGTAAATTCACCGATGCTCAACGTGAAATTTACCAGATTGTCCTTGAAACACAGATAGCACTAATCAATATGATTAAGCCTAGAATAACAATCGATAAAGTTAACAAAAGGGCTATCAGACTGCTAACAGAAGGGATGATCAAGCTTGGGTTACTAGAAGGTGACACAAACAAATTGATCGAAGATAAAAAATACCAAAAGTTTTACATGCATAGCGTGGGACATATGCTGGGACTAGATGTACATGACGTAGGCAAAACAGCAGATGGTGATGAATATCGAAAGTTTGAGCCGGGGATGGTTATGACAGTTGAACCAGGCTTCTATGTAAGTACTGACAGCCAAAACATAGATCCAAGATATCTGGGAATCGGTGTGCGAATTGAGGACAACGTATTGGTTACAGAATCAGGCAATGAAGTCTTGACCGGAAGGATACCGAAAACAATTGACGAAATTGAACAGGTCTGTGCAGAGAATCAGACTTGAGGTTGTTCGACAGTAATTTTGTCTTCTAATCCCAAGGCATCATTCTCGTCGTGTTCTAACTCATCTTCTTTATCTTCTTCAAGTTCTTCGACAACACCATCGTCTTCATCATCAACTTCCTCAATGATCTCTAATCCCAAGGTATCATTCTCATCGTGTTCTAACTCATCTTCTTTATCTTCTTCAAGTTCTTCGACAACACCATCGT
>DTUY01000036.1:3869-12210 GCA_012963885.1 Candidatus Poribacteria bacterium | reverse complement strand
TCTGTTACCTTAAAGAGATCTCCTCAGAACTAAGCCTCTACACGGCTGCTGAAACTATCTAATACGAAATTACATATCAAGGAATACTCAAATATCTAAACAATTCTTTAGTTGATGTCATTATGGGTTGTCAATGTTATTCCTGAGGAAGAAGTTGATTCTTGGCCGGGGCTGTGTTACGGTTTGACAGATCCCGGGTTGATTCATGTTTAAATCATGAATGGCTATCCAGAGTGAATTTGGGGAGTGTTATTGATGAATACGGTACAAGCAGTAGCGAAAATTTTGCAAAGTGAAGGCGTTAAGTGGGTATCTTGCTTTCCATCCAACCCTCTGATAGAAGAAGTAGCCAAGGAGGGCATTCGTCCGGTGATGTTTCGGCATGAGCGTGGAGCTGTTATGGCTGCCGATGGATTTAGTCGCGTAAATAGCCGTGATAAATTCGGTGTAGTTATTACGCAGAGTGGTCCGGGTGCGGAGAACTCCATGGGTGGTATTGCACAGGCCTTCAGTGACAACGTCCCTGTTCTTTACCTCCCAGCTGGTCCTCAACTCAATCAGTATGCGATTCGGCCTAATTTTTCTGCTGTTCGTACCTTTCAAACTACTTCGACTTATGGAGAGGTGATTACTCACCCCGACCAAGTTTCTAATGTTATGAGACGTGCCTTCCACCATCTTCGAAACGGGCAGCCGGGGCCGGTGATCGTGGAAATCCCTGCTGACGTGGGAAATCAGGAATTGTTGGAAGACACAATTGACTATAGGTCTCCAAGACGGGCACGTCAGGTCCCTGATCCAGATGATATCAACATGGCTGTTGAGCTGCTTCTAAAGGCGAAAAAACCTGTCATTTGGGCAGGTATGGGTGTTCTGCTCTCTGGTGCCAGCGAGGTACTTCAAATGCTGGCCGAGTTAACGGGAATCCCAATCTTCTGTACGATGCCTGGAAAGTCGGCATTTGATGAGCGACATTCACTTTCTTTGGGAGCAGGCAGTGGTGCGACCACACTTCCCGCGCGTAAGTGGATACAGGAGTCGGATGTTCTGTTTGCCGTGGGGTCCAGTTTGACACGAACCCCTTATGGCCAGCCAATTCCAGATGGAAAGATCATTATCCACAATACCGAAAGTAGGGAAGATATCAACAAGGATTATTCGGTTGAGATTGGCTTACCAGGTGATGCCCAGTTGACATTGCAATCTATGATTGAACTTGTGAAGTCAAAAGACCAACCTCCAGCCGATGTGGCTCAAGGGATTTTGGATCTAAAAGAGGAGTGGATGAAAGATTGGATGCCGTTACTGAATTCTGATGAAATTCCGCTCAATATTTACCGGGTGATTGGAGATATTATTAAAACCCTCGATCTGGAAAATAGCATCGTGACTCACGACGCTGGAGGGCCGAGGGACTCCATTTTACCCTTTTATCCTGCTACGGTTCCGAACAGTTATGTTGGGTGGGGGAAAACCACCCATCTCGGTTTTGGGATTCCACTGATGATTGGTGCTAAGTTGGCTAATCCTGATAAGTTCTGCCTTAACTTTATGGGTGATGGTGCCTTTGGCATGTCTGGGTTGGATATTGAAACAGCAGTTCGGGAAAAGGCACCGATCACCACTATTGTTTTGAACAACGGAGGGATGGCGACTTACCCAGGTGGTATGCCAACGGCACGTGAGCGGTACGGGACGACCGAAATGACAGGAGACTATGCCAAAATCGCAGAAGGCATGGGCGCGGTTGGTATTGTTGTGATACAGCCGACCGAAATGGTTCCTGCGCTTCGGCGGGCACAGCAGTTGAACGCTGAGGGGCAGACAGTACTCATCGATGTGCATTCCAATATGGAAGCCCGTCGATCGCGACCATAACAATCTGTCTAGATATTTTTTCTTATAAATAAACTGCTAACTGAGTTCTGTCAGTGACTCGGTTAAGGTAAGGGGGAAGAGATCAGGACTAAAGATGCGCCTATTTTATTCGATTATCATGATGGTTGCTTTTTAACGGAATGGCCAGTTCCAAATGGTCGTATTAAGTGAATCCTGACCTTTAATATGCGTTTCTCCTAGCTCTTTCTCGAGGTGAATCAACTGACTCCGATCGTTTTCTAATAGTTCGGCCAGCATAGGCAAATGAGTTACAACCCATACCTGTGAGGTTTCGCTGGCTTTTCGAATCAACCTAGCCAGTGCAGGAACCAAGTCATGGTGTAAACTCGTCTCCGGCTCGTTTAACACCATGAACTCTGGTGGTCGAGGTGTCAGCAACGCCGCAATCAATAACAAGTATCGTAACGTTCCATCCGAGAGCTCTGTTGGGGAAAGTGGTCTCAACAGGCCATAATGCTTGAATGCAACCTGAAATCTCCCTCCACCGAACTCAATCCAGAGTTCGGTGCCAGGAAAGGCGTCTTCGATGGCTGTTTCTAATCCCTCAACATCACCGATTTCAGTAATGGTTTGTAATGCTGCCGCTAGGTCACGACCGTCGTGAAACAACACCGGAGTATGCGTACCGATTTGTTCCTGCCATGCTGGGGAAAATTCATCAGTGCGAAAGCTATCGTAAAAACGCCAGGAACGAATGCGATCTCTAAGTATGAGTATTTCTGGAGCCGAGGTGGGATCCGCTATTTGTGTAAGCATGCTATCGTATCTGGCGAGGTTTTCTGACGCCGTTTGCCAAGTTCCTCCGCCATCACGCACACGCACCAAAGTACCATGTCTATCCACCAATGCTGAAGGAGCACGCCATCTGTCTCCGTACCAAATTGCTTCACGTTTAATTTCAGGATCGTGGTCAAAATCCGAGGTGGGATTCTGTGGCAAAGGCAAACCAAACTCGACGGAGTAACTGAAGTTATCCGACGCAAAACCGAGCTTGAGATTTACCGGTTTTTTGCGTGGTCCACCTTGTACTGGCAAGTGACCTTTTTTAACATCTTTTGCAAAGGTCTCAGGTCCAGCCCAAACTGCGGAGTTAATTCCTCCCTCGCGTGCTAACGAGGGTATCGCGCCGCCCATTTTGGTGTCGCTCAAGAGCCTAAGTGCGCGATATAAGTTCGATTTGCCGCTGCCATTAGCTCCCGTAATGATCGTCAGCTGGTCAAGTGGCAATACGACTTCTCGCAAAGACCGATAGTTGGCTATGGCAAGCGTGCGGATCGCCATTTCGCGGTACCAGCGTGTAGTCATAGCCATCAGATCGGTGGACTATCTGACAGTATTTGTGATTGACAGCCAAGACTTTACCTGCAGCTTGGATTGAGAAAGGACCTTTTTTGAATACTAGTGATATGGGGTACATTATCTGTATATTCCCCTGTTGGATATCTAGTGAATAATGTCACCCGTCTGGTTGATTTTTGCTTGATGATAGCATATCCTAGTCCAAGAAGCTGTTGGTTAATGCTGTGTTTGGCGAATATCAAGGGGAAAAGCATTCAATGATGAAACCTAATATAATTTACATTTTAGCAGATGATATGGGATATGGTGATTTAGGATGTAATAATCCTGATTCAAAAATACCGACCTCTAATCTGGATCGATTGGCGAAACAGGGAATGAGGTTCACTGATGCTCATGCGGGTTCCAGCGTCTGTACTCCAAGTCGTTATAATATTCTTACTGGCCGCTATTGCTGGCGTTCACATTTGAAGCAGGGCATTGTCTGGACGTGGGATGCTCCCCTGATTGACTCGGATCAGAAAACAGTCGCTCACTTACTGCTTGAGCAAGGTTATCACACCGCATGTCTGGGTAAATGGCACTTGGGGTGGAACTGGCCAATGAAGAACGGTAGGCATCCCAACGACTATGTCGACTTTGGTGTTTCGGAAAGGGAGAAACGTTATGAGTTAGGAAAACAGATCGATTATGATAGCCGAATTGAAGGGGGGCCAATAGATCGTGGTTTCAATACCTATTTTGGTGTTGATGTGCCAAATTTTCCACCCTACACTTGGTTCGAGAATGACCAATTGACTGAAGTGCCTACTGTGGAGAAGCCTAACGATATCTATGGTAATCGAGGATTAGCAGTACCGGATTGGATACTAGAGGATATGATTCCCGAATTTACACGTCGGGCCGTTGAACTTATTGAGTCGCAAGCTGCCAATGAGAATCCATTTTTCCTTTATTTTCCACTCACTTCGCCGCATTCACCAATCGTGCCAAATGAGGAATTCAAAGGTATGAGTGGGGCTAGCAACTATGGTGATTTTGTCTGCGAGGTGGATGGGGTAGTCGGAAAAATATGTGATGCGCTGGAACGAACGGGAGCGGCTGATAACACACTACTGATTTTCACCAGTGACAATGGGCCGGAAGGTCGCACACAAGATGATATCGGTGCTTATTCAAGAGTGTGTCAACATGAACATTACAGTATGTGGAGTTTGCGTGGCATGAAACGCGATGTTTGGGAAGGCGGGCATCGAGTGCCTTTTATTGTCAGGTGGCCAAAGGTCACCCCCGCTAACATCGTTTGCGACCAGCTCATCACACTCGGAGATTTCATGGCCACTTGTGCACAGATAATGGGGGCCGAATTGAACGCAAACGAAGCTGAAGACAGCGTCAGCATATTGCCTTTGCTACAAGGTAAAACCGGTTCTCCAGTGCGTGATTTTGCAGTTCATCATAGTTGCAACGGAAAGTTTGCTATCCGTAAAGGAGACTGGGTACTTATCGACAGTCCTAGCGGAGGTGATAATGACGAACCTGACTGGTTTCGGGAGAAAAGGGAATACAAGCCCCACGGTTTCCCCTCTGAATTATTTAATCTGAATATGGACATAAGCGAGCGGAAAAACTGTTATGGAGCACAACCTGAAATTGTCGAGGAACTTGCGGCAATTCTGTCGCAGGTCAAGGGCACCAGCCATTCCACTGGAGCTTCACAGCTGCACGATAGTTTTCTGACTGAATAGGCGGCGAGGTAGTGCCGAACAAATCAATGGAGTGGATGCTTAAACGCGTCGCTCATTTTAGCGTTCTATGAAAAAGATGATCCTAGAAAAACACGATCCAAAGTGGAAGCCAACCTCAGAGCCTTGAATGTGTTTACAAGGAGACGCTCGGTGGTCTTGATAGCATGTGGGAAGCGCAGCGATTGAAGAGATTATATCAAAAAAGCCCATATTGGGTTTGATCTGGTGATTGAAGATTACACGGTGTTTCCAGAAGTAACCAAGAAGCGAGAATTACTCGGATATCGCCACAACGGAGATCATGGCGTTCCTCAGAGGGAGTCATTCAAGAAGATAGACGAAAACACTCCCCCCGATCAAAGGAAGCGAACAATGGATGAATCATTACCTTTATTTGTGTTCGAGAGGGAGCTTGGAACTCGCGGGCACGTTGCTTTCAGGGATTACTTGAATCGGCATGAAGACGCACGAATCAAAATCGAACGGAGACCGAAGGATCTACGCAAAAATAAAAGAGCGAGGAGAGACTTATGGCGCTTTCATTGAGTTCATATTGGAAATGGCGGAAAAGGCACTCTAGACAGTGTGGACAAGCGATTGCAGCGAACGTCGCTTCGCGTCGTCGTTGAACCGGAGCGCTAGTTTTTAAGCATAATGGGTGAATTCCCTATGACGAAGATGCTCATATCCTTGATTGTTGTGTGTCTATTTCTGGGTTCAGGCATTGAGTGCTTTGCTGAAGACGCAGATAACAGAAACCTGCAGAACTACTATGAATACTGGAGAAACAAATATCTAAAGCGCAGTCAGCTGGTTGATGGAGGCGGATTTGTCGATTACAAAGATAATCGGACAACATGCTCGGAGGCACATGGATATGGAATGCTCATTTGCGTATACATGTCCCGGTTTCATGAAGATACTGCGAGGAAAGACTTTGACGCGCTCGACATCTTTCGGAGGCAGTTCAAGAGCCGAATTGATTCGCGGTTGATGTCATGGTATGTGGATGACAAGGTAGGCACTCCTAAGGAGACCACTTGTGCAACTGATGGTGATCTTGACATTGCCTACGCATTGATCCTTGCCACATATGTGTGGAGAGCTCCAGAATATATGGCGGAGGCGAAGGAGGTTCTGGCGGGCATCGAAGCTTCACTTATCAGGCCGGATTACTCACTGCGGCTGGGAGACTGGGACAAGGATCAGCATGCCACAAGGTTGTCTGACATCATGCCCACTCATTTTGATGCATTTGCGCAGGTGTCAAACCGCAAACTTTGGCGACGTGTCAAGGACGTTCACTATGGCATCCTGCGACAGATGTCGCTTTATGAGGGGGTCTTTCCTGATTTTGTCGTCAAGGGTAAAACCGGCTGGGAACCGGCACCACCGAATTTCCTCGAAAGTGATTACGACGGTATGATGTACTACAATGCCTGCCGGGTCCCGTGGCGATTGGCAGCAGCTGTGATCGAAAACAATGACAAAGACGCCCGACATCTCCTAAGGATCTTTAACCTCGGGATCGGCAAAGTTCCTAATGATGATTTTATGGCGGGTTATCGTTTAGATGGGAAGCCTCTGAATGAGTGGACTGACGGAGCATTTACAGCACCGCATATGTGCAGTCTTTTTGTGAACAAACGGAAGGATGAACTGCAAGCAGCAAGGGATTCTCAGTTCTCCCAGCGCGAGGCATATTATCAAGATAGCATTCGCCTATTGTCGTTGTGCTTGGTCACAGGTAACACATTCACTTTGAAGAGTCAGGACCATCGATAGGAAGTGCATGGCATGGCTCGACCGAGAAGCTAGCGGATCGCATCAACCGATGTGAAGGTATGGAGCCGTTATCCGTAAGCTCTGGGAGTTCACGGTAAAGGGAAGTGGATAGCGTTGGGCACCATGTAGAGTTCGTTGAGAAATTCATGACATCCGATTTTACCCCACATCACCAGAAAGTGTGGAACACGGCCGAAGGGCATAACCGTCTCTCCGATTCATAAGGTGAGAGGCCTGAAGTTTGACAAGGTTTTCCTTCGTGCGTCCTCTTCCAAGTTTCCTCTCACAGGCAATGCAAGGTTGCCTACAACCAAACTGCCGAGGAAGCGAAACTTTACTACATCGGTTCGAGTCGCCTTCGATGACACGTTGATCCCTTAACGGTTCAGCGTTCGTCCATTCGATGAGAACGAAACTAGCATCGAGTTGGTAGTCGTTGAGTGTTGTCCAAAATAGAATGGGTTTGAAATGCCTACCCGTTCGGAATGGGCTATTGTACTTTGAGGGTTTTTCGAGTTGGGGTCTCCTCTCCCTTCTGATCTTGTTGCTAGGTTTATCCAAGACTGGGTAGGATCAGCCCCAACTGCTCGGGAAATACTCAACAGTTGAGTTGACAAATACTCAACTGCATTCTACAATACTCAATATGAGCGCTTATCTGACAGTAGTGGCTACGTCGACAGGTTAAACGCATGTGAACAGGATGTAAGACCTGGGCTCGGGCAATCCTGAAGTGAAGCGTGAACTTTCTTAGTGGCCACCTCTGAACATAAGACAAGGTAGCAGGAATTCATGACGAACGCAATCATCGCTATGCTATTGTAAAAGCCTAGCAGCAAGGGTGGAAAGAAAAGAGGAATTCCCATCAGCCGACTCGCGTTGATGACCGGTCCCCGCCTACTGGGGCATTCGCGGACACTTCGCACAACACGAGCAAAATGCTGTCCGCAGTATGCCCAATTTCTTGACCCCGATTCAGTTGCCGTCACCCGCCTGTTACGGCAAAGCGGATACGCGGCCACTTTGGAAAATAGCATCTCAGCAATGGCGAAGGCGCACTTTCTCCTTTTGATTGTGACGCCGACCAGACCAAAATCAATTTTGGCAACGGTTCCTTGCTCGACTTGATAGAACTCAGCACACTATTAGGATATAGACGTTTGAACGCTGGACAAACCATACATGCCTATTTTGACGCACTCACTGCAGGAGATGCCCAGCAACTGGTCGACCTTATGTCGCAGGCGTCTTACTTTGCCAAAATAGGCACTGATGAAAACGAATTCATCGAAGGAGGTCAGAACGCGCCGGACTATTATCGTCACCACGTAGCCAGCACAGAAGACTTCACCATCGAATTTGAGTATCTTGACATACAAGAACGTGACACCGTCGCCTGGTTCTACACGCGCCAAATTTGGAGTCTCAAGTGGCAAGGCGTAGAAGAAGAACTGGTAATCCGAATGACTGGTGTTCTGGAAAAAGAAGCGAACACTTGGAAATTTGTCCAGATCCACGCCTCGCTTGGCATCCCTGAATCCGGAAGTTGATATGCCCAACCCCCGTCCCAACATCCTGCTCATTACGACCGACCAACAACGTGGCGACTG
>DTUY01000036.1:0-3769 GCA_012963885.1 Candidatus Poribacteria bacterium | reverse complement strand
CATGAAACGCACGATATTTCTCGCGAGCCCGATGCTGAAACCAAAATGCAACCTTGGCGAAACCGCATGATCGAATTCCTCAAAGATCGTCCAGAAGGTTTTACGGACGGCACAACATTAATTCCTGGTCAGTCCCATGATGAACTACTGCCTGACTATGACCCGGAAGCGACCTATCCTTATCTATGAGGAATTTGTCTTGTCAGATCGCCCCTCAATTTGTTGTCATAGTTACCACCCGTTTGTCGTCAATGTGCCGCTGTTAAACTGATTGGTGGAAGGCTTACAAACAAGTGTTATGAAAAGCGATGTCGCCCTTTGGGGAAGTCGAGTGGAGAAAACAACCGAATCGAAGGTTTTAACTGTAAATCGTGTCAAGGAATGGCTCGGCTAGTTAGAAAAACACTTGCCTTTTCCAAATGACAATGTCCTCCATGGTAATATAAGCTATGAAGGAGATAGCCCAACTTTGAATCTGGAGAGAAAAATGGACAAAGATGCACTCGCAATCAACGGCGGTTCTAAAGCGATCGAAGCATTTGAGGGAAAAGGACCTCCCAAAATCAGCCACGAGGAATTCCTTGAGATAGCAGATACATGGGGGTACTCGCAGGAAACCGTCAATCAGATCCGCCATCTCATCAAGAAGGACGACCTCGGTGGGGGACCGTTTCTCGTACGTTATAAACCGCAATCGAAGGTGTCCCAACTCGAATCGCAAGCTGCAGCGTTATTTGATGTGAAACATGTTTTGGCAGTTACCTCTGGCACGGCTGCCCTTCATACTGCCTATGTCGCCGCTGATGTTGGTTGTGGAGACGAAGTCATTGTGCCAGGATATACATTTGCGGCGACGGCTATGGCGGTGGTTGTCACACGGGGGATCCCCATCTGGTGCGAGATTGACGAATCGATGACGATTGACCCGGTAGACCTAGAGAGGAAAATCACGCCGCGCACGAAGGCAATTGCACCCGTTCACATGAACGGCTATGTCTGTAACATGGACTCCATCATGGAAATCGCCAGAAAACATGGTATTCAGGTTATCGAGGACTGTGCCCAAGCATGCGGTGCAAGTTTTCGCGGTCGACGCATCGGTACAATCGGCGACCTCGGTTGCTTTAGCATCAGTGCTTATAAAACTACAGGCGGTGGAGAAGGTGGAATGATTGTAACGGACGGCGACGACCTCTACGCACGAGCACAGCAGTGGTCGGAGGGAGGTGGATTGTGGCGTCCAATTCGTTGTGAAAAGCCGCGTTGGGACGGTGAACTGTTCTGTGGATTGAACTACCGCATGTCGGAGTTGGAGGGAACCGTTTTACTGGTTCAGTTCCGAAAAATGGAAGCGCAGTTGAATCGCTGGCGAACCAACAAACGTCGCATCATGAGCACACTCGCTGTATACAAAGAGTTGACGCCTCAAGTCATCCACGACATCAATGGCGAGATGGGGTATACTATCGGCTTCTTCCCAGAAAACGCCCAAGAATCAGAGCTCGTGGTTGCTGCACTCCGTGCTGAGGGGATTGCCTGTGGCACCCGCGGACAAAATCCCGGTTCCGACTGGCACTATTACCAACACGTGGACATGATTCTGCAAAAAATGCCCGCAACCTCGGACGGATGTCCGTGGGATTGTCCCAAAGCCAGTGAAGCGGCGGCAGTTGAATATTCACCCGATATGTGTCCGCGTTCAGTAGACTTAACGAATCGCCATGTAAATGTCCACGTCGATCAGTGGTGGACAGAGTGCGACTGCGATCAGGTTGCCGCTGCGTTAACGAAAGTTTTTGATGCCTTATATACCCGTGGTGGTTCCTGTTATAATAGTTGGTTGGATGATGTGATACCTTTTGATCGTTGAATCATTCAAGAATTTCTGTGACCGAACCAACCGTTCGGAGGTCAGCTATGAAAGCAACTTTCGCTTTTCTTGTGAGTACGAAAGTTCGTAGCTGGGTGCGAAAACTGGCTTGGGAAATCCACCAAAGATATCGGATTGACACCATTGACTGCTGCCTACTACCGCATATTTCACTCAAGCAACCTTTTGAAAATTTGGACATCGTCGCACTCGAAGATGGCATGAATGAGCTAAGCCTAACAAATCGTTGGCAATTGTAAGATATTGATTTCAACTTGGTATTATATAGCTAGCACTGGTAAAGACGATATTGATTAAATTGGAGTCTTCCGTTTCATCTCTAACCGAATCATGATATAATCCCACCTAGCAGTTAAGTCGATAAAAAAACAGATGAAACCAGTGGATAGTACAGCCACTGAGACGTTTCTGACCTAATTTCACTACCGGACACTTTTTACGAAAATGTATGTGGCGGCTTAAGGCACATTTTGGTAGGAAACCGCATAGCGGGGACGAAATGGACGGCTTAGCAATCTGCCAGCATCTGGAGGATGGATCTATGCAGGACAACGAATGGATACACCTGAGCGAGGACGACCATGCTATCAAAATCGAGACCGACAAACTCGAAGCCGTCATTCCCAAGAAAAACCCTAAACATTGGATGACCGGAATCGAGAAAGGGTCATTTCTCGACAAGACAACCGGCTTCCGAGAAATCGGCGATGGCTTGATGGTCATCGATTGGCTCATGGAGTCGGGCAGCGACGAAAATTATGGTAGCCAGGTAATCGCTCCGGACGGACATGGCGTCGGCCGATATACCTGGTATGAGAACGAGACCGAACCGGATAGGCAATTCTATGCCCTGATGGCCCATGGTAGTAGTCACCGTAAGCGTATGGTCGAAGGTCCACAGCTCTGCCACCGGATGAAGCCTGTGCAGCCAGACGTCATCCACACCACAGACTTCATCGCGGTCAAGACGACTTATCAGTACGAGTACGCTGCTCTCAGTTGCGAAGCTGGATCGCGCTGGACGCAACTGGTCGTCTTCCCCAAAGGCGAGCGGTTCTTCGTGTTGATGGACCAGATCGACAGCGTCAACGATTCACAGGAGATGTTCCTCCGCAACGACACACCAGGGTGTGTCCGCCATGAGAAGGGCGACACATTCAGCGAAATCTATCTCAGCTATCTAAGCGGCCCCAAAGGGGTGCGCATCCCGTCTAGCGAGTTCTTCACCCCGTTCTCACCGGACCTAAAGTTCGGTTATCGCCGCGACTTAAACAAAATGCCGCCGGATTTCATTCGTGCCTACCGTCTGCGGGACAAGAAGACGGGTGAAGCCGGTCCTTGGCTGGCGGGTCTGACACTTGAACCGTCCATAGTCTATGAGGCGTGGTGCAGCCAGCGCCCCGGGAATATCATCGTCATGATTCTGGAGATCCACGGCAAGCTAGTGAAGGCAGGCGAATCCTTCAGTGCGGTCCACATTGTGGGCTACTTCGACACGATTGAGGAGATGCACAAGGTGTACGACCGTTACAAAGGCCACACGGCGCTGGCGGCCGATGCTTCGGGCTGGCGACTGGCGAGGTAGACGGCGAATCAAGCGTTGCACTGGACGGCATTTACGCTGTGCCTAAAGCCGCCGATGAGCTTAGCTATAAGTCACAATGTATGATGTGCGATGACTAACCAAGAGACATGAGTGGGGTGTTTACCAAAGATGGACAACCTTATTAAGACAACTCAAGTTCGACTGGCGAGCTATAATGTCCTCTTCGGAAACTGGGCGGAACCCGAACGAATCGGTGAAATGTTCAAGCCTTATCAGTTGGATGTCATCGGTTTTAGTGAGGTTCCCGGTGGCGATTGGACCGAACGGGTTGG
>DTUY01000035.1 GCA_012963885.1 Candidatus Poribacteria bacterium | reverse complement strand
GAAATCCCAATGTTTTCTTCTTTTTTTATTCTAGCTAAATGTGCCAATCGTGTTATGATTTCCGTCGACTTCCAATTGTACAGAATCCTTGGGAATTAACGGAAATCGTCAAGTGAGGATATCGGCTCAAGTTCAATTCTGGTAAGGATCTTAGCTGATTTCAGACAGAAATAATGGAGGTAAAAGAATGACACGATTAACAATAATCTTTATAAGTTTAACTGCTATTGTTTTTATTTTAGCAGCACAGAGCTATGCTGAGATTGACCCTGAGGCTGTTATAGGTATATGGCTTCTCGATGAAGACAAAGGCGGAGTAGCTGAAGATTCGTCTGGAAATGGTCATGATGGAAAGATCATAGGTGATCGCAAAGTGGTAAAGGCAAAGTTTAACAAAGGATTCGAGTTTAAGGGGAAATTAAACAATTACATCAGCGTTCCACATGACAAATCTCTAAATTTGGCGGAGTTCACAATAGCCTATTGGTGCAAGATGGGTGTCAGCGGCAAATGGCAGATCCCGGTGCAAAAAGTTGATTTCGCCGTCAATGGATCACATAGAAATGTAGACTTTCAGACCCCTCCAGCAGGTGGTAACGTCAGCGTCTATTTCTCTCAAGGTGCGAATCAGTGGAGAGGCGCTAACGGCAAAACAGAAGTCTCAGATGAGAAGTGGCATCATATAGCAGGTTCTTATGATCTGGATGCTTTGCTGCTCTATGTGGATGGCGTTCTAGAAGGAGAAGGCGATCATGATGGGAAGCCAGGCTTTATGGATGACCCATTAATGCTTGGGAGTGGGAAAATTTGGCCCTTCATGGGGATTATTGATGATGTAGGGATATTCAGCAAAGCGTTATCGGCTGATGATATAAAGAACATTATGAACAAAGGATTATCTAGTACGCTTGCTGTTGTTTCCTTATCAGGCAAACTCACTACCACCTGGGCAGAGATTAAGAAGTAGAATTATAAATTTTGCTCCGACACATTGTATCGGGGCTTTTGTACTACTATTTTATGGATTCCATGTAAAATCAAGGACATTTGTACTTAAGTTTTAACTTAAATACATGTACATATACTCTTACTTTTCAAGTTTATCTAGGTGAACTCACAAACTCTGACAAGCATTTATGAACTTGTTTGTAATGCGTAAAAAACGTTGACAAATATCAAAATAAACTTAATACTGGATTTTTATTTAAACTCAGTTTGTCAGACATCGTATCAACCTCAAACCAAACCTTAAGAGGATTACAGCACCTTAATAAGGAGTTTATAATGGGAAGCAAGTTTGCCAATTTAGGAATTGTTATTTGTCTGGTACTTATTATTATACCTTCTTTGTCCTGGACGGCAGAATTCACCGATGGATTGATTGTTTATCTCTCGTTTGATGAAGGTAAAGGTAAAACAACCAAAGATGTAAGTGGAAATAAAAACGATGGTACTCTAGAAGGTCCACTCAAGTGGGAGGATGGTAAATTTGGTAAAGCCTTACGTTTTGAAACTGGTGCCGGTACTTGGGTTAAGGTCGAAAGTAACAAACAAATGAATGTTGATAAATTTACTTTTATGGCCTGGGTGAATATCGAAGATTGGGTCGGCGGTACCAGACAAATCGTCGGAAAATCGATTCACGGCGGTTGTGCTGGTCGCCTTCAGTATGGTTTGTTTAGTGAAGGTGGACAGATGACACTCAGGTTGGCAGGTGAAGGTGGGTCACCCAATATTTTCGCTAAACCACCGGAGGCCAATAAGTGGGTTCATCTAGCCTGTAGTAATGATGGTAAAGAAGGCAAAATCTTCTATGATGGTAAAGAAGTGGGTAAAGGTGCAGCGGGAGGAAAACTCAAACCCAGCCCTGACCCGTGGGCTATCGGTCAGGATTGTGACCGACTGAATTACATTCCTACCGGCTTGATTGATGAAGCCAGATTATGGAACCGTACTTTGAGTGAAGAGGAAATAGGTCAGTATATGAAGATGGGTGCCAAAGAGGCTTTAGCTGTTTCTCCTCAAACTAAGCTCTCCGTTGCTTGGGGACAAATCAAAACGACCTACTAGATTGCTGGTCTTAACTGGTTAGTAGAGGTCATTAGAACTATTTAGTACCTAAGCCCAAACTAACATCTCAACCACTACACGTCCTGTTGCTAGCAAGTAAGAGGACTTTTTTCTTAGGTAAGGACACTGGGTTGGTGGGTGATTGATCTTAAAAACTAGGTACATGCTGGTTTGGTAAATCGACATATTATTGTCGGGATTGATATTCCTCAACAGCTTTCAGTGCTTCTGGTGTGCCTATATAAACCAATGCCACTGCCGCATTCCTACGAACCTCTGCATCCTGATCCTTCAATGCTTGGATCAGAGCAGGCACCGCACCTTCTCCTATTTCCCCTAATGCCCTGGGATCGGATTCATGACGCTCAATTACCTACATTCTTCTATTTCTTGCTCGAGAAAACAGGCAACCTCACCGGTTTCGCCTGCCTTGTTTTCGCTAGGCCAAGCAGTATCAAAATTCAACGAAGTATCTGAAGCCTCGTTTGTCCTCGTGCCTTGCAGTACGCAGAACAACCCAATGATGCCCATCGTCTGGTGGTGACATCTCCTCGATCGTCCAGCCAAGATTGGTCTCGAAGAAGGAGACAGCCCGCTTGATCCCAGGAAGGTTGTAGTCGTTCAGGATCACAACTCCCCCCTTGCGCACCAACCGCCCGAGGTAAAACAAGTCGAGAAACACGCTGTCGAAGCGGTGGTTGCCATCAACGAACCCGAGATCAAACTGCCGTCCTTCCTTGAGAAACTGCGGAAGAGCAATCTGTGACATCTCAGCGTAGTACTCCACAAGGGGCCTGATTCCTGCTTCCTCAAGGACCTGAAGCCCGCAGTCGGCAAATCGTCTCGCCTGAAAAGGATCAAGCACAACATGCCGTGCAGCATGATTCCCATTCTGAAGCAAACCCTCGCAGATGTGCAGCGCAGAAATCCCATAGGCAAGTCCGATCTCGATTGTTTTCGTCGCGTTCTCGTACGACACCCATTTCCGCAGGGCTTCTCCTTCTCCAGCGCTGACGGCCACAGAACGAATATCGTGCGTCGAGCCGTCAGCATTCGCTACGACGAAGCCGTCGCGAATCAGCCGCTCGATGACGCGGCGCACC
>DTUY01000034.1 GCA_012963885.1 Candidatus Poribacteria bacterium | reverse complement strand
AGGATTCCTCGATTGCCACTGACTTCCTTAGAGATGACAGAACAATGGGAATCCAAAGTCAAACAACTCTATCAGCAAATCAAATCTATTTTGCCTGATGATCTGAAGCAAAAGGTCTGGATAGATTCGATTCAAGATGTGACACGAATTATGAAATTGATTGGCACAACTTCAGTTAAACCCAATCAAGCACCGCCAGAAAGAGAAAATCGTGTTTCATCTTGGTTGGATGATCCTGAATCAATAGTAGAAGATCCTAAGCTGTTTGATTATTTGCAATCGTTAGCTGTTGATTTTTCATTACTCCAGCCCAAGAGCATATTTGTTTCTGCTCCTGTGATAGATGGTGACCTCTCTGATCTGGATGATCTGGATCTCACACAATTAACAACCTTGGAGCGTGCTAGGGACTCTTATCATGTCAAGAATGTTCGTCATCTGCTGAAGAATGATAATCGATCTATCTCTGATTACGCCTTCTTGAAAGAACTGGCCCGAGAAGGGATTTTGGATACTCAGATTTGGAAATACGCCTTAATTACAACTCCAGGCACTAAGTTTGATCGTGATCGAGATTTAGCTTATGTTGAAACCACGGTTAACAATCTATGGCAAGAGGTGTCTTCCACTGGAATCTTTCTGGATCAAGCCCAAAAACAATTGGCACAAGAGTTTGATCATATCAACATCAATGGTCAGCAAATCATTGTTTGTGAAGCTAAAGTTGGGACGGGCAAAACTTTCAATGCTGTTCGTAAAGTCCAACAAGCGGTGGAACAAGACATCTCCGTAATTGTTCTCGTTCCAACTCATGCTTTAGCCAATGAATGGGAAAAACTACTGGATTTAAAACAGGGCAAATCAGTAGTTCGACTTTATGGGATCAGCCACCCAGAAGTTGGTTGTCCACATAATACCAAACAAAATATCAGTCTGATGAAAACAGGGCACTCAACTCTATTCAGGCAAAAGTATTGTGCTTCATGTCCTCTGCAGGAGAATTGTAAGCATCTGCAAAGTGTGAATTTAGCCCCAGAATCTGATGTGCTAGTTGCTCAACATCGGCACTTGAATCTGTTTCCAGGATTCCTACAAACACAACATGGTAATCGTGATCGTACTTTGGTTGTGATTGATGAGATGCCAGAGTTGGTCAACGTGGAAAAAATAAGTGCCAATGACATCCAGCAAAACATCCAATTATTTCAGCAACTGGTTGAGACCGAATCTAATCCAGATCTGGAGAATGTAATTGAGGTTTTATCCCAACTTAAAGAAGCACATCATCACCGACAAAATATTCAACTCAGTCATGAGGCAATAAATAAACTGCATCATGTTGACTTTGAACACTTGAACCAAATGATTGTCAACCATTACACCAATAATAACCAGCAGCCCAACGGTCGGAATCTACTGTGGGATTTGTTCAATCTGGGCATTTTGAAAGCCAAATTGGAGTATGTTAAAGACCAAGGAAGTAAAGATGAGCGTGATGTTTTAATTTACCGATGGACACCCAATTTCAACCATAAAACAGCACTGATTCTTTCTGGTACGGTCAAATCTGAGTACATCGAGAGGCAAATCAATCAATCGGTGAGACCGATGGCAGAGAATTGGTCAATTATCAGAAAGAATCTAAAAGTCGTTCAATTGATTGCTTCTGCTAGTGGAAGATCGAGACTCCAAGCCAAGATCCAAAGTGGTAAATTCCATCATCAACATGGAATGTTATTTGGTTTAATGCTGGCAAAGCATAAAGGTCAAAGCATTGCCATCATTACCTCTTTAGGTGATAACGGTGTTTTCAAGCTTGCCGTCAAAGAAGCCTTGCAGCCAATAGCAGATCAGCATAATGTAAAACTGACTACCATCAATAAACTGTCTCAACAAGCAATTCCTGAGGGTGTGGAGGAAATTCCGATATTTCATTGGAAAATAGAAGGTTTAGATGTGCTGAAAGGCAAATTTGAGGTGATTTGGGAAATGAATGGTCACTATTATCCCGAAGATCAAATTAAAACGGCGGTTAGGGAAAAGTTTGGTATTGATTGCAGTCAAGTGAAACCCACCTTTTCCTATCTTCCAACCACAGATTTCTTCAACCAGCAAAACTATCAAACTAAAAGCTTAGTTTGGAAACACCCATTAGCCAAAATGGAAGTGGATCATAATCAAGTAGCAGATATGATTCAAACAGAAGGCAGATTTTTAAGGGAAGATGAAATCCACAAAACTATCTATCGCACTCATAACGTCATATTTCAACCCTATCCAACCAGAATTTACCAAAGTTGGAAAAATTCTGTTAGAACAAGAATTTGAAGATTATATTTCGCCGCTGGAATTACTGAAACCGAAAGAGAAGAAAATTCATGATTGGATACAAGACAATTACAATGGTTTAGAATTTACAGTGAATGAGATCTCCAGTGATATGGATCTAGACCAAGATAATATGAGGAATAAGTATCTAAAAAGATTGGTTGAACTTTACTTATTAGAGAAAAGGAAGGTGAATCGGAAAAATTTATATCGATTGATTATGTAGTTTAGTTGTTTTGTTTTAAATAAAAGTGTCTAAAAAGTGCCAGGTAATTTCTTCTATATATGTATATAGAGGATTTTACCTGGTAACTAACTTCCTGGCCTATGGTCTCTATATCTTGATGTCCATGAAAGATAAGACAAAAAAAGGTTGATATAAAAGGCTTTACAGGCTTATCGATCAAAGTGCCAGGTAATAATTCTTTGTTTTCCACTGCCAGATCTATATTAGTCCCTGCAGTTGCCATGATTAATATAGAACAGGGCAGGAGATGGAAGCACTACCAACTAACGTCAACGAATAAAAACTTCACATTAGATGTGACGCTAATGGAACAGGTATTTGAAATGATGGGCTTCAATCTAACCGTTATTACACCATCACCCTCTGTACTTGTGTTTACAGGAAATAAACCTGAACCTTACTTCATTGCTAAAGAATTGGCACAAAAATTGGGTTATAAACATGCTGATAATTTAACAAGACATTTTCGTGAAAAAGGTCTTGATACATTTACTTTAACTAAAGACAATGGTTTGGAGGAATTAAAACCTTTTGTTAATAACTATCAGCTACCCGTAAAAAATACGGATAGCTCAATCCACGAATTCACTCCAAGTTTATT
>DTUY01000033.1 GCA_012963885.1 Candidatus Poribacteria bacterium | reverse complement strand
CAGAAATGGGAACCACCCACACTGGCCTGAAGTCTAGTTCAAACTAGCATGGATGAGCTGTGTAACTTTGGGGCTCTCTCTGGAAGGAACGCAGTACTACGCTGTTTGACATCTGTTCTTTTGCGCTGGAAAATTATCCGACGTATTGTATGTACCGCCGTGGCCCAACTGCCAATTAGGAAGTAGACAAAACAAGGGCAATTTAATATGATAATATAGGTCAAGATGAGACGGGGGTTGGCTTTTAGCCGAACCGATCTGGCTATCATACTGTTAACGACAAAAAAGCCAAGGGGCTGCTCCCAAGAAAAAATTATTCAATATTTATATTACTGGCCATCCCGCTGGTTGAAGGCTATGAATTTGTATCAAGGAAGGGATTAAAATGATAGGAGTACATGATATTATGCTTGACAAGGACGTATTTTATGCTCAATCCAATTCGACGGTGGAAAATTTGTTCCTTAACACACGATGGACGCTGCAGTGAAACCCAATCTCCTTTTTATTTTTACCGACCAGCAACGGTTGGACACAATAGAGTGTTACGGCAACGATCAGATCGAGACGCCTGCCTTGAATGCCTTGGCCGATGAAAGTTTTGTGTTTGAGCATGCCTATGTGAGCCAGCCGGTTTGCAGCCCCTCACGGGCGACAATGCTGTGCGGATTGTATCCCCATACGGCCAGGGTACCGGCCTGCAACGTGTCTTTGCCCCAGGATGTTAAAACGATTGCGGAGTTGGTGACGAATGATTATCGGTGTGCCTATATAGGCAAATGGCACCTCGGGGACGAAATTTTCCCTCAACATGGTTTTACCGAATGGATCGGAACAGAGGACTCTTACAGGCAGTTTTACTCAAGTTCAGAGCAACATCAGCACCTAAGTGACTATCACCATTTTTTGGTTGCGCAGGGGATCGAACCGGATTCCAAGTCATTCGGAAAACGGATTTTTTCGCGATACTTACAGGCCTCTCAAAAAGAGGAGTTGACCAAAGCGTCTTTCCAAGGCGACAGAGCGGCTCAGTTTATCCGGGAGAGCGCGGATCAGCCATTTATGCTGGTGGTGAGTTATCTAGAACCACACCCGCCGCACACGGGACCACTGAACGATTATTACGATCCTTGGAAGTTACCATTGAGTTCTAATTTCAGGCTAAAACCTCCGGCCAATGCCTCGCTACTCAACCGGGTGCTGTCGGCCTATTATATGGAATCGCAGGAAGAGGGATACGATTTGCGAACGGAGGAAGGCTGGCTCCGGATTCGGGGTCGTTACTGGGGGAACGTGACGCTAGTGGACCGTTCTGTGGTCAAGATCCTCCAAGCACTGGAGGAAAGTGGAAAAGCAGATGAGACAATTGTAGTGTTTACCAGCGATCACGGGGAGATGGTGGGAGATCACGGGATTCTGGGTAAGACAGTGCTGTACGAAGAATCGGTAAAAGTACCGCTACTGATTCGGGTGCCTTGGTTGGGGAGACATCAGCGGCGAATTGGAGGCAACTTAGGTCATATCGATTTGGTGCCGACGTTGCTAGATTTGATGGGCCAAGTAGTGCCGGACCATCTTCAGGGTCAGAGCCGGGTAGATGTCCTCAACGGTCAGACAACGCTTTCAGGCAACGATGTGTTCATCCAGTGGAATCGCAGTGACGGGCATCCACGTCCGGGTGAGGGCGGGGTAAATCCGGCCATGTCCACGCCTTGGCGGTCGATAGTGTCAGCTGATCGCTGGAAACTGAACCTGAGTGTGCAGGACCAGTGTGAATTATATGATTTGAATGCGGATCCATGCGAGAATCTGAACCTGTTTGACGAACCAGAACAACGGGGTCGAGTGCAGGATATGGCCGATCGGATTCGGGTTTGGCAGACACAGACCGGAGACAGGACTCCACTGCCAGAGATTTGATGCATGATCCTACTAAAGGAGAAATTTTAATGGCCAATAAGAAACCGAAGATTCTGCTGCTTTGCAATCAACGTGTTCGAGAGGGATATATTTCGCCCGACGAACTGGAGCGAATGGAAGCATTTGCCAATTGGGACTGGTTTGAGTGCGAGGGTGGGAGTATTTATCAAGCCCATGAAAATCCAGAGACAATCCGGCAACTATGTGAACAGGTGGAAGATGTAGACGGCATAGTGATCTGTCATGGCGCACCAAGAGTTGGCGAAGAAATTTTAAATCGTGCGCCTAACTTGAGGATTATAGGCGAACTGGAAGGCGACCGCTTCGCCGCTCGAATCGACTTGGAAGCTTGCTGGCAGCGGGGTATTCGTACGGTGGATACAACACAGGGGTCATCCTATCCGGTGGCTGAGTGGGCCTTGGCACTAATCTTGATTTCCTTGCGCAACGCTGGTGCGATGTTCCGACAGATTATTGCCGGAAATCCCCCTAGCGGTGAGGAGAAAGGAAAGAATCAGAAAATGCTTTATGGCAAGCGAGTCGGACTCATCGGCTGCGGACATATGGGCCGAAGGCTGATCAAGTTCCTACGGGGATTCGAGGTAGACATATGGGTGTATGACCCGTACTTGCCAGGAGAAATGGCCGAAGCAATCGGGTTTGTTCAGACTTCACTGGACAACTTGTTCTCTCAATGCGATGTGGTGGTGTGTGTGGCCCCTCTGACGCCGAGGACCGAGGGGATGATCGGCAAGCGCGAGCTGGATTTGCTTCCACCAGGATCAACCTTCGTGAATGTGTCGCGTGGGAAGGTTGTGGATTCCGAGGCACTGATCGAACGGTTGAAGCGAGGGGATATCACGGCTGGGATTGAAGCATTTGATCCGGAGCCAATTCCATCGGACAGTGAGATTATTCATTTACCCAACGTTTTTTTAAGCCCGCATTTCGCCGGGCTAACGGGAGATGATCACCCCCACTTTTTTAGACTTATGGTGGATGAGCTAGAACGCTTCTTTCGGGGTCACCAGACCTGGTTCGATCTGACAGCGAGATCCAGAGCAAACCGGGAAGGGAGAGAGCCGGAACATGTCCTCTGATCATGGTCTTTGAGAGAGAATACATTCGTCGCGAGAGGCGAGTCAGCTGGTGATTGCCCCGCCTATATCAGACTACACTCTTCTGGATGGTGAGATGTAATGCGGTGTTACGCAGTTTTAAAACCTGATCTTTTGCGCTGGAAAATTATCCGACGTATTGTAT
>DTUY01000032.1:24141-36716 GCA_012963885.1 Candidatus Poribacteria bacterium | reverse complement strand
CGGGGATAGCGGATTAAGTCGATGTGGCTAGCAGGAAGATGCCAATTACCATTGTGGCACCAGCAATTAGTCTCAATTTTAGTTGGGATTCTCCTAGATTAAATCCTCCCAGTAGAACGACAAAGATGACTGAGAACTGACGAATAGCACTGATGTAACTGACAGACTCTGTCATCAAGGCATACAAGATCAAACTATAAGAAGAAATTTTTAGAAGGGTCGATATGAAGATCTGTACCCCTGAGTGTTGCCCGATAGTTACTATCTCTCGCCAGGGGAAACGGTAAAAAACATAACCAACATAAAGTCCTGCTGAGAGCAAAGATTCAGCCAAGAGATATACAACCGCATTTACAATGTCAGAACCGCCTACTTGGTTATAAAATTCAGACATTCCTTTTTTATCTAGGATTGAATACACTATGATTGTCCCTAAAGTTGAGAAAGACCAAATTGCTTCTGGTTTCTTCAGGTATTCTAGCAGTTTAGGTAGCGTGTATAATCCTTCTGGTTGGATGAACATATAAACAGAAACGAGGGTACATGAGATACCAAGGATTCCTTGCCAAGAGATCTTCTCGTGAAGGATTAGAACAGCAAAGATAGGGATCAATCCTGGTGCTGAGCGCGCAATAGGGTAAACGTAGGAGATCTCACCCGAAGTATAAGCTTGACTCAGAGAGACAAGATAAAAAAAGTGAACAATTCCAGAAGCGATAATATATACCCAGATGGATGATGGGATCACAGGTGTTCGGACTAGAAAAACAGCAATTGAGATAGCAATGTTGACAATGGCTACCCAAGCTAGAAAAAGTTGAGGAGAATAACTAACCTTACTCAAGTAATTCCAAAAAGCATGAAATAAGGCGGAAAGCAAAACCAAAATGATAACGGAAGCTGTCATTTACCCCAATCCAGCTAGATATTATGGTGCCAGTGACTGTAGAGTGGACATTCGGTTCAGAGATCTTTTCATCTCAATATCCCCAGATTTCAATTTCGAAGTTGATCATAATTGTAGTATAAGCCCAAGTATTAACTGGAATCAGGCAATAGCATTTTATCAAATCTCAGCTATTTTGAAAACTGGCAACAATCACTAGAATCCTATTTAATCCCAAAAACTTGAAGAATAGCTTATAATTTTCAAGCTGTTTACTTTCAGGATAGTTCAGGTGCTGCAGGGCATCGAACAGTTGGATTTTGATGATATATGTTCATTAAATTCACCGCCATGTCAATGTTGGTTAAAGCAGAGACAGAAACTAACATGGATTTGGCAGAAATAGAAACGAGACTTGTGAAAACCCTAACCGAATTCCCTACTCCATACCATTAAGGAGGAAGTGTGTTAGTTTTCAAGGATTTAGCGATTTTATGGCTACCTAATAATGTATCTATAAGGTGGACGTGATATCGCTAAAATATTCCAAGCTTACAAGATCTTTGGGAGTTGTTTTATTCTAAGCCTATTGTTTAATACTTTTGATGTTGTGGATCACGTAAAGTTGAATAGAAACAACGGCTTAGAGATAGACGGTAGTGAAAGAATGGCAGATATAAAATGGTGGGAAATAGTGATTGAAAACTACCTACTAACTTTGATTTGCTTTACTTTACTATCATTTACTTTTTGATTAGGATGAGAAGACGCAAGAAAGGTTTATTCTAGGTCTATCAAGCGGAGGTAAAAATAGACACACTTGACATCACAGTAGGGATTTGATAAGTTAGATCTATATATTGCAAGTATGTAACTCTGTCACTGATTTTGGTGATTTAGGTCAAAAACAATTTCAACTCTCCCTACGTTGTGGGATTCTTAGCCACGCCAAGCTACTCTCACAACAACTCTATCACCTTATCCTGAGACTATGCCAAAACCAGAAACAATTCTGATTGGCTAGAGATAAGTTTAGATCAGATGAAGCTCACACTCAGGTCAGAGATGGATAAATTGAATAAACTCACTCCTGAACCAGCTCAATCTCACCAACTAGATTCTTCCGGCCAACCAGTTAAATCTAAAGAAGAAGCAAGCATGACTATTGAATTATCTGAGTTATCCCGTAGGTTCTTGTGGGCAAAAACTGAAGCTGGTTATCCTGAGAAGACTTGGCATTGTAGTAATTACTGACATTACTGTTCAAGATAGGCTGATTCATAATACTACTCTGTCTGCCAATTTCATGGCGATCAACTATATGGTAGCGTTGGTATTTGCGGCAAATCATAATTACTGGTATCCTTACAATATACTCACTACATGGCAGAGAATGGTCTGGAGTACAATGGGGTAGGGAGCTTGAAAGTTGAGTTTAGCGAACAACCGACACTGATTTTGATTAAGTCTTCAGTTCACCAGAGAATTATATTTTTGAGTTTTAAGCTGTTAGCGGTAACCTTCGCTATTCTGAAATTTCCAGTATCAATTTTGAGATACTTCCTGATATGTTGTCAGGACGGTTTAGATTGTGATACCAAGTGGATCATCTATAATTTCCTGAAATTTTAGTGGTCATAAATAGCGTATGTTATTACCGGAAATGGCGTGAATCAGAGCGATTAGAACTACTAATATCGTAAAGTAGAATATCATGATTAAGAAATTGATTATCGTGTTGATGGTGTTGGGATTGGGGCTCATTGGTTGTGACGGTGGACCTGCTAGCAAGATTATCTGGGAAAAAGATGGGGCTGAGATGGTATGGATTCCTGAACTTTTCATTCCGGCTGAATCTAGAAAGGAAAGGGTTTATGATCGAATAGGGAATCCTATTACCAAGTCTGTCAAAATATCAGAACCAGTCAAAATAGATGCTTTTTATATGGATTGCACTGAGGTAACGGTTGGTCAGTTCAAGAAATTTCTTCGATCAACAGCGCACCAGTACAATAGCGATCATTGGGAGTTGGTATATAAATATTCACCAACGGACGAGCACCCAATGATTTATGTCAGTTGGCATGATGCCGTTTCTTATTGCAATTGGGTGGGCAAAAGACTTCCGACTGAGGCCGAATGGGATCGTGCGGCACGTGGCGGTTTGGTGGATAAGGAATATCCCTGGGGCGATGATGTAAGCATGGCCAGGGATTATGTTAATTATGATGGAACTGGTGACAAGGATAGGTGGGATGATCAAACCGCGCCAGTAGGTAGCTTTGCTCCCAATGGGTATGGTCTCTACGACATGGTGGGAAATGTCTGGGAATGGTGTGCTGATTGGTATGATGATGGTCAGGACAGTCGTGCGTTACGCGGTGGGTCTTGGGACAACCTCTCATTCGGCCTTCGGATAACTGATCGTGTTTTTCACCTGCCAAATTATACAGACAACTACTTTGGTTTTCGATGTGTTGCCGAATTTTCTAAATTCTAGGACCGTTAATCATCATGACGTATCTTGGCCTACAGGGAAATGAGTCAGGTTCAATCAGACGGTAGCACCAAGATGATGAACCCCTTCCGCAACCATCTCATACCCTGTATGTTTTGGTGTCGTCATATATAACTCATGTGATCAGAAACTTTTTGATCTCTATCTAAAAGCGTGATACCTTGTGACCAAGCTGTTCTAAATCTTTTAGATTAATTGGAGAAGATAGCATGGGCGATTTAGAAATGCAACAGTACTTATTCGATTTACAGGGTTATTTGGTGGTTGAAGATGTCTTGTCCCCAGAAGAGGTCTCAACGCTCAACCAACTGATTGACCAGCAATCCTTACCAGAACCGAAAAAGGCGCTAAGATTTGGCAGTGCGGCTGGAGGCGCGCCGGAAGGGCCCGGTTTCTTGGCTTGGGGACAACCGTTTTGTGGTTTATTAGACCATCCTCAAATTATGCCCATTCTGCGATTCCGGTTGGGGGACTGCTTTCGGCTGGATCGGCTTTATGGCATACAGATGCAAGAAGGGATGCCAATGGGGCGTCTGCACGCGGACTACGGCGCATCTGCACCAAACATCTCGTGTCCGTCAGGGGAATATTACCATTTTCCTGATAACATTATTCACCATGGGTTCACTGTCGTTATCTGGAATTTATCAGACACAGGACCGGATCATGGTGGACTTTGCTGTATTCCTGGTAGTCACAAGAGCAACTTCAGATTGCCGGAAAAGGTGTTTCATGCTTCCAACCAAGCATCATGTGTAGTAATCCCTGAGGTTCCAGCGGGATCTGTTACCATGTTTACCGAGTCACTAACGCATGGGACAGCAGCTTGGATAGGAAAACACCAGCGAAGGTCTCTACTGTATAAATATTGCCAATCACAAGTTGTCTGGTCGCCAAAACGTGTGCGACCGCCTGCGGACATCGAACTGACTCCACGCCAGAAGATTCTCTTCTCAGAACCGGCAGATCCGCACCGTTTCTTTCCATCACTTTTTGATTTGGAAGAGGTCTAAGTAAAATATCCCCTTGTATCGTCGAATACAAGGAGATGAGAAGTACAGTGCTTGGCACTTTTGCCACCATATGAGGCGGTGTTTTAGCCGGCGAATCTCAGTTATTTAGGAAGTTGGTTGCCATAAGGAATTGGTAGTTGGATACCTCTCCTCAGGTCGCAACATGGCGTTCCATTTTAATCGGCCTGTTCCTCCTCACTTTTAATGTATATTGGGTCACGGTTACGGAGATGAAGTACCGCGCTGAAGCTACGGCTCTGCCAATATTCATCTATCCGGTCTTTATTCTTTTCTGCTTAGTTGTTTTCAATTACCTGCTGTCGAAATTCTGGCCCTCGAAGCGATTGGTGTCAAGTGAATTGCTGACTATTTACGCCATGTTAGTGGTTTCAACTTCTATAGCCTCGTACGGTATGTTGCAGGATTTCTTCGCTCTCATTGTCCATCCCTACTGGTTCGCCACCGAGGAAAATGAGTGGAAAGAACTCTTTTTTCATTATGTCCCGTCGTGGTTCACTGCCAACCCGACAGAGGCGGTATTGACCGGATACTATCAAGGAAATTCCAGTTTTTACCAGGTGAAACACCTGACCGCTTGGCTAAAGCCGACACTGATTTGGACGGTATTCACACTAGTATTGCTATTTATGCTCCACTGCCTCAACATCTTGGTTCGTCGACAATGGGTACATACCGAACGGCTGGCCTTTCCCATCATCCAACTCCCGATAGCTATGGTACAGTCGCCGAATTTCCTGCGACACCGGCTACTATGGCTTGGCTTCGCTATTCCTGCGGTCTTAGATCTTATCAATGGGTTGCACGTGCTGTTTCCTGCTGTGCCGTATCTCCATTTGAAGTTGCATTTTGTTGGTCGACAACTGGTCGAAAAGCCGTGGAGTGCCATGTCTGACACCAAAATATCGTTCTATCCGTTTATGATTGGTCTCGGTTTTTTTCTGCCTATAGATCTTTCTTTTACCTGCTGGTTTTTCTTTGTGATCCGCCAGTTGACTCGTGTGCTGAGTAGTTACTTGGGAGTTACTCATCTGCCCGGCTTCCCTTATTTTTATGAGCAATCCGCTGGTGCTTGGCTTTGTATGTGTTTCATCGCTGTCTGGTTAACACGCAGACATCTGGTTTCTGTCGTTCAAACAGCCATATCCAGAAAATCGTCCATCGACGCTGATGAGCCGATGCGCTATCGTACAGCCATTGCTGGATTTGTGGGTGGGTTTTTGTTTATGTCCATTTTCTCCTACCGTGCCGGTATGACCCTAACGGCGATTCTCACCTTCTTCGCTCTTTACTTTGTTATCGCCGTTGCCGTTACCCGTTTGCGGGCGGAATTTGGTGCGCCCCATGGGATATTCAATCATCCAGCGGATATGATGGTAACCGCTTTTGGGACATCGGTTTGGGGTGGGCATAACTTAACTGTAATGAGTTTTTACCATTGGTTCAATCGAAGTTACCGTTCGCACGCTATGCCAAACCAGTTTGAGCCGCTCAAGATGGCTGAAGTCGTTGGATTCAACACGCGTCGATTGGTAATTGCTATGATGATTGGATCTTTGGTTGCTCTGATTGTTGGCATGTGGACCAATCTGGATATGATGTATCGTGATGGCGCACTGGCTCAGGTATCATTCTTTAAGATTTGGGTGGCTGATACAGCCTTCAATCGCTTGGAAAATTGGCTGTTTCATCCTACACCACCAGATACGCTGCGTACAGTATTCATGGGCTTGGGTATCTTGCTGACCTTGATTTTGCACATTTTACGAACCCGTTTTTATTGGTGGCCTCTTCATCCTGCCGGCTATCCTTTGGCTGTCAGTTTTGCCATTGATTATTTCTGGTTTACCTTTTTCATCAGTTGGGTTCTGAAGACAATCATTCTCAAGTCTAGAGGTGTTAAAGGGTATCAACGTACCATACTATTTTTCTTCGGCTTGATTTTAGGTGATTTTGTTGTGGGGGCGTTGTGGATGGTCTTTGGTGCTTTGACGCAGCAGCAGGTGTACATGATTTATTTGAATGGCGGCACTTGGTATTGAGGATAGAAAACTACCATCTATCCTCAGCGGAGTGGAGATTGCGCCGACCTGCTCTGCAACCAACTATGTTTCCCATAACGATAATGAAAGCCCACCTATGTCTGCATTTACCGTGGCTATTTCAAACCGATTTGAGTATCTGGTCGCATGCTCTCTTTGACCTGTGGTATTATTAATAGATAGTTTTCAGATAGATCTCAGGTCCAGCGTGTCACCATCATTTCGCGTGGATCTTCTCCAGTACCGACTGCCTCGTGCCGGAAAAGCTGTTTGCTCCGTTCCGAAAGCGAATCATAAATATCCTGTCGGATCCCAATTTGTGGATACATCGTCTTAAACCAGTGGCACGCATACATCAAAGCCATGTTGGGCCGTGGTGTGTTTGACTGATTTGGTGTGCCGCGGTGCCACATTCGTGCGTCTCGAATCAGTAAGGATCCAGTTGGCATGATTACCTGTTCTGAGTGCATTATTTTTGACACTGTTTCAATATCAATGCCGTTCGGCATCAGGTGTGTCCCGCCCGGCCAGATTTCCATGGCACCGTTGTCCTGCCGAAAATCAACCAGCGGAATGTCCAGAACGATGCAGTAAACAGGTGAGACCACATCCGAATCAGGAAAGAGTTGGTGGATATCAGAATGCAATGTTTGATATTCCGCATCGGGCAGTGGTGTGTTTCCTCCCAGATAATGACAAATACAATTTTCTCCCAGAAACTCATCAATAATGGAAAGAACAATCGGATTGGCTACGACTTGTTGATGAATAAATGGTTTAATGAAGGGCAGGTGCATCTGGTACCGGTTTTTACCGCGATTGGCTTCTTTGGTTGCCACATCATGGTCTAAAAGCTGATTAAAATGTGTGCGAAGTTCACTAATTAGATCGGGAGGAATGACGGATTCAAAAACCACGTGACCGTTCATTTTGATCTGTTGAATCGCGAAAGTAAGGGTGCTCGGATTCAGCGATCCGTTCTTTAGTTCGTCAGCACTCAGTTGCATATAACCCCCTGATCCTAGATTGTTGGTATGAAAATTATACGCTACCTTTGGGGCGTTGGACGAATGTCTCGGATACGAAATCAAGTTGTTCACGTATGCCATCGTCGAGTTTCCAGCCAATTGCGCCAATGTTGTCATTGAGGTGTTCAATAGTATCGCCACCGGTAATGGCTACCGTTATTTCCGGATGTGAAAGCACCCAGGCTAGAGCTAACTGTGCTGGTGTCTTATCCAGTTCACCAGCAAGTCGACTGACGGTGGCGATCACCTGCGAAACGCTCTCTTCCATCATCCGTGTAAAGTCTTCTCGGTTACGGGTAGCAAAAAGGGATCCAACTGGTGGCGGACGATCTGGTGAGTAGATCCCGCTCAAGAGGCCAACCGCCAACGGACTGAAGGCCATTGCCCCCAACCCCATGTCTCGAATCAGGCTAAACATTTCTCCTTCCATTTGTCGATTCAAAAGGTTATACAGGTTTTGGACACATATGTATGGTGCGGCATTGATCCGGTCCGCAATCCACAATGATTTGCAAACTTGCCAAGCGGCGTAGTTACAACACCCAACGTAACGTACCTTCCCCATGTGGACTAGATCGTCCAGTGTACGTATGGTTTCTTCAAGCGGCGTTAATTGATCGAAACGGTGCACCAGATAGATATCGATATAATCCGTGCCTAGGCGTTTGAGCGATCGCTCAACTTCACGCATAACGTGATACCGGGATAACCCTTCATCGTTTGGTCCAGGACCGATAGCAGCGGCAACTTTGGTGGTGATCACGATATCATCACGTCTCCCTTTCAATGCTTTGCCCAGAACAACTTCTGATCGTCCAGTGTTAGCCCGGTCGTCGTTTGGTCCATAGAGGTTAGCGCAATCAATGAAGTTGATTCCAAGATCAAAAGCATGTTCAATTACCCGTTGGGCTTCCGTCTCGTCAGGTTGGCCTCTGAGTCCCAAACCGAAAGCCAGCCGGCTGACTTTAACGCCAGCATCCCCGAAATTCACATATTCCATAGTTTCTCCTTTTTTTATTAATTCATTTGTTTGGACAGTACGGAGTTGACAAGCCACGTCAGAGATGTTATTTCAAAAACAAAGATCCCCGTAACCCAATCTTAAACAGGATTCTAGCGCCACAACCAAGTTTCGTCAAGCCATGTTTCAGTGGTCTTTTTATCGATAGGTACATTGCTTAATGACGGTCTTAGGCGTATGTTTCAGGATAGGCAGCATAATGAGCTTGGGGGGTTCCATGACGATAGTCGTTGTCGCAGGCGGTGAACAAATCTTGGCTAAGTTTATCAACGAGATCTGGATGATCTGCCGTCAGATCATTTTCTTCCCGATAGTCCTCTTTGAGATGGTAAAGTTGGAAAGTTTCATTTTGATTGATATATCGAAGTTTCCAACCACCTGCCGTGACTAATGCCGGACCTTGTCCAGAAGCGTATACAATAAACTCGTGTTGTTCCTGTGGTTCACCTAGAAGCGTGGGCAGGAATGAGATTCCATCTTTTCCAGCTGGTGTGTTCGCACCAATCAGATCGGCTAAGGTCGGCATAAAGTCAAAATTGGCCAGCATATGGTCTGACAAGCTCTCAGGTTCAATCGTACCAGGGAAACGCACCAGATAGGGAATCCTTGTACCTCCTTCCCAATTCGACCATTTCAATCCGGCCATGCCAGCGTTACCATCAAAGATATCCCCACCAGTTTCGGAATAGAATTTGGTTTCGATATTGTCGAAAGGTTGACCCTTCAAATCCTGTCGCTGACCAGATGTTCGACCTTCCTGCAGTGCGTATACTTCGTGCCCATTATCAGAAGAGAAGACGATCATTGTTCGATCGTCAATATCCAATCGTTCCAGTTCGTCTAGAATGATACCAACGGTCTGGTCCAGTTTGAGGACCATGGATGCGTACTCTTTCTCAAACTGGGTCAGATGTGGATTATTTTTTACCGCTGGATGGATCTGAGGGATGGCTATCGGTCCATGCGGTAATTGGGATGGATGATAAAGAAAAAAGGGGTTGTTCTGGTGTTGTCGAAGGAATTTCTTGATTTTTTGGTCGAAGATATCTTGAGAATAGACGGCTTTCCCCTTCCTGTCCTGCCGGATTTCTGAATTCTCCGACGACTCCCAGTCCGGATGAACGCCACAGTCAGGGTGAGTATTGCCCCGAATTTCTACCATCTGTCCGTTTTCAAAAAGGAACGGCGGATAAAAGCCGTGGCAACGTGCATGGTCATAGTAACCGTAGTGATATTGCCAACCATGGCGGCGAATACGGTCTCCGGTTGTGTCAAAACCCCATTCACACTTGCCAATTTGTCCGGTGACATAGCCTGCGTCCTCAGCTATCTGGGCCAAAAATACTTCATTAACACCAGCTTGGAGACCGGTTGTGTGGATCAGTTCGTTTATTTCCCGCAAGGTGATCTGCCCGGTACTGAGTTGATTATAGATACCGCCTCGAGTGTAGGTCCATGTTCCCTGATGACAATCGTGAAGTCCTGTCATCATACTAGCTCGTGATGGCGCACAAAATGCACACCCATAGGCTTGAGTAAACTGCATCCCTTCTCTCGCCAGCCGGTCGATATTCGGCGTGTCAAAGTGTTGCTGGCCATAACTGCTCAGCATGCCTTGTCCTAGGTCGTCGGCATAAATGAAAATAATGTTGGGTTTATTCTTCATACCCAGTTTTCTAAATCTGTCCCGCGTGTTGTGTAAGTTGTTATGATACCAAAACTATAAAATTCAGTCTGGTTAAATCTAAACCGAAACCAAAGCGATTGCTGGATTTCTAATAGAGACTTCTCCTTCTACCGAACGGTGTAACGAACACTGTTACTAGTTATCGGCAGGCAATCAGTGATGGAAAAACTGGGTTGAATTCTTCTGTTGGGAACAACACTTTAACACCAAACCTGCCGTTGCTGGCATTAGCATTGATGTGGAGATTACCTCTGGGAATTCGTAGCGGTATGGTTTCAACTACGCCCTCAGTCGAATCTACATCAAGAGAGACAAATCCATCTAATCGCCAAGTCGCACGTCCAAGAGCTTTATGCCGATCTTTCAGTGCGGCACCATGGGTAACATGGCAACCTGTATAGAACCAGTGGATCTGTTCATCTTCGATGATCAGCTCTTTTGCTGTACCTATATCATGGCGTTATCAAAAGCACTGCTTGCACCGCGTATAATAATCGGTGTCCTCCCACTGTCAAAATGGTGCCAGTTGATACCGTTACGACTATAAACCAGTTGGGCGTCAATCGGGCCATCAACTGGCATCTCGTGTTCTGGCGCCCTCGGACCAGTGACGTGTAACATACCGACAAGGCTGATGTCAATGTTATGGTACCGGAATCCGGATAGATTATGGATTTCGGCCCGCATCGACTTGTATTTCTGGTCATCCACTTTATCGTCGTGAGAATTAGCACGAAGCATCGGTTTCAGATCCTTCCAGAGTCCAGATAAACTGGGACTGTCAGTATAATATTCGACGCACATGTTCATCTCTGTCACGTCCTAGTGCGTAAGCTCTGTAAAGATCCTCAACAGGATCATAGACGACGTTAAAAAAACGGCCTCATTTTTCCGCTTAGCCATGGGATCCAAGTTATCCAAAGTCCCACCGAATTCTGTTTGGCGATGTCAACAGAGAAATATTGTGGTACCTTTGACAAAAACCGATTGCCTTATAACGTTTTTCGGGCTGGATTCTTCCAGATCGCGGAAGACGGAAGCACCACGCAAATCCCAAACAATATTGTTGTTAGTCTCTCCGTTGAATTCAAAAATTCCCGGATTGGGTTTTGCCTGTTTTAGTCCGTCCTCGCTCTCTGCGTAACAAGTAGTCTGGGAATCGTGTGTGCGTTAAAACGCTAGTGTGATCCCATGCGGCGCATGTACCACATCCAGTATTTCCCATAGTTGGATCATACATTATGGTGCCATAGAGTGCAATTCGCGTGGACTGCTAACTTCCACCATATTCCCACGGTTTGCCCGGTTCAGGCACAAATTGACTAATGGGCAACACCCTTGACTCTTCCCCAAACAGCTGCTAGTTTACCTTTGGGGGAAATAGCAAGAGTTCTTTCCAATCCACTATCTCTAATTTCTAAAATTTCTACTTTAGTCAAGCCCCGGTTAAAAAGGGCGATATCATCGACCATACCATCCAAATTGCCAGTTCCAGCTGGGCGGGAGCCAATCACAAGTGGTGTGCCGTCTGGAGCGGCATCAGCTGGTTGTTTGCAATCTCCGGGGTCGCCCATACACTTTTTCTGTCCAATTTTCCCATCTGTGAAGGTAAGCAACACATCATCTTTACTGTTGAAAATCCCAACAACATGGTGCCACTTACTATCGGTAATTTTATCAACGGCTTCAGCATCGGCCCAGTTACAACACTGCCCTCCAACAGTATAAACAATCCGGCCAACATCGCCTGCGCCATGATTAACTTCAAAAACGATGTTCCTTTTACCTCCGCCTTCATAGGAAAACATGCGTTGGTTTGTTCCTCTAGTATTAATCTTTACCCACATCGAGATGGCAAAGGACTCAGTCAGTGCATCTACCGCATTCTTTGGATCTGGAATTTCAATGTGGTTTTTACCATCAACTCCAGGAAATTCAAATCCACCACCAAACTTGCCAGGCTTCCTCTTGAACTTGCCAAGCGCTTCCCCATCGTTTCCATTCCCAGATGAATCCTTGATGGTGTTACCACTTTCTTCGTCAAACAGCCATACGCCTATAATATCTTTAGGATCAATTTTTGTATATCCTAGGTTACTAAACCAAAATCCTAGGACGATTAAACTAATGTATACCAGAGTCACTTTCTGGATGCTCGGTTCCATTTCCTCTCAATCTCCTTTCCGATTCTGATGCATGCTAAAAGACTTTTAGTTTGTTGTTGAAAACAAGTTTTTCACTGGATCTTAATCTAGTCAAGCTAATCAGCTTCCTGCAAAAGCGAGAAACACCTCCCTGTTCATTGATTATATTATAATAGCATAAAATATTATTTATTTTTGAAATATTTGAAAAATATTCT
>DTUY01000032.1:0-24041 GCA_012963885.1 Candidatus Poribacteria bacterium | reverse complement strand
AAATATTCTATCTTTGCTACTCGATGAGGTGCTCTTGAATAGCTTGCTGACGTGCCAAGTACTCAGGGTGATCAGGTTGCAGTTCAAGCGCCTTTTTAATCGCTTTGCCAGCTTCTTCATATTTCTGTTTTTTATACAAGCCATATGCGAGGGTATCCCAGTAAGAGGGAATTGGCTTGAACTTAACCGCCCTCTTGGCCAGAATAAGCGCGTCATCTAAGCAGTAATCCTGTTCCAGATAAAGCATGGCCAATGTATTGCAGGCAGGTGCAGAATTTGGTCGAAGTACCACAACTCTTTCAAATGATTTAACCGCCTTTTGAATTTGACCGCTTTTCTGATAGATCCAGCCGAGTTGATAGTGCGCCGCGGTGAAATCTGGATCAATTTCAAGCGCCCGCCGTAGATGTTTCCGTGCCTTCACTAATTCGTCCTTCTGAAACGCAATCGCACCCAGTCTGGCATAGGCAGGGGCGTATTCGGTATCCATATCAAGTGCTCGGTTATATAATTTGACAGCTTGGTTGGTATTTCCGTTTTTCAAATCGTCTTCTGCTAGGCGGAACCTTTTTTGGGCCCTGATCTGTCTAAGCTTTTTTAATTGACGATTTCCTTTTTCTTGGTCTCTTGAGCGAAAATAGGCATTCATTAGCTGATAATGAGCACTCGTGTTTTCAGTATACAGTTCAATCGATCTTTGATAGAAGGGAATGGCATCGGAAAAGTTATGCTGGTGAGAAAGTACGTGACCGAATTGATAATAGGGGAAGGATTGATTAGGACAGAGTTGTATGGCAAGTTGATATTCAGCTTTTGCTTTTTCAAAGTCTCCTCGTCTTACGAAAAGAATGCCTGAATTGTAGTGAGTGATTGCGTTTAAGTGATCTTGAGCGGTGGAAGCGTTTGGTTGGAGTTGTAAGACTATTGAGTAGGATTCAACCGCTTCACCAATTTTTCCAATGTTGAAAAAAAGGTCTCCAATTTTCAGATATGCTTCAACACATTTGGGATCAGTTTCCAGTGCATTCAGCAGATGCTCGATGGCGCGTGTGAAATTATGCTGTTCCGCATGTGTATCTGCCTTCTTGAGATGTGCTTCAACTGCTATCTCTGGACGAGCCAACAAGATGCTAACATGAAACAAGGTCAAGTATAGGAGGAACTGAACCAGTCTGAACTCGAAAGTTTTCTTCATCCCAGTAGTCTCTGTCAGGTGAGGGGATGTTGCTACCTGAATGTTTTATTGGTCTGTTGTGGTCATTCGTTCAAGTCCAAGGAGTTGCCGGCATAGCGGAGACCGATTGCGTACGTGTTGTGCAAAACCCGATGCTGGTACACAGGGAGCGTGTTGTTTCATGCCAAAGTGTGTGTAGTTGAAGAGGAGCATGCGCCGAGACTTGGTGTCGGTATTGTGCATAGCTGTGTGCCAAATGCGTCCATTCCAGAGGATGGCAGTGCCAGCCTTGCCCACTAATTTGAGGTGATTTGGCATCTCTTCGAGTTCATTGTATTGAGGCACTCGATCCTCGCCCGTTTTATGACTGCCGGGTACCACACTGAACGGAGCCGTTTCTTCATTCACATCGTCCACACAAAAGAAAATCTTAATTTTAAAAAAAGGGCGTTCGCAGGCCCGCATCTGCTGCCATGTGTATTGATCTGCTTCTGTCCAGGCTTCCGTCGAGTGAAACCATGTCTGAGCATCTCGATGCCATCCGGTATGCGATCGCGATCCAGCAGGCTTAATATGGAGGGCGTTGTCAATCATCTGTATATCCGGACCCATGAAAGCCATAGCGATCGAAATGGTCATGGGATGTTCAAGCAAATCGAGGAAGATGTCATCATGGTTGATAATGGGGTAAACTACATGGGCAGTAGGACCAAGGCCATAGGGCCTAAAATCTGGTAGGTTAGCTACGGCTTGTCGCCATTCTGCCTGTGTCTGTTGTTCAACTCGGTAAGACGTCCCTTGAATTTTGTGCAGCTGGTTGCCTTTAAGTGCATCTTCGATAATTAAGTATCCCTGCCTATCGAAGAAAGAAGCTTGATCCTGATTTAGCTGAAACTGGGTTTCACCAATAGACATGATTTTATTCCCCCCGATATCTTTTGTCACTTCGATTGGTGAACGAAATTCTCATACCATTTGAGATTGTTTGTGCTCAATCCACCGGCAACAATATCCATCCGTCCATTATGGTTCAGATCATCTATAACCATCAGACCAACACCTAATCCGCCGTGGTCAATAAGCACTTTTTCCCATTGATTTTGACTTAGATTTGTATGTCGGTAGAGTTGAAGGCTTGTCCCTTTGCCGTTATAGCCAGTGATAATCTCAATTTTTCCATCGTTATCGAGATCAACGGCATGTAGTGCGTGACCACGATTTAAGGTGTTATCAATTTCATGTCGCAACCATTTGTCTCTCCGTAGATTTCCAGAAGCTTTATACCAGGCTATGGTATTTCCGTGCCAAGGCTCAATAGATAAAATTTCATTAATCCCGTCGCCATCAAGATCAACCGTAAAGACTTCACTGCTTTCACAGTCGCTAATAATCCATTTGTGCCACCTTTCTGTAAACGGGTTAGACGGTGGTTCAAACCAAATTAGTCCATCTCTGCAACCGATGAGGATATCAAGTCGTCCGTCCCTATCCACATCCCCAAAACTCAAACCGTGGTTGAGATGTAGCTGATTATCGATTAAACGGCGTTGCCAAGTTTGGTTAATTGGATCGCTTGGAATTTGGTAGCACCAGAGGGCGCCGGGATCATGCCATTCATTGAACTCCCCTTCAGCGCCCCGAATAGAAGCCACAAATAGGAGTAACTGTCCATCGCCATTAATATCTGCAAGGCCGATACGGTGGAGGAAGGGAATCTCGTCGATATAGTGGCTCGTCCATTGACCACTGCCATTTGGTGCTTCAAGCCAATGTAGATATTCGACTGGCACTCGTTGTCTGCGGTTGAAACCACTGCCAACAATCAGGTCAGGTATACTGTTTCCTGTCAAATCGTGAGTAGCGATAGTAATATTGCCTGGATGTTGATCGGTGATTAAGTGTTTCTGCCAATGTGGAGATTCGTACCAAGCTATCACTGGGTCTGTAATAGAACCGACGACGATATCCTTCCTGCCATTTCCATTCATATCGGCAACTGCTAGGCCGTATGCTCCTCTGAATTCTTGATCAATCGAGTGTTCTTTAAATTGCATGGCGTGGTTTTCCTAATCTGAATTTAGATCAATTGGTTCAGCCTCTTAAAGTAAGTATGGATTCCTTCTGCGCCACGATGAAAGTTTATGCCAAGTGACTTGATTCTTTCAGAACTGATCGGCTTGGGTTTTGGCAACCTCTGTTCTGGTACTTTAGCTTGATTTCCGGTCACGCTCCATGCAATTTGAGCGAGTTCCTGGTTGTAGACAAACATTTCAGCTAGATTGAAAACTTGACCGAATGCCTTCGGATGACCCACGGAGGCGGTCAATGTTAGCGCAACATCCTCAACAGCAACAACATCGCATCCAAACTTGCTTTCGTACCTTTCTCCCGACCTGGTGTGTTCAATGATATCGCGCCAAACTGTTCTTTCCAGATTGGGGTGGATTCCATAAATCCAAGCACAGCGAAAACAGGTTGTATTGATGCCAAACTGTCGGAAATAAGTCTGGCATCCTGACTCCAAGACGGCATTGTGCAGCAAATATCGGCTGGATGCAGGTACCCATGATGAATCTTCGTCAATTGATGCATTATTTACTTCTCTTGGGTTATTAACATCAGGTCGAAGAATATAGGTGCTGGATGTACAAATGAACTGCCTGACTCTTGCTTGATAGGCGAGCTCCAGCAAAGTCAAAGATCCAAAGATATTGGAGCGGAAATAGTCAAGGTTGTTCTCTTCCTCCGATGGGTTGGATTCGTAAGCGGTATGTATCAGCACCTCAGCACCATCAACCAGTGAGCGGAGGCTCAATTCATCGGTCATTGCTCCTCTGCAGATTTCAACTCCCGACTCTTCCAACCAGGACGCATCTGTTGAAGGACGAACCAAGGCACGGAGCTGGTGATCGGTTTCCAGAAGCGACTGAATGGTGTAGGATCCAACGAATCCGGTAGCACCTGTCATCGAAACGCGCATTTTTGGTTATTTCTCCGTCGATAATTAGCTTAATTAAGTTCGGGTGACACCGGCTATTTTAAAAGCTTTATTCAAGGTAGCATAAGAAAGAGAGGCTGCCTGAACAGGGCAGTATCCTTCTTTCGACCAAACGCGTGCGCTAACTTCTAAAGTGATGAAGTCATTCCATCCTGCCTTATGCATTGCCTTCAAGTAAGTGACGCTGTCGAGTTCACCTTCTCCCAGAAGCAGCAAATCGAATTGACCATCAGCATACCGTCTGGCATCCGTAATATGGGTGTGGATGGTAATGGGAACCAGATTATTGACCGAATCTTCGATCCTCTCACCAGCCAGATAAAAATGGACGATGTCAAAGTGCAACCCAGCAGAAGGACTGTCAACTGTTTCGATTACCCATATTGCCCGCTTCGATCGGTCTACAGCTGCGCCGAAATGAGCTTCGCCAGCTATGATAAAACCCTCCACTGAGGCAAGTTGAGCGTAGTCCATGAATCGTTGAACAATCTGGTCACGCTGTTCTTCCCACAAGTCACTTTTGCCACCGATTCCTCTGGCAATCACAGGCGTCTCTCCAACATCAAGATCCCTAGCTAGTTGAGCAACCTGTCGCATCAGTTCAAGGTTATCCTGATGTGCTTGTTCGTCTTCCTCCAGAATATGTCCCAAGACCATAAATGCTGGCACACCCTGGCGATGTCGTTTCAGGAGTTGCTTTAGTTCCTTTCGACGCCTAAGGTTGATTTGGTCAGGCATAGATTCGAGATGTTTGGATCCAATGCAGATTTCAACTCCATCATATCCTATTTGTGCTAGCGTGGGGATTGCCGCTTCTAGCTTCATGAGGGGCATAGCATACGTTCCATAAGCGATTTTCATGATACACTCTTACTCTTTTTTCTGTGGATTTTATTATTGTGCTGCGAAGTCAGTTCTTGGCGAAACGACTGATAAAGTTTGGCAATTTCTGCCTGTTGCGCGTCGCCATCATGAACAACAACACGCACGGCTAAATCCAGCTTTTCGTTTTGACAAAGCATTTTTCCCTGCTGCCTCAGTGGATTAACTGTTAGAATGCCCCAATCCGAAACAAACCATGGTTCTCCCGCACAGGAAGGATAAGCAAACAAGGCGATTCCGGCACTTCTTGAAGTTGCTATCATTCCTGAACAATCTACCCAGTCAGAAACCTGGCCCGTAATCTCCATGCCGCCAGAACGATTGGCTGAATCGATAAGTTTAGCTCCGGTAGTCACTCGTAACGCTTCCGACATGCGAACGCCAAAATAAGCGTGACGCGTCGGACCGATACGAAGATCCCAATCTGTCGGGCGCAGTTGCGAGCGGATATCGATCAGGTTAGCAATCTCACCAGGATGGATGTTTATGGTACGAGTTTCAATGGCTAGGATTCTGCCCTGTGGCATGCCCCACTCGTTCGGGCCTTGCCAGTTGAGTGTTTGGGTGATCTGGAGATGGGTTTCCGAAACCTCTTTGTGTTCCACAGAAACACTTAGGATACGACCCGCCGCGCGTCCCTGAAAGACTTCGTTAACGTAGAAATTATAAGTGGCCTCTTCATAATCATGGCTGGAAAAGGGTAAATGGCAATGAAGATGGTCTGCACCGATCCAAATAGAATTATGGTGTGGATGATCGATAGGGCTTTCTGTGGTAACAGCAAACCCCTGAGGGGTGTAAACGGGAAAGAGATAGGCACGATATTCACCTTGGCTCAGAGATGTGATGTGCCTTCCCTGCCAGCATACGTTAATTCGATGTGACTTCGCCCAGGCCCCCTTGGGTAGAGAGACGACTTCATCAGAAACAGAGAAAAATTGCATGCTAACTAACTTCCTCTACCCGCCATTATTCCTTTGTTTGTTGAATAAGTGATAGGAGATTAGTGTAATTGATGCGCATTGCGTCTTCTGGCGAGCCTTTAGCTGGAAGAAAATGGGTTGCCACTGAAAGAACGGTGTCGCAATTGTGATCTCGCAACTGTCTTAGAACTGTTAGATAATCGACATCTCCATCGCCAATCGGGCGATATTCAAATCGCAATTGCTGACCGTCAATGATGTGCAGATCTTTAAGATGAAGTCCGTGCAAGTAAGGTCGTATGTTGTGGAATCCGGTTGTGGCCACATCCCATTCGCCGCAGTTTATGTTATCGGCTGGTCCCCACATTACCTTGATCCTTTTAGAGCCAAGTTGGTCAACAAGACGCCGAAAATTGCCTGTTGTATTGGTGTAATTCCAACACATCATGGATAGTGCCACGTCGATATTGTAATGTTCTGCTTCCACTTCCACCATCGAGAATGCTTTGATCAATTTATCCATCTCACCATCGGAGATTATACCACCGCGGGTTAACCAGCGCATTGGCCATGTCGGTTTACCTGCGGTATATTCACCTGGCCAAGCGAAGGAAAAGGCATTAACGGTACTTACTTCTAGGCGTGATGCAATTTGCATGGACCGAATCAGATCGTTTAATTCCTTTCGGAATGCCGGGTGGTCTGTCATAGTTTCCAAAGATAGATCTGTTAGGTGTATTGTCTTAAAGGGGTTTCCGGCACCAATCAGGAAGATCTTCAAACCGTGCTGGGAAACGCGTTTACCCATATGGTCAACTTCGTCATCACTCATTTGGCTAATTGGTGTCTCATCGGATAAATGATTAAACCAGACATATTCGGCTCCAATTTCTTTAGCCTTTGCCAGTGCTTCGTCAAAAGGAAGCCGCAACTCAGGAAGGTACATACCCAGTTTAAAATGAGAATTAGCCATCGGTTATAATCTCCTATCCATTCAGGTTGGGAATTTCTATTTTTTGAGGACTTCCGGTCTGGGCAGAGGCGGCGATTTTTTCCACTAGCAAGGTGGACAAAATACCGGTGCGTGGGGGAACGTAAGGTTCTGTATCATGATGAATAGACTCTATCAACAGTGGCAAGCGTTCGATAACAGGCGGCTTACTGGTTTGACCATCGCCAAAAGTAACCCGGCTGAAATGTTCATGAAGTACCGCAGAACGGGAACCATCAAAAAATTCGAAAAACCATTTGGAAACAACAGAACTACTGCCAGCATCGCTCATGAGAAAGGTAGCCACTGAGTTGTTGGCAAAACGAATGGTAGCGGCCACTGTGTCTATCATATCGTCGCTTCCAAGTTCGTTAGGATGAGTGATTTGCCCTCCTGTAGCATAAACTTCAACCGGATCTGAGTTGTGTATCCAGCAAAGTAGATCTATGGCATGAACACCAACATCGTAGAGTGGACCGCCACCTTCCTCTGGATGCCACCGCCATCGACTAAGATCCGCCTTGCCCATCATGCATTGCCCGTGACTGACCAGTGGCGGGCCAATTTGTTCCTTAATGAGGCGTGCTGCACCAGAAAAGCGAATAGAAAAATTTATCATCAGCTTCACACCAGCTTCTTTCATTGCCTGATAAATACGCAGACAATCTGATGTGGTCATCGCCATCGGTTTTTCTAAAAACAGATGTTTTTTAGCATTGCAAGCGGCAACAGCCAAATCGGCGTGAGAATGGTGTGAGGTAGCAATCGAAACGATATCCACTGATGGGTCTGTGAAGATACGTTCTGGATCGGTGGTGTGGTAGGCTCCTCCATACTTTTGATGAAAACGCTCTGCTGAATCCGCGAACTTGTCACAGAAACCATGAATTTCAACTCCAGATGTAGACATTGCCCACTGCGCGTGTCTATTCCCAGCACCGCCACAGCCGATCAGTGCCCAACCTAGAGAAGGGATCGTTGTTTGATTGTTGGACATTTTTAATAAACTCCTCGGTTTGTTTAAAAGAGTTTCCGTTAATGAAAATTCTCCCAACTGGCGACGAAATCATCGATTTCAAAGTTTAGTGGCATGTCAATGGCATTATAATCTGATGTCCGCTGAAAGCCGGGATAATTTTCCGTTGATGGTGACTTTAATTTTTGATCAAGCTCGTTAAACCGTTGCCACAAGATTTCTATCTGTTGATCGTTAAAATGCCCAGCCAGGTACACCAAGTCTCTACCATTGCCCCAGAGCGAAGATGGGTTGTCTTTTGAGTGCTTGAATTTGTAAAGTTTGACCGCTAGCTTTGAGAGCATTACTACACTTACCATGCAACCATGTGGAGAAGGATGCAATTTTTCAAATGCGGTTAGGAACTGGTTCCTATTACTGGCGATGATAGCGTGCAGAATTTCGGCTACAAGATCGAACTCGGCAAAAAAGATTTGATCCCAAGTTTCAAACTGTTGGCGGACGGCATTTGGAAGATAGTGATAAAAACCGGGTTCCCAATGTCTCCAATGAACATTGGGGATAGCGGCAAAACCAAAGGGGCGGTACCCCGGATGCAGGGTTCGGCGCATTTTTTTGCTATAGTTGCTACCCCAATGCAGCAGGAGGTGGGTGTAAACAACCCCGTCTCCTGCCTTTAGTTCAACCGGTATGCTACCGGGTAGCGGAACGGACGGATCTTCCGAAAGTTGACGATTCACCTGATCGGTATTAATCTGGCGATGGCTGCCTGGAACAATCCAGAGAACACTGTCATCGTACAAAGCAATATTCCATTGGAGATAACTGGGACCGTGATGTTCCATGTTGGAGATCATCCCACGCAACGGGGCAGGTTCTCCTGGTCCAATGTCACGATGCCAACGCATCGGACCAGCGTCGTAGCTTCCGCTGCATAGACAGCCAAACTGGTGCGGCACCACATGTTCTGCCTTGATTAGCTGTTTGCTAACACCCAGCGTATTTTCGTGAAGCAGGAACTCAATTGCGGTGGCTGAAACTGCATTGCAGTCTGCATCGAACTGCAATCGAGGTTGAGCACTTGCCTGCCATGAACCTCCCTGCGGTTCATGCGGTGTACGTTGCTGGGCGGAAATCTCTTTTCTCTGGTTGACCATGTGTTCGATGCTGTGGCGCAGGGGCTCAAGTTGGCCAGGAGGTACCACATTTGACAGGATATTGTAACCTTCCGCGGTGAATTTTTTTCGATCGACTTGCATAACATGCTTTTCCGGAAAGATATACCTCGAGAATTAAGAATCACTCCAACTGGCAATCAGGTCTGTGACATTGAAACCGGCAGGCATCTGGTTAAAGAAATAACGCATTGGTCCTGATTGGAAGCCGGGATAAAAATGCTCTTCTTCGGCTTGAAGTTTGGCCTCGATAATCCTGAACCGGTCCCACAGTATTTTGGCTTCTTCAACTGAGAAACGATGGGCAAATTCCGTTCCCCAATTGAGGGTCGTTGGGTGCGCGCTGGGTGCCTTTTGACGGAGATCATCTGATATACCTTCAAAGTCGGGATTCTTGTTGAGGTTGATAAAACAAACCGCCTTAGACAAGAAAATAGTTGTTAGCATCTTACCCTTTTCTTGTCTGCTGGGACTAAGCTTTTCCAGATTGGAATGGTAATCGTGGCTATCTTTTTTTATTGCGGCTCTCAGGGCAGATTCGGTGTGATCTTGCATTTCAATGCTGCGCCGTTCCCAGCGTTTGAACGTCTTCTGGCCTGATGCAGACAGATGTGTGACAAAGTCTAGGTTAGGATACTGGGTATGATTGGAAAAGCCGCCATGAATGGTTCGGCGCATCTTGGTGCTATAATTGCTACCCCAATGCAGAATAGGAAGTATGTAGACAACGCCATCACCAGCTTTTAAGTGGGTCTGAATTCCGTTTGGAAGTGGGACGCGTGGATCAGCCAGCAGTTGGTTGTTTTCCTGATCGGTGTTGAGGCGAAGGTGACTGCCAGGAACGACCCATAGGACCTCATCGTCGTAAAGTGGGATGTTCCACTGTACATAGCGAGGGCCTGTTTCAACAATATCGTCAATGTAACCTTGAAGTGGAGCGGTGTCAATCGGATGTAGATCTCGGTGCCAAGTTGCTGGTCCCCGGTTACTTATCGGGTTGCACATCAGCATCATCTCCGTCACAGCCGTATCGGGTAGATCCAGCAATCTGCTACTAACTCCCTGGGTATTTGGGTGAAGCCAGATTTCTACAGCACTGGCGGAGTGTTGATCAATCAGACCTGCTAGAGGGTTTCGTTGAAGGAGTAATCTTGGTTGGGCCGAAGTTTCCCAAACACCACCGGGCGGATCATTAGGGTTGCGTTCCGCTGACCAGATTGCCCTTTGCCGTTCCAACAAATGTTCGTAGCTGACACGCAGACCATCCAGTTGATCTGGAGGAATAACTTGTCTTAATACCAGATAACCATCTTCCAGAAATTGGTCACGGTTGATTTGCATGATGCGAAGTTCCTTATTTGGTTTAATCAACAGGGATATTTAATTGTATTGTTGTCAATAGCGGGTAGTTGTCTGGAAACTTCCTTCTGCTCTCTGACTAATTCGGACTGTATCATTACTGATAAAGCATCACTTGCGCAGGGTTAATAGCGCCGTACTTGCTTTTATTGGCGGTTATTTCAAAGGCTTTTGGAACCATTTCAATACCAGATAGAATATGCGTAATTGTCGGTTTCACCTGTACACGCCCAGAGGTAACCAACCGGATAGTATGTTCCAAATGCCCGAGCGTACTGATATCTGGGAATAAGCATCTTATGCTTCGTTCGCGTAGTAAGTCTACATCAAGTTCCATTGGGTGGCCGAACCAGGAGACGATCACTAATTTCCCACCTGACTGGACTGACCCAATTGCTTGCCCGAGTGTTTTAGTTCCGGCAAGTCCCTGTGTTGGACTTCCACCTGCGCATTCAAAAACCACATCGGCTCCGTTTCCATCAGTCAACTCGCGAATAACCTCGACAGGATCGTTACATCTTGCATCGATGGTGTAGTCGGCACCCAATTCTTTCGACATCTTGAGGGCTTCTTCACGCACATCCACTGTAATGAGCTTGCCAGCACCGTTAGTGCGGGCAACTTGCATGCATTCAAGTCCCATGCTGCCTTGGCCGAAGATGACGACGGAATCGCCCATCCGGATTTCGGCAGTATCCACGGCAGCAAGACCATCACTTAGTGATTGTAGACAGGCCGCTTCGTTGTCGGAAATCTGGTTATCGACTTTTGCTAAAGCGATTTCAGGTAGTACGGCAAACTCAGAGAAACAGCCTGGAAGTTGAAACCCGATAATCGGTCCACGCCGACAAAGATAACTGGACTCCGCAAGACACAGGGAGCATTCACCGCACGGCAATTTAGCACGAGCAGCCACGCGGTCTCCCGGACAAAACCGGGATCCCTCCTCTGTTTCTACAATTCGGGCGCAAAACTCATGACCAAATAGCTGTATCGGCGCTTCTGTCTCCAGCCGATTCTTGATCTGTTCATAGGCAAGCGTGCGAATGCCGTATGCCAGTTGTGCTTCAGTGACAGAGGGTTGCACGCACAAGATTTCAGCTATCACATGCCCTTTACGTAGAAGCGGATCAGGAATTTCGTCTAACTGCATGTTGTTGAATCCATAAAACCGCCAGGCCTTCATCAGGATTTTCTCCGTTCAAGTTTAGTCTTTGTTATCCTAACAATTTTTCAATTTTGAGTCAATTGGAATTTACATGACATATCGATTGATTCTGTCATGAAAGTACGTATAATTGAAATCCGTGGGATGTATATGATAACCTTGTCAAATATCCCTGTATGGGTCAAGAAGGGAAATCCGGCTAAATGTTTTAATTATAAGAATCCTCATGTGGCCTGCAGGTCCACCTCGTCTCGCTTTAGAAAGGAGTTTGCAAAAATGCCGAAAATTACAGCTCAAAGTTTTAATCACGTTGCCATCTGGGTAAAAGATGTCCGGAAATCAGCCGATTGGTATATTCAAAAGCTAGGTTTACGAGAAGTTAGTGCTTCAGAACATCGTATATTTCTAAAATTGGCGGATGGTGGAGTTTTAGCGCTATTCGAGACATTAGATACTGATAGAATTGGGAAGGGCGTCCATCATCTGGCGTTTAATCTAACCAGTCAACAGGAGGAATCAGCCCTGGAGATACTCCGCCAGCAGAATATCCCGTTGCAACAGCGTGGACCGAACTTGAGTTTTCAAGACCCCGACGGTCACTGGATCCATTTCAGTTGAAACTGCCAATTTCTGGTGTAGGCATGTGCTGTCAATGGTTTTATTGATCAAATTTGCCTAGGTTGAGCAGAAGATACCACCTTCCAATCGAAACAACAAAGCCCGATAATGTCAAGTATAAAGAATGGTTCGTTACGATTCACATGCTCGGTTTTATTTTTTGTAATTAATAGCATGATTCTTGTTAGCTGCGAATCGCCGGAACATGAAATTAAAAAGTACATTCTGCAAATGGGAGCATTAGATGCGAATGACCGAGCATCGGCTGTTAAGCACTTGCAGCAGATTGGAGCGCCGTCTGTCTCCTCGCTTATTATGGCACTGGATAGCCAAAATCCAGCTATGCGTGCAAACATAGTTTGGTTATTAGGTGAAATTGGTGAGCCGGTTGAACAGGTCGTTCCGGCACTGATTCACGCTTTCGCTGATGCTGAGCAGAACGTTCGCACTACCGCGTCATTGTCCATTGTCTCGATGGGAAAGTCTACAGTACCGTTTCTGATTGATGTGTTTGGGAGTCCAAATGCCGATGTCAGGCAACAAGCCGCTTTTGCCCTAGGTGAGATAGGTCAACCTCTTGATCTTATTATTCCTGTTTTGATTGGCAATTTGGATGATAGGGAATGGAATGTTCGACGGGTTTCAGTGCGCGCGCTGTTGAATATTGGTCAGCCTGCCGTGGCCCAGTTGACCGAGGCATTGAATCACGGTGATAGAGAAACTCAGCGGACTGCCCGTATTGCCTTGGATCAGATGTCTCACCGGAAACGGTAATCCAGCCAGAATCAGTTGCATCGGTTTTCTCAATCCTGTATGCTTCCTGCTTAAATTCACGTTTACTGGAGAAATACTGAAAATGAGTGGAAATGGAAGAATGCATGTTGGTGTTCAGGGGATAGGCACCTCGGAAAAGGAATTGCAGTTTTTGGTGCGGCATGGTGTGACACACATGGATGCCTCAGTTGAAAACAACGAAGTTGAAACGCTGTCGCGTCACAGGGAAGAAGCCGCCCAATGGGGTGTTAGTTTGGAGATGATCCATATTGGTCTTCCAAACAGCATTACTTTAGCACAGGATCCGCAACGTGACCGGGATCTGGAAGGAATATGCCAGATTATTGAGAATGCAAGTCAAGCTGGAATTAGGGGGTTAAACTACAATTTTTGTATTTTGCCGCATCAGCGGACTGAATCCACACCTGGACGTGGTGGAACAACATACAGCACCTTTGACCTCTCCAAATTCGATAACCAAACCCTGTCGGAAGCGGGTGAAGTCAGTCGGGATGAAGCATTTGATCGGATTGGTTATTTCCTTGAGTGGGTGATCCCAGTAGCGGAAGAACATCAGGTACAGATGGCTGCTCACCTCAATGACCCGCCTGCCCCGGTACTTAGAGGGGTAGAAAGATGGAACTACCCGGTGTTTGATGGGCTGAAACAATTTGTTGAGTTGGTGGACAGTCCATATAACGGGTTCAATTTCTGCTGTGGCGTTGCTTCTGAAGGCTTAAAAGATCCAGGGACGGAACTTTATGATATTGTACGCTATTTTGGTGAGCGTAAGAAGATCTTCAATGTCCATTTTCGTAATATTCGCGGAGGACTCCATAACTTCCAAGAGGTGTGGCCGGATGAAGGTGATCTGGATATGCATCGGGTGGCACAAACGCTCGCAGAAGTGGAATATCCCTACATGCTGATGCCGGATCACGCGCCCAATCATCCGGATGATACGTCTCCAGCCGGAGTGTCCGGGCGAGTATGTCAGGCTTGGGCGTTCCAATTCGGGTATATTATTGCTCTGATCCAAGCAGTCAGCGCGTAGGCATCATAATTCAGGCAAATCGGATCTTCATCGTTCAAGGGAAGGTAAGAACACTTTACTTCAGTTGCCGGGAATTTTCGCCTCAGCATGATTTAAAGGTATCTGCGATAGGATCTCAACCCTGGTTAGTGCAATTCGAATTTGGCTCTGTAACAGTGTGTCTTGTAAAGGGGCGATCTGAATGAATATGTATAAAGATTCGGTCGCTTTCTCATTGACATCTATATTCTTACCTGCAACTGGGCGAGATAAACTTTTGTTTTTATTGCATTTGCATTATCTCCTCCGATGCCGCCCTGATTTAACCCTTCTGTGAACATCATCCAAAGTCCGTTAGAGCTACCTGTTTTTGAAGATTGCCAGTTCCTGTACTCTAATGCGGGAAGCCATCGGGCTGAACTTGCTTCAACGTCCGTGATTTGCGAAAATGAAATTAATTCGCCGGTGGGGTTGAGAGCTAGGTGGAACAACTCGTGGCTTGGATCAAACCATGCTGTCTCCTGGCCGACTGGCGATGTTGCGATAACCAGGTGCACGTTCCCTTCGATGTCTCTGGAAATCGAAGTCGATTTGCCACCGTGAACATTTAGTCCCGAGGTGAATTTTGAGAGATTGATGGATTCCCAACATGTTTGGTTCTGATACCAAAGTTGACCATGCGGGTTATCTGGAACAGTGGTAAAAAAACAGACACTGCTCAACTTGCCATCCCCATTTGGAAGGGGTGGGATATGATTGCCAATTCTAAGATCGTGTCTTCGCAAATTTTCGTTAGGATAAGCACAGACGGGATCCATTGAGTCAATGGTAATTGGTTGATCATATGCTTGTTTGCTGGAAAACCATGATTCTCCCTGATTTGATGATTGGACATGTAGGACTGCCCGTCCTTTGCAATCCTGTGCACGACCAGACTCTGCGTAGTGAAATTGGAAAGTAAGGTGAAGTGTGCCGTCTGGTGTTGCCGACAACGACTGCATGAAATGGTTATAGCCTGGCATGGGGCTAACCGCAACTGCAATTTCCTCACCCCATGCATGTTCAACTTGTTTGCTTCGATAGCACATCTGCCAGCGATTACTCCTTTTCCGGTAAGCCAGATGAAGTGTTCCATTACCGTCAATCGCTAGACTGGGATACGAATTCTCTTCGCCAATTTTCTCGACCAAAAACCAGCTTTCACCGAGATCATCAGTACAAAAATGCTCAAATGGTCCGTGGTGTGCGCCAGTGATCACATGTAGTCGCTTCCGATGAGGATCGTAAGCAAGAGCTGGTCCACAGTGGTTGTCAATTCCTGCCCCAACTTGTGTTATAAAGTTTGGTTCACCTGTTTCCGGATCGCATCTTGCGACCATGATTCTTGCAGAATCACCCTTATGCTCTGGTGCGTCCAACCAGCCGAGAAAAAGATGTTCATCAGATCGGATGATCTTGCAACTCATGTTGTATCCAGTCGCGCGGTCCGATCCATTGTCCGAGATTAATCTAAAAGTGTCCAAGGGTATGCCTCAGTTTTAGCATTGGATTTATTAACGAGGGTTACGCATTTGCTAGCAGCGAGTATCTTGAGTTGGTTTGGTTCGTTGAAAGCTTTCTTCAATACAGTAGCATAAAGTTTGCCTTTGAGTGGAAAGTGATTTAGGAAAGTTGCCATTTTATATTTTTCAAACTGCATGCATGCCAAGATGGAAGCATAAGGATGATTGGATTGACTTGCGTTGGGACACAACGTGTGGGATATTCACCGACAGCCGCATTTTACTTGGTGATTTGGAGGAACTCTCTCAATCTCCCATTATTTTTTGATAGAGCGACACCATACGGGACCGAAGGTTAGAGAGTTGGACTAGATGCTTGACTCCGATAGAATCCTGAAACACCTTAATAGAGGCACTTGTCATCGGTTGTATGTGTATGTGCGTTTTTAGACGTGGTTTGCTGCAGGATTAGGAAAGAAGGGTGTTAGGTGATTTTATCTGATATGTTTTCGAAAATGTACCTTATCTTGAGGAGATTGGCGCGAGAGATATTATCCAGATGAACGCAGGGCTTTCGCTAAGTATATGTAGCCTGATTAAGTCAACCAGATTTAGTGGAATTGTCCGATTTCGAGTGGGAAACGGTGTTAAGTTATGATTAGAATTGATCTGTCATTGGCTACAAAGATTGAAAAAGCAGTTCCGAGTGAGAAAGTCAAGATGTTGTTTGCCTATATGGAGGAAAAGGGGCAATCCTTCTATGACGAAAGCATTACCCAACTGCAGCATGCGCTACAATGTGCGCATCAAGCGACTCTTTGCGCTGTGGATGCAAGTCTGGTAACTAGTGCGCTTTTGCACGACTTGGGGCATTTCCTTCTTGACGAGCGAAGTGATAATCATCGCTTTCTGTCTCAGGATTTGAACCATGAAGAAATAGGTTCAACTTACCTGCAGCCATTTTTCCCCCCATCTATTACGGAACCGATTCGATTACATGTGCCAGCCAAAAGGTATCTGTGTACAGTTGATCTTGCATATTACGATAGTCTTTCTGATGCGTCCCAAAGAAGTTTTCATGTTCAGGGGGGAGCCATGTCTTCCAAAGAAAAGGTCGACTTTGAGAAGCTCGATTATTTTGAAGCCGCTACGCAATTGAGAATCTGGGATGATTGTGCCAAAGTGCAAGGCGCCCAAGTTCCCGATTTAGAAGCCTACCGGGATACTGTTCTTCAATGCTTGCGTTAATGATTTCAAAGCTCAGAAATTGTGCGGTTGTTGCCTCTGGGTTATTCATTTTAGATGAAATCGCGATCTTATCCAGTCAAATCCGTGTTGCCAATGTTCGTTACCTAAACTATGTCCTGAGTCTCGGTAAACAAGCCAGCTCTTTTCGCTTTTTATCTGGTTATAAGTGGCAAAGCAAGTTGCTGGTGGACATACTGGATCTTGCAGACCTGCGCGCATCAAAACTTCCGCGTTGATTTTTTCCGCTAGGTTCATGGTATCGAAATAGCTTAAAGTTTTGAGCATACTCGCCCAGTTTCGGATTTCAGGCTTTTGAGCGATCCACATGTCGATCTCGTCCCAATGAGTTGTTTTGAAGTATTTATTCCAGTCGCATAAAAATGGGACATCTGCAATACAGTATCTAACTCGTTGATCAAAGGCGGCAGTTACAAAACTTAACCCACCTCCCTGGCTGCCTCCCCAGACGGCAACTTGTCGAGTATCTACATCGTGCCGGGAAGCCAAATAGTCCATGGCCCTGATGGAATCCAGATATGCTCCACGATAATAATAATCTTCTTTGTCGTCCAGACCCCGGACCCAAAATCCCTGTGGTCCTCCCGGTGCTTTATCGGAATTGCCGTGCTCACGAGGATTGAAAGAGAATATAATCATATCGTCATATTTATCTACCGGCCACATTGCAGAACCATATCCGGGAAGCCGCAACAGAGCAGGATAGATTCCTTCCTTTTTAGGCACTTCCAACCATCCGCGGACAGTGAGGTTACCAACGCTTTCCATCTCAATTAGGTAAACATCCCGTTTCTGACTGCTTTTGTCAGGTTGTGGGATAATTCTATGTTCTGGATCAATACTGTTGAGCTCTGCTAAAGCACGTATCCAGAATAAATCGAAATCATGTTCTGCTGTTGGGGTTGCGTGAATGGAGTCAGGGTCGTAACCAATGATGGTATTATTCGAATATGATTCCCCTTCATGCCTATAGGTACATCTAAAACGGTAAAATCCAGCTTTTGTAATATCCACGGTTGGAAAATGATGTTGCTTGATCTGACCTGCATCAATCCAGAATTCAGTATTTATTTCCCTTAAGATTTCTTTCTCATCGGTTTCTATGATCCACGTCAATTGACCTCTGGACTTTGTTTCATTATTGTTGCTTATTTCTGCAAACAGACTGATTGTCTGGCCGGCTGCGAAGATGCCGTTTGGATTATTTGTACTAATCTTGATTTTAAATGCGGGACTTGTTTGTGTTAAAGACATATTCGGAAAAATCGTGAGCAAAAATTAAGATAATTGCTAGATCCGGGAAATATGAGGCAAGCTGATTTCTAAACAAACTTTACTGCCACCGATGTGATGATCTCACTCGGATTTCTTCGTCCATCATGTGATCAATCACGTTCAGTATGGTTGCATCTGCGGTTACATCAGCTGTCAGTTGATTTGGTAGATTTATCAGCATTTTGTTTTTCAGTAATTTCGCTGGTCAGTAAGTGAAATCCTTGGTTTTTTAGGTTAATCGTCGTTGTTTTGACGAGGTTAAGTGGTGAGCCTGTATTGGCGGTAAGTGCAACAACCTGCTTCTACATCAAGTTGCGCGAGTTACATGTAAAAGCAAATGTTCAAAGGAGGTTCCATTGGTTGCATATGACTTGCAGGTTTAAATATAAATTACTTGCCCATCGTAAGCCAAATAAACGTTCTCGGGCAGATTGATTTGCTGATCTTTGCATTGTTGGTGGAAACATCGGTGATCGAGTTGATGCATAATATGGGTGAAATATGCCTGTTCGGGTTGAAGGTGATTGGCAATATTTATTGCTTGCTGAACCCCTAGGTGTGTTGGATGGTTGGGATTGAAACTTAGTGCGTCGATAATCAAGAGATCAATGCCTTGTAACAATTGCAAGGACGAATCCGGCATGTGTTTAACGTCCGGGACATAACCAAAATTGTTAATTCGGTAACCGAAAGTATCAACTGTTCCGTGCTCGACTGGAATGGGGATAATCTCAAAATTGTGCAGTTGGAAATTACGGTTGACCACATGGGGTAATAGGTGCGCGACTCCTCCGCCTTTGAATGTGTCTTTGGAAAACATGTAGTTGAAGTTTCGTTCTAGAATCTGAATTGTCTGTTCCGGTCCGTAAATAGGCATGTCCATTTGTTGCTTACGGCTTGGCATGACCAGGTCATTGGTGCCGCTGACGTGATCTGCATGGCAATGGGTATAAATGACCGCATCGATCCATTCGATCCGATTATGGTTGACTTGATCAATGAAATTTGGTCCCACATCAAACTGCAGGTGTTTTCCATCCAGTTCGACATGAACGGATGGGCGTGTTCTGTAATTCTTAGAACTAACATCGGCAGCATCCAGGCAAACTGAGCAGCCGCATTTATATTCTGGTACTCCTGTTGATGTCCCTGAACCCAATACTGTAATTCTCACGTACTCTCCTTTTAGTTTTAAAAAATATTCTGGCCTTTGGTTTGATTTGGAGTTGTCTCCAATCTTCGGTAGATTCGCGTTCTTCCTTCCTCAAAAACCAATTCGTAGTGTGCTTCGATCCGTTGTTGGATAGCGGAATTCAATGGCATCGACCAGGCACAGATATAGTCTACTAAATTGACATTGGAGGCAATATCCATATCTTGCGGATGACCTTCAATAACTCCTGTATTCGGTCGGATGCTGTTCAATGCTGGTTTGTACATAATTGGAAAGTAGTTGGTTGTGGCTTCGTAGTTATCCCACTCTACTCCCTTGGTGTAAGCGCAATAATATCCGATCGCGTGAAGAAACATGCCGATTCTGGCACAATGTCCGTGATTATTGAAAATGAGTGGCATGATGGTTCGGTTAGGTTCGACTGCTTCCACCCCTGACCGAAACTCTTTCATATCTTTGTCTAGCATTGGATACCAACGCATCAAGTAGACGAAATTGACCAAGGCTAGGGCAACTAAAACGGTTATTGCTAACCATTTTATCGGTTGTTTAAGAGTTCCATAAAGCCAAGGCAGCAAAATTAAATACGGGTAAAGACTCAATCGGTGAGTGATGAATCCTCCTCCTGACATTCCATCAGGTACTTTGATATACAGAATCAGACAGATTATGCTCAGCAGTAAAAATCCGTCTTCCTTTTGAAGATGCAGTTTTCGGAACCTCTCTATCCACCTTAATTTATCTGTAAAGATGCTGACTAACAAGGAAACTAGGAAGCAGAAGACTAGTATTTTTCCTATGTATAGCTGGAAATTATTGAAGGAAATGAAAACCTCAAGTCTGGTAAAGTAGTCGAACAGTCGTTGTGAAGGCCAATGTGAACCGTGGGAAGTTGCCCCGTGAGATATTACAAACCAGAGTGGTAGGATACAGGAAGGCAGTAGCATGGGGATTTGCAAGAGATGCTTTTTTATTTCGGTTAAACGAATGGTTACTAGCCATAGAACAGCAATTGACAAAAGGGCAATTACAGTGGATACCATATGCGAGAAGTAGCAGCATACCATGATCAGATTAAATATGACGGCATGATTCGGACGCAAATTTTGGTGATGTTTCCACCAATACCCGACTGCGAGCAGAAAAAAACCTACACTATAAGAGAAATTATAAAATCCCATGTTGAGCAAGTAGTTATACACGAAGGGAAAGAGGGTCAAGGCTAGCCATTTTTTTGCTGGATCTACGTTGGTCAGAAGATACCGGCCGCCTAAAAGGAATAGCAGAACATATCCTGTCAACAGCAACTTTTCAGCAATCAGGGGATTGACAACAAACATTAGCATTGCCATGATTGCGTGACCAAACCAGTTTGGTATCGGTTTGGCATTGAGATTGTAATACTTTTGAAATAGAGGATATTCATCAGTATTGAAATATTCTTTGACGATCAGCGCATTATAAACATGACTTGGTCCATCCTGGGAGGGGAAAAACTGGATTGACCAGATTGGTAGAAGGTAGAGCAGAACAAGTAACAGGAATATCCGGTCTTCCCAGCTGCTAATGTGCAAATTCAGCTTCTTGAAAATGGGATGTTGTCTCATAACTTTGGTTTCTAGCCGTAAGCTCCGTGATCAAGAAAACCGACCAGGCGTTTTAGTCTGGGATCGGCATCTTTATAGACATGTTCAGGCATGGTGTAATTCATGAAGGGATAGTACTTGTGACCGATAATACGTCGTCCATAGGTAATTTGGGTGATATATCTGATTCGATCACTTTGATTGGGACCACCACGGTGCCAGACTTGATTGTTGAACATGGTTACGCTACCAGCTTTACCTAGGTTCTGGTGGATTTTATCTTCCCATTCTGTTCCCTCGATTGAGGATGGTGGGCTAGCGCCGAAGAGGTGGGATTTGGGAATAACTTCCGTTCCGCCATGTTCAATTTCTGTGACATCAGTTAAGTAGTAGTTTGCGGTGAAAAACAAAACGGGCAATCTAATATTCTTGGGAGGTTGATTATCCGTAACAATCAGGTGCGGTGCGTCATCCTGATGCCAGCTGGTGATTCCTCCGCCTGGTGGCGTGATGAAGGAATTATTATGGATTATGTGACAGTTGGGGGCGACCAGTGCTTCAGCAAAACTGACGATTGGTTCCAAATCAAACAGATTTAGGTTGGCCTGGCTATGTTCGAACATGCGGTGGTGGAGCTGCATGCCGGATCCTGGTTTTTTGCTGTCTACCTTTTCATCCAGGTCTTCCCTGAGCTGGTCACAGTGTGCTTGGGTTAGGACCTCTTCCAAGAATAAAAACCCCTGTTGATGGAAGGTTTCCACCCACGTTTCGATCTGTTGTTGATCAACGGTATAATTGGATTCGAATCTTTGGTTATTTGTATCCTGTTGAATTTGGGAATTCATTTTTTGTCCTCTTGAGAAGTATGGATTACTATTGTATTAGGTTGTTGGCTGCTCTGACGGGCCGAAAGAGCGTTTGGCGTTTGGGTGGCATCGACTCGAGAAGTTTGGGGTGCGGATCCCAATCGTGCCACTTGCTGTTGATTGTATTGTAGCAACTGAATATGGCCACTCGATCGTTTTTTTTGTTGGTATGGGTTTGAGCCATAAGATAGGTGCAAATCACATTCATCAGGTTACCACAGAGGTTACCATTGAATTTTCATTTTCTCAAAAACAAAGGGAAAAATGTATATCTATTTCGCTCCCGAATCCCTACCAGATATCAGGCAGTTTTTCAAAAGAAACAGTTTACTATTTCTTTGAGAACTAACCTTCAACAAGATGCAAAAACCCTATCCCACCATCTTTACCACTACTGCCAAAGGATATACCAGTCCATCGGCTCTGGCTATTCTCAACTAACACTGGCACAAATCAAGCAGCTTGCCCAACAAGAACTGCAGAAGTATAGGCAGCAGATTGGTCTGACTTCATCTATCAGATTTGAAGCAGCAGAACCTTTAATGAAGCTGTCTGACCTACTAAACGAGTTTTTGTCTTTTAAACAAAAAAACGGGGCTAGTCATGGCAGTTTATACCGTATCGAGTTTATTGGCAAATATTTAATAGAGGCTTGCTCTAATGTTGAAGTCAGTACCATTAATCATGGTACAGCCAGAAAGTTCTATGACTTTCTTGACAAACTGGAACTCAAAACCAGAAGTAAGCAAACCTATGCCAGTGCTATCATTGCCGCCTTTAATTGGGCGGTTAAGCAAGGCTTTGTGAAAACCAACTACTTCTCAGGCAAGATAACATTAGCCAACAAAGATGATATTACATCTGCTAAACAGCCATTCTCAGCAGATGAAATGAAATTGATTCTTGGCCCCAAATTGCTTGGCTGGTCATTCTTGGAACACAATACAGTCAGAGGTCGGTTTGGTAAAAGACGACAACCCACCCCAGATTACTATTGGGTTGTTAACATAGCGGCTTATACGGGTGCTCGGTTGGGAGAAATAGTCCAACTCACCACTGATGACGTAGAATCAAAAGATGATATTTGGTGTTTTTCCTTTAATAACCGAGACGGCAAGAGAATAAAAAACCTTTCTTCTTGTCGCCAAGTACCAGTTCATCCTAAACTGTTAGAGTTAGGCCTCCTTGACCATCTGGAATCTTGTCAGAAAAATCTGTTTGAGAAAGCAAAAATGTCTATTAGCAACTGGTTCAGCCGTAAGTTCTTAACCGAGTTAGCTTTAGATGCTACTAATCGTAGTCGTAGCTTTCACAGCTTGAGACATACAGTCGTAACACATCTTACTGATAAACAAGTATTTCCTTATTTTGTCAAAGAATTGGTGGGGCATAAACATAATAGCATCACCTATGATATTTATGCAGGCAAACCACCGATGAAAGTGCTATTAGAAGAGTGTGTGTCAAAAATCAATTATTGTGATTGACAAAGATGAAGGAAGATAGTTAGCGAAACCCTAATCGTAGGGAGATGCAGTAATAAACTGAAAGAAGAATATTACCGAACTAAAATAGCCCATGCCTAATGGATTGGTAGATTAGTCTGGTCGCCAATAATGTTAGCACCGTATTGAAGGCTAGGCGGAAAACGTTTTCCGACATGCTGGTTAAGATATTTTTGCCCAACCATGTACCTGTAATACCCAATAGAATCATTCCTATCATTAATGGCAAATAAGGTGCAAAAGTAAACCCTAATAATCCGAAGGTCAGAATTTTTACTCCATGTTGCCATGACATAAAAGCGGCGTGTGTAGCCACAGTCATGCGGCGCTCATCAGTAGTGGCCTTGATGAATGGTGCTACTAGCAAACCCGTACCGCCAACAAACATAGTGGCAAAGGATGAAACAACTCCAATTCCAATAAAGCTTATCCATGAAGATTTGATAGCCTTGATGGAGGGGCCCCAGAGCGAATAGAGTATAAACAAACCGATAATACCTTGTAGTAAATATTTAGGGATAGCGAACACTATTTGGCCTCCAACTGAAACACCAACGGTAGTGCCGATAACAAATGGCAGCATCCACATAAATTTGATATGGGTCCACAGCATTATCGCTCTGAATAAATTTGAATTCATTTGGATTACGGCATGGATAGGTATAACGGCTAAAGGGTTAAGTAATGATGCCATGATGGTCACTAACATTGCTCCCCCACCAAGTCCAAATATAGCCGAGATTAAAGAAGTGAAAAAACTAACCAAGCACAGAGAAATAAAAGCCCAGCTAGAAAG
>DTUY01000031.1 GCA_012963885.1 Candidatus Poribacteria bacterium | reverse complement strand
TTCAATAATTCTTTAAGATATCCTTGGTTCTCGTAAAATTGCCTTTTCCAATAGTCTGCCCCCCTTTCCGCTTTTTCTTCTGCCTCCGGCTCAGACTCGTCTTGGCTATGTTCCCATTCTGCAGGAGGGCTTGGTGACCTTACACGAGTCTCACGAGTCTGAGTCAGGTCAACCTCGCTGCGCCTGCGTCGACGTGGGTGCTCATAATCTAGTCGACCATCTCGCCTACTCAGAGTAGACTGCCTTGATATATGCGGAAACCTGGGATTTGGTTCTCGACGACCATCCCTCCTAATTCTATCTGGACGTGAGTATCGCCCACTGCCTTTTTTCTGAGCTGTGTGAGTATCTTCAAAGCTGTCTTTACTCAGAGTCACGACGGCTTCCCAATGTCTCTCTTTCGCAAGCTTTTCGATTTTAGAGACAGACTTCGGATCTAGTTTCAGAAGACCAAGTGCCTGAAGAAAAGCCTTGATAGCCTTGCGTATATCTTTGACTTTTTGGCCTTCGAGTGGCTTGGTCCACTCTGGACGTTCTTTTTGTTTGCAGATGCTGACTTTAGAAAGGATTTTACCTTCGCCGCAATTTTCAAAGAACTTTGTGCGCCTTTCTTCAAACTTGCTACGTTTTACCCATTTTAATAAGGTTTTCTTCGTTTGTTTCTGAAAATTGAGTGTTTTTAACTCAAAAATTCCAGAAATTTCATGATAAAGCTCCATTTCTTTAGTAATTTACTTTCTAGAGAAAAAAGAAACGCCCGAAATACAGCGGTATATGCTATGATACGGCATAACTTAGATTAACGTCGTATTAAGCTACTAAGTACCCCAGTCGAGCACTAATTTGCAAATTAGTTCCCCTGTACGTCAGAATAAGCAGACTTTCTGCCCTAGTGCGGTCTTTTTGCACTAAAACAGGTTAATCTAAACTGTTAATCTAACCTGTTTATGAAAACAGCCCAAAAACGTCATTTTTAGGTATAAAACGTTAAAAAACACCCAAAGTCCCATAAATTTGGTCTAAAAACGCATAAAACCACTCAAATTCCTCCATTTCAAGTTTGTAGTCCCAAATAATCCAAATGAGCTCGATAGGCAGTTCATCAAGCATACAAACCATCTTTTTCTTAGTTCAATAATCCTATACAGCATAACGTGACCACAGTTTCATCGACCGTTCGATGTCTATCGCTTGTAATGAACTTGACATATTCGCTATTGCTCTTTTTGAAGAAGGCCATCCTAACTGCAATGTGACAACCACATGTACGGACCTTTCTAGAATGGCTTTGGAGCTTCCTTGTGCTGGGTTCGGCCTTGATTTCTCTTAGGAAATCCGTCAATCTCGTGTCTCCAAGTAAATGGTCTAAAGTTCGGTAAGTCATCCCCAAAGAATCGAAGAAAGAGAACCCTTTCTTACTCCGGAGCAAAGCAGTCCAATGTCGTTGAACCCCCCCTCCTAAATCGGCACTGATTAGGATAGCCGCACAATCGTGTTGTCCTATTAACCGCTCTCGTGTATAACTCCCTTTCACGGTTTCGAGGTCACAGTAGTAAATCGTTTTTCCTTGACCAAACCTACCTGTAAGAATCTTTGAAATCTCAGGAAAGCTCAATGCCAGGCTTTCGTCTAACTGAACCAGAGCTTTGAGTGTACTTTTGGCCATTAGTTTTTATTCTCTGCAATAAAGTTAAAATGGAATTAATCGATGTTAACACCCAAGATTTTCAGTATCTGACATTATCACAGTACAATGGTGAAAAAAAGTACGTCAGAGCACGCTGCGAAATGCGAAAAGATGAACCGTTTATCCAGGACACCAGTAATGCTTTTGTTTGTATCGAGTCCTTTAGATTGTCTTGTTCACCCAATGAGAGAGGCATTGTCTACCGAATGTTACCGAACACGTATGCAATTCAGGTCGAAAAGGATGAGTCTTCTCAGGACACAGGGACTACCCAAGATTTATTAAAAACTGAGCTTGGATATTTTATTTTAGCCCAAGAGGGCGCTCAACAGATGCGATTTTTACCATCTAAGACCGAGATAGGTGCTACGCTTTCGATTAACAAGATTGTCGAAGGCATGGCAGAAGACCTGAATCCCGTATGTGTCCATAAAGGTACGGTCATGACTGTAGATTGGGATGATCAGAAAACGAACGACGATCCAAAAGTAACACTGTTAGATGACCCTGTCGCCAATATTCGTGGTCCTGGCATGGGCCCACATGGAATTCTCCCATGTTACTGCCGATTCATGAGAAATAGCTCTTATGAAAAGGGCAAGTATACTGCTGATGGTGCAGTGCATCCACATCCGACTTCCAGGGACCCTGATAAATATCAATGGGCCCAAATACGCATCAACAAAGATGATGTACCAAATATCTCGATTACACACCTCGCAATTTACCTTTCTAGCAAGGTGAATTTGTACAGAGCTGATTTTGCAGAAACTGAAACCGATGCGTATTTCCAAGTGTTAGGTCCAATGTTTATGATAACGGACATTGTTCAACAGACAGAGGTAAGTTTGATTGTGGAAGATCTGTATTATAATTCCCCTATCAAACAACTCTATTGCAAAGACACTTTGTATAAAGAAGGAGGAACTGTCTTTCTGGATTCGGTGAATGCCGACGGTAAACCTGTTACTGTCAGTTCAAAAATAACTTATTTACCTAAATGGTTCGATGACAAGGGTGACCATTACCTGTTTTATTTATCGGGCGTACCAGCAACAGTTGCTGCCCAAGACGATTTAGATCGCTCAGCTGGGCGGCAACTTTGGAGCGACACTGGAGCCGGTGCCGATAATGGAGATGATGACTTCAATTTTTATTACATCTACAAGCAGCAGTATCTACTGGACACAAACCTTTTCAACATAATTCAGACAGCGTCCAGTATTCAGACAGAGAACACTGCTAATCAAGTCGACGCAAAAAGTGCGGCAACATATAAGACAGACATAAAATCACGTGTCGTGACAACTCGACGACCAACTTTGGGTGACCCTATTCCGTCATTCACCCCATTGGACATGTTTGAAAAGTTTAATACTGGCTGGAAAGACAGCGCACCCATACAAATGATGACCGACCCGAATGGGGGTTTCAGAATCACGGTTCTTGAAGACGACATCAGCACTCTTCGAGTAAGCCGAGAATTGCTTTACGATATGGGTCTTAACACTTACCTGACTCAGGAGGGGGTTGTCAATTATGAACCAGAAA
>DTUY01000030.1 GCA_012963885.1 Candidatus Poribacteria bacterium | reverse complement strand
GAAGCAGGACGCGCAGAAGCACAAGTTGAAGTCATAGCTGCCCAACGGGTCAGAGAAGCAGAATGGCAGCGTGATATAGCCATCCTTGGTGGAGAAGCTCAAGCCCAACCGATCGAACGTTTGGCAGATGCTGTTCTGGCCGAAGCACGCGCAAAAGCTACAGGGGAGATGGTGCATTTGGAAGCACGAAATGTGGCTGAACAGCGTGTTCTTGTTCAAGAAGCGTTACTAGAACTCATCGAGGTCTCACCTGAATTGGTAGAGAGGTTGATGAAACCTGTCGAGAAAATTGATTCCATCAAGATCCTCGACATGGGTGGTTCAGATGGCAAGGGTAGTAGCAAAATGGGAAAGTTGGCCAGCAACATCCTTGATACGGGAACGATTTCTCCGATGCTGAAGGAACTTTTTGACTTCGCTGACGTAGATGCTAAGCAGATTGCAGATAAAATTGGTGAATATTTACAGGGATTAGCAGGACGTCAAAATAGTTAGACTGGATTGAAATGCGTAGATCCGATCCATTTAGAAAAAATCGGTTACGAATTAAAAAAGTCCGGTGCCGCACCTGTGGATCTGATAATGGCAAACGTACGTGTCCAGCATTAAGTAGTATTGTCATTTGTCCGCAATGTTGCCGTGCCAAGCGAGCCAAGATTCCTGGATGTGATCAAAATTGTAGATATTACGCTTCCCTGCTTAATACGAGCCGAAACCTCCCGCCTCCTGAATATCCAGTCTATGAATGTTTCGTTAGCCGGTCGCAAGACACAGGCCTGGTACTGGCAGTGGTTGCTCGACAACGATCCGATGGTAATCTGCGTGCAATGATTACCCTGCTTGATTTCTGGAAGAAAGGGATTCGTGATTGCGTGGTCATCGCAAATGTAACAGAGAAAGCACTTCACCAACGAATCACACAGATTGCTAAATCCCACAATATCGGAGGGAAGCCAGCGAGAGAATCTGATAGTCAGGAACAGACTGTTGGTATTGTGACCGATGATCTGGTGAGCCACTGGTCTTTTGATCTAGCCAGTGTTAGAGGCAAGACGCTTAAAGACGTGTGGGGTGAAAATCATGGCAAAATCGAGGGTAGTCCGAAGATGGCTCAAGGAAAAGCACGTGGTGGATTAAGGTTCGGCGGCAGGGGAAAGGATCGGATAATTGTGCCTCATCACGAAAGTCTGAACCTAGAGGGGCGCATGACATTGTGTGCTTGGATCTATTGGAATGGGCGTTCTGACATCATTGTTACCAAGCGAGAACCTCTTAATTATCAATTTTCTGCATTGGAAAATAAAACGATCCAATTATGTGTTGGAGGTAGTGGGAATGAACGTGGATATGCTTGTGTCTATTCAGATCGGGTCTTGATACCTAATAGATGGGTGCATATTGCTGTGGTCCGTGATAGCGAGACAGTATTTTTCTACAAGGATGGAGAACATGCTGGTACAGAACAGGTTTCTAGCGCAAGCATGACGAATGACAAGGACCTGATTATTGGTTCCAGTCCTAGGGGATACTTTCGATATGGTGGTATTCTTGATGAGTTGAGCATCTATAATAACGTGCTGAGTCAAAACGAAATTCGGCAAAATTTCTCTGCCAAAAAGGGACTTGAAATCTCCGAAGAATTCCAGTATCATTTCGAGTCTGTTGAATTCTCAGAATATCAGAGATTAATTCGTCACGGTTACGACATCGCTACGGAAGCGAAGACAGAAATTCCTTGGGAGTTTAATTACTGGCGCGATATTGTTGGTAATATGAATGAAATACCCGAAACCGAAGGGTCACTATATAAATGTCCGAAGTGTGCGGGGGAACTTCCACAAGTTGCCGTAGATCTCATCAAACAGCATGCTCAGTCCGATGACATGCAATTCTATATTGTTTGTCGTAAATGCAGTGGAGAGTTTGACTAAGTATCAATAAATTGTTTACAAATAGATGGCCGATAGTATATAATCAAGGCTGATATTTTTTGAAAAGGCTGTAGACTGAATGCTATTTAACTTTGCAAATGTTCTCCTGTTCCTAATAGGAGGCTTTATATTTGTAGCTTTAAACCTAATCCTCTCCCGATTCCTTCAGACTAGGCTTCCCTCGACAGAAAAGGAAATCCCTTATGAATGCGGTGAAGATCCAATTGGCGATACCCGAATTAAATTTAACACACGCTTTTACGTCATTGCATTGATCTTTTTAATCTTTGAAGTTGAGATTGTGTTTTTGTTCCCTTGGGGGGTTGTCTTTCGGAAATTAATTGAGGATGGAGCTGGTATCCTTGCCTTTGGTGAAATGTTCGTTTTCATTCTAATTCTTCTGGTAGGCCTTGCTTATGTTTGGGCAAAAGGTGATTTGGAGTGGATTCGTTCAATTCAATCTGTTCAGGAGGAGAATACATAAGTAATGCAACAACAAAATCAACCTATCAATATTGTTAACGATGAGGATTTCGATAAAAACATCATCGTTACTTCAATTGATGCTGTTGCTAATTGGGCGAGGCTGTCCTCACTTTGGCCGATGACTTTTGGGCTTGCCTGCTGTGCAATTGAATTTATGGCAACAGCTGCATCTAATTTTGATCTTGATCGTTTTGGAGCCGGTGTTCCACGAGCTTCACCGAGACAATCAGATTTAATCATTGTCTCTGGCACGGTCACATTGAAAATGGCAACTCGAATTGTTCGTCTTTACGAGCAGATGCCAGAACCTAAATACGTAATTTCAATGGGGAGTTGTGCGACAAGTGGTGGTCCATATTGGCAACATGGTTATCACGTTCTGAAAGGTGTCGATAGGATTATTCCGGTCGATGTCTATGTACCCGGTTGTCCCCCTCGTCCTGAGGCAGTGCTCGAAGGTCTGATGAAGTTACAGGAAAAAATTCGAGAACAAACTAAAAGTGGTCCTGCCACCGTACCTTTCCTACGAAAGCTTTTCAAAGCTCGCTAACAAAATCGAGTCCAACTAAATAAGATGATAATCGAAGAAATTCAAGGGTTGCTTTGTGAAAAATTCGGTGACAAGATATCGCCGATTGAAGAAGAAGCCGTCCATGATTCTTGTATCTTAGTGGATTCGGCCTTAGTTGACGAGATTTGCCGATATCTTTACGATGATAAACGTCTGGCTTTTGACATGCTGATGTGCCTCAGCGGTGTGGATCTCAGTCTTGAAGACGAAAATTTGTACGTTGTCTATCATCTCTTCTCAGATGTTCATCTACATAAAGTTGCAATCAAAGCTATTGTACCGAAGGAGAATCCACATCTACCAACGGTGGAAAACATTTGGAAAACCGCAAATTGGCATGAGCGCGAAGCCTATGATCTCTTTGGTATTGTTTTTGATGGACACAGTGATCTTAGAAGGATTTTATTACCGGACGATTGGGAAGGCCACCCATTACGTAAGAATTATAAAGAACCTGATACATACCGAGGAATGAAAGTTCCATACTAGACTGGATGACATCAGTGGCAACAGAAGAAAACAAGTTTATCGAAGTCCAACCATTCTCAGACGAGATGGTTGTCAGCATGGGGCCTCAGCACCCGAGTACCCATGGTGTTCTGAAGTTGGAATTAAAACTTGATGGTGAAATCGTCCGTGAGGCCATTCCACATATTGGCTATCTGCACCGTTGTTTTGAAAAACACGCCGAAAATTTATCCTATCCTCAGATTATCCCATTTACCGATCGGATGGATTATATCTCTGCCATGAATCAAAATTGGGGATTCTGTCTTGCTGTCGAGAAGATGATGGCAGCTGATGAAAAATTTCCTGAAATACCTGAAAGGGCAGAATATCTGCGTGTTCTCGTTGGAGAGCTAAACCGCATCGCTAGCCATTTACTCTCCTTTGGCACCTATGGCATGGATATTGGTGCTTTTACGCCATTCCTATATGCTTTTCGTGATCGGGAGAAGATTCTTTTGCTTTTTGAGGAGATTTGTGGTGCTCGGTTGACTTATAACTACATTCGGATTGGCGGAGTGTCAAGGGACATGCCACCGGACTGGTTGGATCACGTTAAAGATTTTATCGACTATTTTGAACCGAAGATTGATGAGTACAATTCGCTGTTAACAGAAAACAAAATTTTCATCGAACGTACAGTCAGAATTGCCGTTCTGGATGAAGACATGGCAATTAACTATGGTATAACAGGACCCAATTTGCGAGGTGCAGGTAAAAGGTGGGATTTGCGAAAGGATGAACCTTATTCGATCTATGATCGATTTGACTTTGATATCCCTGTTGGTCATGATATTCCCAGGATTGGCGCTGTGCTTGGGGATTGTTGGAATCGGTATAAAGTCCGCATGGATGAAATGAAAGAGTCCGTTAGAATTATTCGACAGATTCTCAATCGGGAGATTCCTGATGGTCCGATCATGGCGCAATATAAAGCCGTTCGACCGCCAGCTGGTGAAATCTTTGATCGAAGCGAAGCCCCGCGGGGGGAACTTGGTTTCTATATTGTCAGTGACGGCAGCGTGAAACCGGTTCGGCTAAAAGCCAAATCGCCTTGTTTTACAGCATTAAGCGCATTACAAGAATTAAGTAAAGGACTGATGGTGGCTGACATCATCGCAATTATTGGCAGTATTGACATTGTTATGGGAGAAGTTGACAGATAAGCGTTCTTTCTCCTTAACTTCAGGGAATTGGTTCTTAGCTATTTAGTGAAAACGGAAATGCGACAGTTTTTAGTGTTTTTGATAACTTGCCTACAGTAATGGTTGAATCAAGTAAACCATTGGCTAACTTGCTAGTGGAGATTCTTCCTCCTCTACCAGGATTTCTTAAAGGATACGAGCAACTAATTGCCATGATTACCTGTTGCGGGATCTTCGTGGCAATTTTTCCATTAATTCCCCTTGTGTTGGTTTTAGCTGAAAGAAAAGTTTCTGCTTTTATACAAGATCGAACAGGGCCGATGAGGGTTGGTCCTTGGGGGATCCTGCAAACCTTAGCAGACGGTGTAAAATTACTCTTCAAGGAAGATCTCATTCCTCCATACGGTGATAGAGTGCTATTCCGGCTTGCGCCCTATATCATCTTTTGTTTTTCTTTAGCCGTCTTTGTTGCCATACCATTTGGTGGAATAGATCTAGATGATGATCAGTATATTTTTATTGTCAGTAATCTCAACATCGGTATCTTCTACATCATGGCGGTGTCTTCTGTTGTAGTGATTGGTGTGATTATGGCTGGGTGGGCATCGAACAGCAAGTGGTCTCTTCTTGGTTCTCTGCGTTCAGCGGCTCAGATAGTTAGCTATGAAATCCCGGTTGGTTTGTCAATTCTGGTTGTAATTATGGTGGTACAGACGCTTAATATGCAAGAAATTGTCGATCAGCAAAACAGTGGACTTCATAGTTGGTTGATTTTTCGGACACCGTTTAGTTTTATCGCTTTTTTCGTCTTCTTTATTTCTGCTATTGCTGAAGTTAATCGAACCCCTTTCGATCTCCCTGAAGCGGAATCTGAACTGGTTGCCGGTTTTCATACTGAATACAGTGGTATGCGTTTTGCACTCTTCTTCATTGCTGAATATGCCAACATGTTCGCTGTCTGTGCCATTGCTGTCACGCTTTTCCTTGGAGGATGGCAAGGTGTTCTTCCAGGAATAGATATACTCGGCGGATTGCCAGGTTTTATTTTCAAAACTCTCTTTCTCGTTTTTGTCATGATGTGGATTCGTTGGACCTTGCCTCGGTTACGGGTAGATCAATTGATGAATTTGTGTTGGAAATACTTGATCCCTATTTCGTTCTTTAATATCCTTGGTATTGGAATATGGATGTTGGTTTTTGGTGCTGATACTATGAATATGAAAAGCTTAGGGGCTAGCTTAGTTATTATAGTTCTTGGGCTTTTTCTCCTCCTGGGACAAGTTTTCAAAGGTGTACCGAGTATCAAAAAGGAAACTATTCCAGCATCATCGACTTAGATAGTTGAAAAAAAGAGGTTGATTTTTATGGTTGGATACATTTCAAATATATACGTTGGTATTTATACAGTTTTAGTTGGGATGGTGATTACCTTTAGACAGATGCTAAGGCCGCGCGTAACGCACCAGTATCCGTATCAATACGAGTTCGAGAGGAAAGATAATTATCGTGAAATCCCAATTGGGTACCGTGGTCAGTTACACAATCGTGTTGAGGATTGTATCGTTTGCAACAAGTGTGTGCTAATCTGTCCAGTTGATTGTATCTATATTGACTCGCGAAAGCCTTCAGGTGGGCGCGGCGCAAAATTATGGGAAAGCATGAACGTGGTCCATCTCAAGGATAGAAAACAGATTATCGGCATTGTTGAAGGGGGCACGAAGAAAATCGAACCTGATACAGAGATCACGATTAGTCAGACAGTACCAGCTGGAAAAACCAGGACAGTTTCAAGTAATGATGTTGATCGGATCGTCGAACGTAAGAAAGTTACTTTCTATATGGATCGGTTTGATATTGATATGGCACTATGCATGTATTGCGGCCTATGTACTGAAGTTTGTCCTACTGAAAGTTTGACAATGGTCGACAGCTTGGAGGGCCTCGAATACTCTGAGTTTGACCGATCCCGCCTCAACTACAGTTTTGTAAAACCGGAATTGTATGAATAATGGTTATGCAAGACATGCTGGTGTCGTAAAGGAATGTGATTCATGGAAGCTTCTGAACTTGTTTTTTACCTGTTTGCTTTACTGACTGTGGTGTCGGCAGCGGCTGTCGTGACCTTACCTAACGTTGTGCACGCAGCTTTTTCGTTGATGGTAACGCTTTTCTCTGTCGCTGGCCTTTACGTTTTCTTGCAAGCCGACTTTTTAGCCGCAACACAGGTAATTGTTTACGTTGGTGGGATTTTAGTGCTTATTCTGTTCGGAGTATTGATGACGAGCAGCAAGCTTGTAATGAAGGTTAACATTGAAGTGAGTAAATGGCAGATGTTTGGGGGAATTATAGTTTCTTCCGCTCTCTTTGCTGTGCTGTTGCTGCTCATTTTTGAAACACCGTGGAATATCTTATCGGAGGTTGTTGATTCATCGGATAGTACTACTGAACAAATTGGAATAGCGATTTTGCAGAAGAAGTTCTTGCTCCCATTTGAAGTTACTTCAATTGTTCTTTTAATTGCTTTGATTGGCGCGGTATTTATTTCACGCACAGAGGTACAGGAATAGTGACGAATATAACTCTTGAGCATTACTTGCTAATTAGCATTATTCTCTTTACACTCGGTGTTTTTGCAGTGTTAACGCGCCGGAATGCAATTACCATATTAATGGGTATCGAGTTAATCTTAAACTCATGCAACATTAATTTTATAGCTTTCTCTCGTTTCATTTCCTCTCCGACGACTGTGGCTGCTGGAGAGGTGAGTTTGGCCATAGAAGGGCAAATCATGGCTTTATTTGTGATTGTGCTGGCAGCGGCCGAAGCGGCAGTTTTCTTGGCAATAATCCTGTCGATCTATAGAGAATTTAGTTCAATTAGTCCAAGTGAGATCGATACTTTGAAGGGCTAGGGTTCAGTTAGAGATATAGCATGATCGTAACGCTTATTTCCGTCATTTTGCTTTGCCCACTAGGGGCATTTGCGTTCTTTGCTATTTTGGCATTAACAGGGCGTAATTCAAACCGTCAGGATTTGATCTCGACCTTTGCCATGATAATTGCGTTTTTGTGTGCGTTTCTGCTTTTTATGCAAGTTCTTGGCGATCCCGATAGCTACAAGCGTGCAGGTGGGGTATCGCCAGAGACACACACAATTGATTGGATACAAATTAATAATGTATCCTTATCGATGGGATTCCTTTTTGACAGTGTGACGTCAATTATGTTGTTGGTGGTAACAATTGTTAGTGGTCTCGTTCATATCTTCTCAATCGGCTATATGCATGGGGATCCACGATATCCACGATTTTTCGCTTATCTTTCCTTGTTTTCCTTTTCAATGCTGTTCCTGGTTGTTGCTGATAATCTATTAGGCATTTACATCGGTTGGGAGCTTGTGGGACTCTGTTCCTACTTGCTGATTGGGTTCTGGTTCGAAAAAGATTCCGCTGCTAACGCCTGTAAGAAGGCCTTTCTGACGACCCGTGTTGGTGATGTCGGGATGTTCATAGGTATGATGATGCTCTTCACTAAATTCCACACGTTCGTTCTGTTTGGCGATAGCGGGATTTTCGAGGCGGTCAATAATTTAGGATCTAGCGATTTAACTTGGCTTTCAATTGCCGGAATACTAATTTTCTGTGGTGCTATCGGCAAATCTGCCCAATTCCCACTTCATACTTGGTTGCCAGATGCTATGGAAGGTCCAACTCCCGTTAGTGCGCTAATCCATGCGGCAACGATGGTTGCTGCCGGTGTATACCTTGCAGCTCGAATGTTTCCGATTTTAACCGGTGTATCCTCGTTATTCATCGCTTATGTTGGTGGTATCACCGCCATTTTCGCTGCTACCATTGCCATTGTCCAATGGGATATCAAGCGTGTTCTGGCTTATTCAACAGTCAGCCAGCTCGGTTATATGATGTTGGCCATAGGGGCGAGTAGTTATGTTGCTGGACTTTTTCACTTGACAACACATGCCTTTTTCAAAGCACTTCTTTTCCTCGGATCCGGCAGTGTCATTCACGCATTGCATGTTCATCATCATGACGGTCACGATGATGAGCATAGTGATCATCCAGTTGAACGAGATGGAATTCCTTTAGAACAAGACATGCGAAATATGGGTGGACTTCGTCATAAAATGCCGATTACTTTCTGGACAATGTTGATTGCTACCCTGTCAATTTCCGGTGTGCCATTTCTATTCTCGGGGTTTTGGAGTAAGGATGAAGTTCTTGGCGCGACGCTCGGCAGGGCAATGGAATCTGGTTCTACCCACTATTATATCCTGTTCTTCATGGCTTTGGTTGCGGCCGGAGCTACAGCACTTTACATGTTTCGTTTGATTTTCTTGACTTTCATGGGACAGCCTCGGAATCAAGGGATGTACGAGCATGCCCATGAATCGCCTAGATCAATGATTATCCCCCTGATAATATTAGCTGTCTTGTCTTTTCCAATAGTTAACAAGTGGTCTTTTAAAAAGTATGTTGAGCAACCTGAACAAACGCATAATCATTTAGCACATAAGCATGCCAATCAACCTGTTCTTTATGTTGCTGTTGGTGCTGCCGATCATCATGATTCGACAAGCCATGTTGAAACACATGGGGCACATAGTCCCGCTCATAGCCTTGCCATGGGATTATCGATTTTTGTGGTGGGACTGGGAATCCTGCTGTCAGCCCTATTTTATCATTGGAAGATATTCTCGGCTGAAACTGTTGCCAACAAGTTTAGGGGTGTACATAGGATACTTTGGAACAAATACTTTATTGATGAATTCTATGATGGAATAATTGTGCGTGCAACTGTTATTGGCGCAAAAATTTTCGGTGGTATTGACAAGTATCTCGTGGATGGTTTAGTCAATCTTGTCTATATAATTGTGAACTACATTATCGCTTTTCTAGTTGGTCTTTTTGATGATAAAATCGTCGATTTTTCGGTCAATCTTGTGGCTAAGATAACATGGAAGTTTGGTGGTAGGGTTAGACGAATCCAAACGGGGGTAATTCAGAATTACCTTTTTGTTGTCTTAGCTGGTGTCATATTATTAATCATCATTTTCAGGTTATTGGTTTGAGGTTTTAGGAGGAATTTGCTGGATGTTATTAACATCAATGATTTTTATCCCTTTAGTCGGCATGATTGTTGTCTTGCTTGTCCCGCGAGATCGCGAAGATGCGGCAAAGTGGATTGCATTTATGGTCACACTTATCCCGCTGTTTTTAGCTGTTTTACTTTATTTACAGTATGATCCGACAAGTGCTGAGCTTCAGGAAAGAGTAGAAACTAGTTGGATCGAAGCATTTAACATTAAATACCACACCGGGGTTGATGGGCTGAGTGTAACGTTGATACTTCTAACCGCTTTGTTAGGACCAATCTGTGTCGGGGCATCATGGAAAATCGAGAAAGGAATTAAAGCGTATCTTGCTCTGTTCTTGTTGCTTGAAACCGGAATGATTGGATTTTTCTGTGCCTTGGATTTGTTCCTTTTCTATGTATTCTTTGAATTGACTTTGCTTCCCATGTACTTTCTTATCGGAGTATGGGGAGGACCGAGGCGAGAATATGCGGCAATTAAGTTTTTCCTGTATACTCTTTTTGGTAGCATGTTGATGCTGGTAGCGATGATTGCCGTTTATATCAATAGTAGTGTTGATCCGGGATTAAGAACATTCGATATTCCAACTCTAATTAATTTGGCAAAAACTTCAGGGCACGCACTGGCGGATCCCACATTCCAAATTTGGGTATTTCTTGGGTTCTTCATTGGTTTTGCTGTTAAGGTGCCGATTTTTCCTTTCCATACTTGGCTCCCCGATGCGCACGTTGAGGCTCCTACGGCGATTAGCGTTGTTCTGGCAGCCATTCTGCTAAAGATGGGGACTTATGGACTAGTTCGAATTAACTTTGCTATGCTGCCTGCTGGCATGGACTTTTTCACCAATGGTTCAGGCCGTTGGGGGAACGCACTTGCTATCCTCGGTGTGATTAACATTATTTATGGTTCTTTGTGTGCGTTGGCACAAACTGATTTCAAGAAGCTAGTCGCCTATTCAAGTATTGGACACATGGGATTCGTAATTCTAGGTCTTGCTTCGCGTAACGAAGCAGGTGTGACAGGAGCAATGCTGCAGATGCTGAATCATGGTGTGATTAGCGCGATGTTGTTTCTTCTGGTTGGTGTTGTCTATGATCGGGCGCATCATCGTGATATTAATGGTTTTGGTGGGTTGGGATCGAAGATGCCAATTTACACAGGCATTACAACATTGGCTTTCATGGCATCACTTGGTTTGCCTGGCCTTAGCGGATTCGTGGGGGAAGCACTAACTCTCCTTGGGGCTTACAGCAAGTTTCAGTTACTTACAATTTTATCAACCATTGGAATTGTTGTTGGTGCCGCTTACTTCCTCTGGACTCTCCAGCGGGTTTTTCTAGGTGATTTAAATCCTAAATATGAAGCAATAGAAGAAATAAACAGACGTGAGATTGCGACACTCATTCCACTGGGAATCCTAACCATTGTACTCGGTATTTGGCCGCATTTTGCGATTGAAATGTTCCGCAACTCGGTAGCAGGATTACCATTACAATAAGGGAGATCATTTTTGGGGAATCTAGAAAGCATCCGTTATTTTACTCCTGAATTGGTTCTCGTTGTTTTTGCCATACTTGTGATTTTGTTTGACTTGGTGTCACGAGGTCAAACTGGTAAGGGGATTGCCTATCTTAGCCTTGCTGGTCTCTTGGTTGCAACAATTGCAGTGTTTATCGTTGGCACTGTGGATCAATCACTCTTCCTAGGCATGATCCGTATTGATGGGTTTGCAACGTTTTTCAAGATCATCGTTCTAATAGCGACAGCTGTAACTATTATCTTCTCGATGGTTTCCAACGAACTGGATCCAAAAGCTCAAGGGGAATATTACGCACTTTTAATTGCCATTAATCTGGGTATGTTCCTGATGGCCTCATCGACGAATATCCTGATGGCCTACCTTTCATTGGAAACTGTCAGTTTGACATCTTATATTCTTGCTGGATTCCTAACACGAAATCCTAGATCAAGCGAAGCGGCATTCAAATATATCATCTATGGGGCAATAGCATCGGGGACAATGCTTTTCGGCTTATCCCTCATTTTCGGTATGACTGGAACGACCAGTATGTCACAGATTGGGCAACAACTTCCCGAGATCGCCTCAGCGTATCCGACGGCAGTTTTAATCTCTATCATCTTCATTTTAGCTGGTGTCGGTTACAAGATTGCATCCGTTCCATTCCATATGTGGGCGCCGGATGTTTATGAAGGGGCCCCAATTCCAATCACTGCATTTTTGTCCGTAGCCTCGAAAGCTGCCGGATTTGCCCTGTTTATTCGTCTCTTCTATTTTAGTTTTAGAGGAACCAATCTCAACTGGACACTACTGTTATCAATTGTTTCTGCCTTGACAATGACGTTTGGGAATTTGGCCGCCTTGCCACAACAAAATGTCAAACGCCTACTCGCCTATTCGAGTATTGCCCATGGAGGCTACTTATTGATGGGAGTAGTGTTGTTGTCTGGTGACGGTATTAAAGCGATCCTCTTCTATTTGACAATCTACATGTTTATGAACTTGGGAGCCTTTTTTGTTGTAATTCTCGTTGCCAAGGAAGTAGGCAGCGAAGATATCGACGGTTATAAAGGTTTGATTTCACGCGCGCCATTCGTTGCAGTTGCAATGGTGATATTCCTATTCTCGCTGACAGGCATGCCTCCACTAGCAGGATTTGCGGGGAAATGGGTGCTTTTTGCAGCAGTGTTAGAAAAAAAGCTTTATTGGCTGGCGATTATAGGCGTGCTTAATAGCGTGGTTTCACTGTACTACTATATCCGAATTGTAAAAGCAATGTTATTTGAAACCTCTGAAGATGCCGAAGTACTTTCTTTCTCAAGGGGTGATATGGCACTGCTAATGGCCTTTATCGTGCCGACCATTCTGCTTGGTGTTTATTGGAAACCTTATGATTTCCTGAAAGATCTTCCTCTTGATAAGTTTATTGGCTAAATGTTTTTTGCTTGGCAGGGTTCAACTCATCGGATTTTGGTCGATGGGTTTTTTCGCTTTTGTGTCAGAGGGTTTCTAGCTAGCTAACCGAGAAATATTTCTTCACTACCTGGTAATATGTGGCTCTGTTTTGTCAGGGTGTTACCGATCTGAAAAAATTTGATGAGATGATTCTTGTTTAGCAACTTTGTTGCTCTAGCGATATCTTTCTGACTGCCATGCTCCAACCCTAGGTTAATCATTTCGATGCCGGTTCTAACGTGATGTTTTATCTCGAAGTTTGAACTGAAATCGTCGGCTTTAATGGTTACAAGTTTGTGGGAGATTTCGGCAACTTCCTGCTTCATCTCTTCAACACGTTCAAGTGATATTTCATCCGTATCGACCCCATGCGATATCACTTTTGCCAAAAAAAGCTGGCTCTCACACTCGGTAATGTTATTTACGTTACTCATCCTCGTCATCCTTAAGATTGATTTTCTTGAGATCGACAGTTTGGAGAATCTGCTCCTCGGTAACGTGGACGCCCATCTGGCGATCCTTCTCTTCGACGCGTTGATCCCGTTTTTCTTTTGCTCTTTCAAGCGAGGCTGAGAACTCTGACGCTATATCTTCTTGATCAAGTCCGAAGACTTCGTACAGCAATCGAGTAAAAAGATTCTCGTCTGCGGCCCAAATCGCGTCTAGGATGTGCTTTGATCTCTCATCCTTGAACTGAATTTCCTTCGATGATGGATCGATGGTTCCCGATTCAATCATCAAGGCCAAAAATTCAGAATTAATCTCGAAGCGGCCACGCAACATGGCAGCCAATATGCTAATGTCAATTCGATATAAAAACTGAGACAGATCCTCACAATCGCATAGAGAAAGCTCAAACAACCAAATGTCTAGACTTCTCTCATCTAGTTTGCCGTCCTTCCAAACCGCAATATCTATCATTTCTTCGAATTGGTCAGATGACAAACACGGGATCAGTATTGAGGCGTATCCCGTACCAAGTGATGTACTTATAATTTGCAGCATATCCTCAGTTGAACTGAGTTGAATTAATTCCGTACAATCTGGCACGAAATAATAAAGCTCTTCGCGTTTTCGCGGATCGCGTGTGGAAGATATAATTTCCAGTTGCTTGTGGGTAGGATATCCCTGAAAAACGAGCTCAGCTTCTTCAATTGGCATTGAGAGAAGTTTATCACTTTCAATTTGTGGTTCAGAGACTGTAAGGCTATTCAACGATGGTCACGCTTCCAGTGGAAATGGTAAGATGAAACCATGGAGAATTATAACACCTTAAATTGAAGGTGTCAAACTCCAAAGCACGTTGAAATGAGGGGGTGTGTATTGTAGAATATTGCACTATCGCAGTTGCAACAGGAACCATAAAACTTGAAAATTCTGACCAAATATGCGATTAAAGAATTTGCCCCGCCTTTCCTAACTTCCCTGTTGTGTTTAACTTCAATCCTGTTGCTTGAGGAAATTTTTCGACTCACTAGATTATTCGTTAAGAAAGGGATTAGTCCGCTCTACTTGTTTGAACTATTGATCTATGTGCTGCCAGCAACGATTGTCGTTACTATACCGATGTCGACGCTGATTGGTATCCTGATTGCACTCGGACGGCTTTCAACAGACAATGAAATTACCGCTATGCGTGCCCATGGAGTAAGTTTCCAACAGCTTCTTGCCCCCATGTTGGTTACCTCCGTCTTCTTGAGCATTACTGATCTTATCTTTATGGACTATGCACTTCCTCACGGGAATGCAGCATATTCTTCGCTTAAACGTGATATCAGTCGAAAGAATCCCACATTTGTTCTGGAAGAAGGTGTGGTTATGAAAGAAATGGAGGGTAAAGGAAAGATCTGGATGTTCGAAAGGATCCATCCTGAGACTGGCCGCTTACTGGACGTCAAACTTTGGGATGCTATTTGGTCTGGTCAACCGCGTTTCGTCCAATCCAAGCAGGCTGTTTTGTTATTTGAGAAGACGCATGCTTGGCTCAATCTTTATGACGGTCGAACTTACGAGATAGTACCTGGTAAGCCGGAGGCTTATCGCGTAACATCCTTTGAAGAGAATCGGATATTATTAGATGTGGTTGAGGATATCAAACGATCAGAATTTGAATCGCAGAGCCCAAGAAGCATGTCAATTGCCAAGTTACGAAAGCGCATTCACGAGCTGAGAAAACAGGTTAAGCAAAACGATGAAAAATCTTATCAAGCCATTCAACTGCGTTATGCTCAAGTTGAATACCACAAGAAGTTTTCTATTCCCTTTGCTTGCCTGTTTTTTGCTCTGATTGGTGTCCCACTTGGATTGATGGTCAAAAAGAGTGGACGGATGGTCGGCCTTGGTATTGGACTGACACTTATTGTTGTTTATTACTTGTTGCTACAACTGGGTCAAAGTTTAGGGGTAAACGGCAAAATGACAGCTTGGGTTGCCATGTGGACACCTAATATTTTTACTGGCTTTATTGGGCTCATGTTTTTGATTCGATCGATCATTGAAGATAAAGTCAACAAAATTCAAACCCTTTCTGGAGAGGTGAATTGAGGATACTAGACTACTATATTCTAAAAGAATATCTGCGTGCTTTTCTATTAGGGCTTGTATTCTTAACCGCATTGGTGGTTGTGGTTCGTTTGCTAGACAAGGATATCAAAAAGTTCGAAGATGATCTGTCATATTGGTCAGTTGTCAAGATTGTTTTCTACCGAATGCCAAGACGAATTGCGGAGATTATGCCGGTTGCCGGTTTTTTAGCAGTCTTCTTTGTTCTGGGACGCATGGTAGGTGATAATCAGATCTTGGCAATGAAATCCGCCGGAATAAATGTATCTCGCATCGTTATACCAATTATAGTATCAACTTTGATTATTTGTTTTGTTTTCGCAGTTTTTTACAATAAGGTTGCTTCGCCAGCTTACCATCTGGCATATCAACTAGAAAGGAAAATCCCACTTCGTCTAAACCGCAATATTATCTTCAAAGGCATAGATGGAAATCTATTTTATATGTTTAACCTTAATCTTGAGGATGAAGTCATCGATCGAATGACTATTTATGAATTTGACGATGATAGGGATCTAAAGAAGGAGACTTTTGCTAGCACGGTGAGTTGGACTCCAGGAAAATGGAATTTAGCTGAAGGATTTATTCGTCAGTTTGACAATGGCATGGAAATATCATTTAGTCGGTTTGAATCTAAACAGATTGATAGATTTGAAAACCCATCGCAGTTTGCCAGGAGTCTTAAGGACCTACGCGGAATGACGATCAAGGAGCTTAGTCAACAGATAGCTTACAAGAAAAGTGCCCGCCAAGCGACTCGACGTGAAGAGGTACGGTTGCATCATAAGATGGCATATCCGTTTGCCGGATTTGTTGTCGTGTTGATAGCTGCACCGATAGCTATCCGCTTTGGTCGGGTTGGGTTTTTTGCTGGATTGGTAATTGCGTTTTTCCTCAATTTTATCTATTGGGGAATTTCCTTCGCCACGTTTGAGGGGCTTAGTGAAGGTGGGAAACTCCATCCGATTATTGCTTGTTGGGGTGCAAATGTGATCTACGGAGTTATCGGTATTGTCTTATTGTGGAGAGCCCCTAAATGATAGGGAAGTTAGGCTAATGATAAAAAAGATAGGAACCGCCTTTTTTGAGTTAAGGAGTTATACTCCAATTCCACTCATCCTGCTAGCGGTCTACTTTGCACAACTGTCTTGGATTTTGACAATAGTTGGTGTTTTAGTATTGTTGATTGGTGAGTTGATGCGAATTTGGGCGGTGGGCTACGCTGGTGGTCGAACTCGTACGCGATCCATGAGTGATAGTTGTGTTCTTGTTACGTCCGGACCATACGCATACAGCCGAAATCCGCTTTACCTGGGAAATTTCCTGATCAGTCTCGGCGTTTGCGTCATAGCAAACGTTTGGTGGCTGACGATCGTGGTCCCCGTTGCTTTTTTTCTTCAGTACTTGCCCATTATTTTGTCCGAGGAGAACCATTTACGCCAACAGTGCGGTGAGGTATATGAAGATTATCTTAAAGTTGTCCCTCGGCTTGGTTTCCGATTTCAGGCCTATGGGAATCGATCGAATCACTACTTTTCGCTCTCGCGTGCCCTCCGGAGTGAGCGTCGCACATTCGTGGCCATATTGTTAGTCATTGTCTTAATCAGTGGGTTTTCTCAATTGAAAATTGCATAGATCTGTGCTAAACTGGCAAAATTGTTAGGTAATTTGATGGTTTATGTGCTTAGACGATGTCAGAAGTCAAACGGAAGATTGGGAGAGGAAGAACACAATGCGGTCTTTAGAAATTTTTTGCTTAGTTGGCTTGATCTGTGTTTTTGTCGGATGTGGTGCTAAACCAGAAATTGACATCTACATAGAGCCAGTTGCAGGTCGGGAAGGAATAGAAATAAACCAGAAATTAGGTAGCGTGGCTATTGAACAAAATGGCGTTGCTATCATGATTGAACCACTTGATGAAGTTGAAGTTTATGAGTTGGTGGCTGAGGATGAGATTAACCCTTACCTGAGGATTGGGCGCTGGGGGCGGGTTGATCCATTATACACTGTGTTTGAGATTCGCGTTAAGAACTTAGATCATCCAAGAGTTGCTATCGATAACATGGCTATCTTGATCGACGAAGATGGTACGCAATATGGATCATTGCCTTATGATTATTTTAAGGATTTATACAAAAATGCCAGAACAACAAACGTTTACCGATATGCTTATCCCTACCGGTATCAGTATGGGCGTTTTAACAACCCGTATTACGATCCGTACTATGATAATCGAATGTACCGAACTACGAGTGGGGGTAGCCAGGAAGTACAGAGCGCCCAAATGGTTGCCAGAGAGACAGTTTTTGATGGTGGGAAGATATTTCGAAATGGACAAAGATCCGGGTTGCTGGTTTTTGATCTGCTTGACCGAGATGCCAAGGATCTTAAGTTGATTGTGCCAGAGGTGATGATCTTTGATCAAGATCGGTTGAAAACCAAAATAGACTTTGCATTCGACTTCCGACAGATTATAGGAGAAAGGAAATAATCTTCGAGAAATAGTTGTTTAACATGTCGGTATATGTGAGATAATTGGAATCTAATTTAGACCGGGGGATCACCAAAAATCGATGTATGGCAATAGAAAAATATTAGCAGGAGTCTTGATCCTTGTTTTTGCGTTAGTTTCGTGGGCAATACCTGTCTGGTCAAATGGAAACGAGGATAATGTAGAGGCAGCCCCCTCGTTTCTCGCTAGAGTTAATAGTAAGATTTTTAAGGTGCTGTTTTTCGACGTTACACGTGGCTTTGTGCAGATCGATGAAGTGGATCGGGATGAGAATCCTGTTTTAGATGACTCCGGAACAGCAAAGAAGAAGACCGTCCAAGTTCCGTTTATTGTGCTAGTACTGATTTTGGGGGCTATCTTTTTTACCTTCTGGTATCGATGGATTAATATCCGCGGCTTTGAACACGCCATTGACGTTATTCGAGGGAAACATGATAAACCGGAAGACACCGGGGAAATCTCTCATTTCCGTGCTTTAACAAGTGCACTTTCCGCTACAGTTGGTTTAGGCAATATTGCTGGTGTAGCTGTTGCCATTCAACTGGGAGGTCCTGGTGCCGTTTTTTGGATGCTGATTGCCGCGGTGTTTGGCATGAGCGCGAAATTCAGTAGTTGTACCTTGTCTCAAATGTACCGAAAGATTAATGCTGATGGAACAATCTCAGGAGGGCCAATGTATTACCTCGACATTGGTTTGAGTGGCAGTAGATATAAAGTTTTAAAAGTTTTAGGCAAAGCACTAGCGGTTATGTACGCACTAATGATTATGGGTGGAGCTATTGGTGGAGGAAACATGTTTCAGGCCAATCAAACGGCCGAGGCATTTGCAAGCACTTTTGGAATTTCTGACATTGGGACTTGGAACTGGGTAATTGGAATTATACTGGCAATTGGAGTTGGAGTCGTAATCATCGGAGGAATAAAACGTATTGGAGCAGCTACTTCCAAGATCGTTCCTTTTATGTGTGGTATTTATGTTTTAGCTTCACTCTTTATTATCCTGACCCATATTAGTCAGATTCCTGAAACAATCCGTCTGATTTTTACTATGGCTTTTACTAAGAATGCTTACTATGGGGGGCTCTTCGGTGTGCTCGTTATGGGAGTGAGGCGTGCCGCCTTTTCCAACGAGGCTGGACTTGGTAGTGCCGCTATCGCTCATGCTGCAGCTAAGACAGAAGAACCTGTTCGGGAAGGTATCGTAGGTATGATTGGTCCTTTCATTGACACTATTATAGTCTGTTTCATGACTGCCATGGTGGTTATCATCACAGGTACGTGGAACGATCCCAGCATCTCTCAGTCGGCTGGTGTTACCCTAACAACAGAAGCGTTTGGAAGTGTTATTGGCTGGTTTCCATATATTCTGACGCTTTGTATAGGGCTCTTTGCCTATTCAACCATGATTTCTTGGTGTTACTACGGAGAAAGGGGATGGATCTACTTGCTAGATCATATTGGGGAAGAAGGGGTCGGTCTTAAAACAGTTGTCTTGTTTAGAATTATTTTCGTTATTTTTATTATTGTTGGGGCTGTCAATAAATTGAGTGATGTATTAGATTTTTCGGATGCTATGATCTTTAGCATGGCCTTTCCCAACATCGTGGGTAGTATCTTCCTTGCCCCAAAAGTTCTAGAAAAAGTCAGGGATTATTGGGGGCGTTACCAGTCTGGAGAAATGAGTCCAGCGGAAAGTAATTGAGTTCAACTTTTCAATTTGAAGAAACAGGGAGAGATAAAGATCTTAAATAATCAAAGGAAACTTAAATAAAAATTAAAGAGAGGTTTAGCTGATGAATCGATTTGGTGTCTTTTTACTATTGATCGGAGTTTTTTTTCTGTTTATCGTTACAGAAACCTTTTCGGCAGAATCGTCTGATACAGATACTACTGTTGAAGATAGCGAGAAAGTCGTCGAGACAGATGATAAAGCCAAAACCAGTTTTGACCTGGAAGAGATCTCTGTAACCGCTTCGCGAAAACCAGAAAAAGTGCTTGAAGCACCCGCTGCGGTTTCGATCCTTGATGGTTCTGCAGTGCGGGACAAGGTAGCCGGTACAGTCACGGATCACCTGAAAGCGATACCGGTAGTTGACGTGGTGACTTCCGGTCTGACCCAATCCAATGTGGTGGTTCGAGGGTTTAATAACATCTTTTCCGGTTCTTTACTTTCTCTTGTAGACAATCGTATAGCTCGTGTTCCTTCACTTCGCTCTAATACTTACAGTCTGATCCCGACTTCAAACTTGGATATTGAACGCATTGAGGTCGTGTCCGGCCCAGGCTCGGCTTTATATGGTCCCAACAGTGCTAATGGGGTGATGCACATTCTGACCAAATCACCGTTCGGTTCGGAAGGGACTACAGTTACGCTTGGATCGGGTGAGCGTAGTGTTCTGACTGGGGCTTTGCGACACGCAGGCAGTTTTGATGACCGCATTGGCTACAAAATTTCAGGCCAGTATTACCGTGGTAATGACTGGGAATCTGAAGATCCAGCGGAGGAAGCATATCTCAAAAGCTCTGGCAAAACACGTGATTTCAACGTTGATCGTTTGACAGGTGAAGCGCGGCTTGACTTTAATGTTACGGATGAACTAAAGGCAATCTTGAGCAGTGGGTTCTCGCGCATTAATCAGATTGAGCTTACCGGAGTCGGTTCAGGACAAGGCAAAGGGTGGACTTATAGCTACGCTCAGGGCCGCCTGAACTACAAGGACCTGTTTGCTCAAGTTTTTATCAATCAGAGTGATGCTGGCGACACTTTTCTCTTGCGAACAGGTAATCCGATTGTCGACAAATCGAAGCTTTTTGTTGGTCAGGTTCAGCATGGTCTGTCTATTGGCGATGACCAGCGATTTACCTACGGCTTGGATCTATTACTGACAAGACCAGATACAGAGGGAACCATCACCGGAATCAATGAAGACGATGATAATATTAATGAGATTGGCGTATATCTGCAATCTGAAACCAACTTGCCAGCCAACCTGAAATTTGTGGCTGCTGCTCGTATGGATCAGCATAGCTATTTGGAAGATCTCGTGTTCTCGCCTCGTGTGGCACTGGTTTATACGCCAGCAATCAACCATAATTTGCGGGCTACCTATAATCGTGCCTTTAGCACTCCTACTTCCAATACCATTTTCCTGGATCTTGTGGTGCTGGAGGATCTGGGTGGAATTGGAGGAACGTTAGAGCCCGCCTTAGGATTTAATCCGAAGATCGATGTTCGCGCACAAGGAACAAAAGACGGGTTTAGATTCCAATCCAGTGGTGAAGGCCCACCAAAGTTCCGTTCACCCTATGCGGCTATCTTAAAAAAGGAACCTGATACCTATTTCGACATGAATGACCCAATAATGACTAACGTCATGTGGGGAGTTGGAAGAAAGGCGGTAATGAGCGGGTTGCTTCCAACGCTTGCAGGTCTTATTGAAGGTCAACTTAAGACTCAAGGTTTGCCTGATGCGATTGTTAAGTTGCAGGTCAGTGCCTTATCTCAAGCTTTCCAATCAGCTATTCCGGAAAAGCTAGGTGGTTTAAAAAATGTGATGCGGACTTTAAATCCGACCACGCAAGGTTTTGAAGATGCTGTCAATCCAACTGATGTTGAACCGATTAAGCCAACGACAACCCAGACTACGGAATTAGGTTATAAAGGGGTTCTGGCCAATAGACTGGCACTGAGTGTGGACATCTATCAGACCAAAATGAGAAACTTTGTTGGGCCATTGGTGGTTGAAACGCCCAACGTTTTTCTTGAACCGCAAGTTCTAATTGGGGCGCTGATGAAGAAAATTGGAGCCGCATTAGCCAAGCCGGAAAATGCCCCGTTAGTCCAAGTGGCGATGGCATTGGATAACCCGGATCTCGTTATCGGTAAGAAAAAGGATGGTACTCCTCTTGCCATGAAGGATCTGTTTCCAGACAATCCCGTTCAAAAATTTGGCAACGGAAAAGTTCATGATGAATTAGCTCTGATATTTGCCAATGGAACAGCCCAAAACGGAGCGGTATTCATTCCATTCGGTACGGTTACTCCAGAAGGCGTGCATGATCCGAATGCGATTATGCTGACCTACCGAAACTACGGCGATATTTCGCTTTATGGTGCTGACGCGCGACTCGATTTTTTCCTAACTGAAAATGTTATCTTAAACGGGAATCTCTCATTTGTCAGCGACGACGAATTTGAGTCGGATGAAAAAACGATCGCTTTGAACGCTCCCAAAAACAAATTTGGGCTGGGCGTGAAGTATATTAATGCCGATCTGGGATTGAGTTCGCAGCTGCAGTTCCGTTACATAGCTGGATTTCCGGTTAATTCCGGCGTTTACATCGGAGAAGTTGATCCATATCAACTCATTGACGTGAATTTTGCTTACGATTTGCCTGCGTTCCTGTCAACGCCTCCCAGGCTTTCGTTGACCATACAAAATCTTCTGAATAATCAGCACCAGGAGTTTGTTGGTGCTCCGGAGATTGGTCGATTGGCCTTGATGCAAATCACACAATCTTTCTAAGCTGACGAGTTGGAAAAATTTGTTACTATAAGATCATTTTTATATCTATTTATTTGGAAAGGATAACAGTATGAAATTAGGGTTTTTGACCCCTTACTCAGAAGAGATTGTCCAGTTCGCTGGGGACGATCCGAATTTTGAATGTTTGGAATTTTCGGGGCCTCCGGCTGAATGGGTGGGAGATACAGATGAAGCAAACGCCGCTCGGGAATCTGCCCTGAAGTTACTGAATACGAATGGATTGAGCATTTCGTCTTTTCTAACCAACTGGCCCTCAATCCGTACATCGTCAGCAGAACTGCCAGCGTATCTGGATCATTTCAGCAAGGTTTTTGATGTCTGCCAAGCGATGGGGGACAATGTCGTCCTGACAGGTGCTGGGCCAATGGGATATGATCCAAGCATTGGTCTTGAAGATAATGTTGCCCGCTATAAAGAGGTCTATACGCCGATTGGCAATTTGGCTGAAGCGAAAGGAGTATTAATCGGTTTTGAGAACTGGCCGGGTGGTGGCGGACCATTCAGTGATGGCGGAAATCTCTCGGTTACGCCTGAAGCATGGGGTTTGATGTTTGAGGCCGTGCCGTCAAAGGCAATAGGTTTAGAATTCGACCCATCTCATCTTATCTGGCAGGGAATCGATTCATTCGAGGCGTTCGAAGAATTCTCGGATCGGGTTAATATTCTACACGCCAAAGATACCGAGATTTTTGAAGACCGTTTAAAACGGGTTGGTGTATTTCGCCGTGGGGGTTGGTGGCGGTATCGATTGCCCGGTTTTGCTGACTTTAATTGGCCGCAATTTTTTGCTCTGGTACATGAACATGGGTTTGACGGATCTGTCGTTATTGAGCACGAAGACGCTGTCTTTAGCGGTAATCGGCGGCTTGAAGGATTCACACGTTGCGGTATATACTTGAGTAACAGTATTCTGGATTAGCCCTCTGATTTTTTAGGTAAGGGTGTGGTTACCTATTGATTATTTAAGACTACACCTTTTTTTAAAATCAGATTTGCATAAAGTGCAGTCTCGCTAGTTGCAACTACGGCATAAGCGTCCCTGGCGCGAGCGTAAAATGCGTGGCGTTCAATCGGTGTTAGTTTGACCTGTTCGCCTTCTCCTGCTGCTAGTAGGAGAAGGCGAAATTCCTCCCAGATTAGCGGATCTGATTCTTCTGGCTCAACGGTTGCCATGACAACTGCGTGATCTTCTACAAAAGTATCAATCGGAAAAAATTGCATAATAGCTTCCAACAAAGTACACACGTCAAGGCCATCAGCACGAATCAGGCGTTTGGCATTGCTGGAAGCCGGAAAATTGCCGTCAGCCAACACTATCTCGTCCCCATGTCCCATGCTCATAATGGCATGCATTAGGTCTGGTGATATAACTTCAGGAATATTTTTTAACATTACCCACTCTCCATTATATTCTGTTAAGAGTTTAAATTCCGTGGTGCCGACATCTCCTTGTTTTCGAGGCGATTCATGGTGATATCCTGTTGTCCAGTTGGGTTCGACAATCCAGTATCAGCTAGACGTTGTGCGAGAAAATCTTCCATTTCAGTCTTTAACTCTTCTACCTTCTGTGGACTGTCCTCGGCTAAATCGTAGAGTTCTTCAGGATCATCATCTGGATTGCAGAGTTCAATATTCTGTAAACTTCAGGCATCTCCCCTGTCTCCATGATGAGTTTTCATGCTGATGTTTGTCATTCTCTTCATCCAGCTACATTTGGTCAGGTAGATAGCTTTTGTTGTTCCTTAATCATTGTTACTATCAATCATTTCCCTGGTGGTGCAGCTAGCCGCTTTAGCTTTTCGTGCATTACGGCATTTTGTTTCTTACCTGTATCCTCGGTGATATTCTTCTGCAAATCCGCGATTAAACCATCTGCCAAGATTGTCAGCAGCTACGGTAAAATAGCCACCTTCATTCAGCAACTCCGCATTATATCTGAATCAGGATTGAGACTCCCGTCTTGAGTGATGATCTGGTGTGCTAGGGCATCTTTGCCCGTTAGCATGGTAGTATGAGCGGGGCGAGTTGGAATATGTGGGCTAATACATGTTTCAAGTAGAGTGGCATTAGGTGCCAGACGATCAAGATATGGAGTTGTCAAGTTTGTATGGCCGTAACAACTTATACTTGATTTCCGTGGCGTGTCGAGTGAGATTAAATCACATTTCTCAAAAGTTACCTTCCTCTCTTGATTTTAAGTTGTTAGGGCTATACTCAGTGATTTAGTTTTGTGCTGCACGGATAGCATGACACAAATGTCGGATGCCGTCAGCCACATAATCCAGGTGACAATAAGCATAGGCGATACGGATTGCCTTGATCGGTTTACCCTCAGCATGGAAGGCGTTTCCCATGCTGAAATGGACGCCTTTTTCTGCAGCGAGGGTTTGCATTTTCTGCATGTCGGTTTGTTCAGGTAGATCGACCCAAAGGAAGAGTCCACCGCGAGGTTTTGTCCAGGTGCAAATATCACTGACGTGTTCCTCAAGCGTCTTGGTGACAGCTCGGCACTTGGCGCCAACAACTGCGTTTGTTATTTCTAGATGTTGATCAAGGTTATGGCGGAAGAATTCTGCCACAATAGCGCTTGATAAAGCGCTAGTTCCAAGATCCCATCGGTCATTGGAGATGATTTTATCGTATGGTGACCTAGCAACAAAATAACCAAGCCTGACACCTGCACCCAATATTTTTGAAAAAGTTGCCACGTATATAATACGGTTGGATTGATCAAGTTTAAATAGGCTGTTGGGAATCGGCTCTGGTGTAAAATCAATATCGCCGTAACAATCATCCTCAACAATAAATAGATCAAAGGTTTCTGCCAGTTCAATCAAGCGTTTTCGGCGTTCAAGCGTTAGGATCGCTCCAGTTGGATTCTGGTGGTTTGGCGTAACATAAAGTAATTTTGGCTTTATATTTTTATCTTGAAAATCAATGAGAATCTCTTCCAGCGCGTCTGGATCAAGCCCTTCAACGTAGTCGAGTGGAACACCAACAATATTAGTTTTGAGGTGACGTAAAAGTCCCAGTGTCCCACTATATACTAACTCTTCAGTTAGCACAACATCACCTGGTTCAAGAAGATTGCGAAGAATAAGATCAAGCGATTGCATAGATCCCGATGTAATTGATATCTGATCTACAGGCAATGGTACGCCTTCTCGGCGTTCAAACCGAATTGAGCATACTTCTCGTAGACCCTGATAACCATTATCCCCAGGATAATTAACGAGGTTACCTCCGAGGGTTTGTAACGCTTTTGCACTGGCCTCGATTAATTTTTCAGTTGGGAAAGTATCTGGATCCGGTCGTCCACCGGTGAAGGCAAAGTCGTTCATGTTTCCTCCAAGTATTTACTTGAGTTTGTTCTTTACTATGGCGCGAATTTGATTTGCTTCGTTTTTGTATCTGCGATCTTTATCACTTTTGGCTTCAAGTCCTTCAATAACGTTTAACTCGTCCATTGCAAATTTCCATTCTTTCATCTCTTGGTACGTTCTGGCGAGTTCAAGGTGGTGGTTGATGTAGGTAGGTAGGATCTTAACCGCTTTCTTGAAATGTTCGATGGCTTCTTCATGTGAGGCCGGTGGAAGTCCTCCATAAAATATTTTAGCAAATCCCCGTTCGATCCATGACAGGTTGGCCACACCTCGATGCCAACGTGCTAAGAGATGATGTGCTGTGTCATTGTTGTCGTCAAGTTCAATTGCTGTCATGACTTCATTTTTTATTACAACGGAAAGCTGAACCTTTTTTTTACTGCTTTCTGTTAGGGCGATATTGCCGACAGCCACCCCAATATAGGTATGGCAAAAACTGTGGTTGGAATCGATTTTTACGCCACTCCGTGCGTATTTCTCAGCTTTTTGATAGAGTTCTCTTGCTTTCTCTTGATTGTCCTGAGACTTTTCTTCATCGCCCAGATTGGAATAGGCGCGTGCGATTCGCCACATGATTTCCGCATTTTCCGGGATGATCTCATCTGCTTTCAGAAAAGTCTCAAGTGATGCTTGTAATTTTCCTGCCTCGTGATATTGATCCCCTGTCTTAATCAGTTTCTCAATAGTCTCTTGACTATAAAGATGATTTCCCAAAAAAAATAAAGCTACAATCAGAGCAGGCACATGTTTTTTTAGCATTCTGTAGTTTCCTCCTAGAAATTTTGGTTCAGTAAAGATAACCTAGTTCCAAATAAATCCCCGTTTCCTTAGAGCCTTGTTTATCATGTTTGATAACAGAATTTTCCACGTCAAGAGCGATAACAAAATTTTCATTTCATATTACCCGAAGTTCAGTCCCTTTGGCTAGATGTAGATCGCTTAAACCTATCCGTAGGCTATTCTCCCACACCCAACCACTATCGGCAAAACATTAGTAGCAATTACTCGCCTGTTGAATGGCCGTATAAGGCATCGATCACTCCATATCCACTTCCTTCGTCAGAATGGTAATTAGCTAACGGAATCCCCGAAAAACTAAAACCAGTTTGCTTTGCAGCTTCAGCAAACACTACTTGACTTAAAACTATGATAAGGATTAAACAGCGATAAAATGTGTCTGTAATTCTTATATGTTTTTCTAGGATGGTAATTTCACCGTGAAAATTAATAAGAAGATAGATTTAATTTTCATGAACGTCTGGGATCAATACAGAACGCCCCTAACTATATTATAAAGTCCCGCCTTCAGCTAAAAAATGGCAAGTTAGGATTCAGTAATGATTTTGAAACACCGTTTTCCCACAGATTAACGGTCTTGATTACAAAACATTAATTCAGAACCAGTTCACTATTGTTAAGTATATCATATTTCTCCATTCTACCTACTATTTTCTGATGTCCTTGAAACCCTGAATATGTTGAGTTTTCAAGCGTTTTGTCTTGACACAATTACACCTCAATGCTATAATCTAGCAATTTTTCAGTTCCTTGTAGAGACCTTGTAGAGAGTGCGGATTATACTAGTTTTAGTAAGGTAAGATGTTGTCTTATCTATAGAGAGTTCGCTTGGGTTTTGATGGGAGTGTAAAAGTTTGTATCTAATGGTATTTTAACTCATAAAGGGTTCTTATCTTAAATGAAATTTTTTGGCTTGCCCTTTGGTTGTCTGTTATTGTATTTTCTCTCCTAAATAGTCAGGCAACTCCTACCAAAACTGCAACGAAGTGCCACCAAATTTGCTACTGGATTGTTTGAGATTATAAACTACCAATAAATTATGGGTTATCCTAAGAGTGCTATGGGAAATCCGTGGCCATGGGTTCGGGATTAGATGTCTAGCAGCAGAACTACAACCAGCAATTTTGAAATGGAATCTATAGAGAAATCACAAGAAGATCTCATTCGCGAACAGCAATATGCGATTGAATCTCTGGAAAACGAAATTGACAGTCTGAAAAGACGTCTAAACTCAGTATCATCAGATGATACTGAAGACCGGCTTTATGAGATGACACGCGAGTTAATGCAGGCGCATCGCCGAAACAGGAAACTGACCGGGACACTTCGGGAAGCAAAGGAAAAGCTTGAGGAGTTAAAAGAAAAAGTTGAGCAGCTAAGTGCTCCGCCTAACAATTATGGAATTTTCTTGCAGAAGAATGATGATGGTACTGTTGACATTGATCTGTTAGGCAAACGATGGAAAGTCAATGCTGACCCGGAGGTAAATGTAGATGAACTGCAGAAAGGTCAGGAAGTCATTGTGAATGGGGTCTTCAATGTTATTGCTGTGAGAGGGTTTGATCAACGTGGTGAAGTCGTTAAGATTAAGGAAGTCCTTGATGATGAGCGTGCCATTGTGACCATGCGGGCTGATGAGGAACGAGTCGTAGAATTATCGGAACTGACAGATTCACGGAGTTTGAAATTGGGAGATTCAGTTCTGCTCAATCTGGCAACAGGCATGTTAATGGAAAAGCTACCGAAAATTGAGGTAGAAGATCTTATGCTGGAAGAAGTGCCGGATATAACTTATAGGGACGTCGGAGGCTTGGATGAACAAATTGAGGATATTCGTGATGTTATCGAAACTCCGTATCTGTACCCAAAGGAGTATCAGGAATTTGACCTGACACCCCCCAAAGGCATTTTGCTCTACGGCCCACCTGGATGTGGGAAAACGCTAGTAGCCAAAGCCATAGCAAATGGCTTGGCGAAACGGGTACGTGAGAAAACGGGTAAAGAGGATATAAAGGGGTATTTCATCAATGTCAAAGGGCCTGAACTTCTCAATAAGTACGTTGGTGAAACTGAACGAAAGATCCGTGAGGTTTTCCAGAAGGCTCGGGAGAAAGCGAGGTCTGGTTTTCCGGTAGTCATCTTCTTCGACGAAATGGACTCGCTTTTCCGTTCGAGAGGGATGGGGATATCATCTGATATGGAGTCGACAGTCGTCCCAACATTTCTGGCCGAGATTGATGGTGTCGAGGACTTAAAGGGCGTCGTTGTAATTGGTGCGAGTAATCGACAGGATTTGCTTGATCCAGCAGTCCTCCGCCCTGGTAGGCTTGATATAAAGATTAAGATTGATCGTCCGAATGCTGAAGGAGCGAAGGACATTTTTAGTAAATATATGAATGTTAATCTTCCGATTGCACCCTCTGAATTAGAACGATTCGATAATGATGTAGGTGAAACTATCGAGAGTATGGTTTCCGATGCAGCCGATGAAATGTTTTCCGATAGCAGTGAAAATAAGTTCATTGAAGTTACTTACGCACGTGGTGAGCGTGAAACGCTATATTTTAAGGATTTTATCAGTGGGGCAATGATTGAAAACATTGTCGCACGTGCTAAGAAATTCGCAATTAAGCGAATCATAGAAGATAGTGCCAATGAAAAAGGAATTACCCTTGAAGATTTGAGGGTTGCCATCCGCGAAGAATACAAAGAAAATGAAGATTTGCCAAACACTACTAATCCTGATGATTGGGCAAAGATTTCTGGTCGCAAAGGTGAACGGATTGTTAATATCCGGGCATTAATCGAAAATGAATCTGATCATCAAAAAAGAGAACCGCACGCAATAAAGGGTGGTGCATATCTCTAACCCAGTGGATACACCAATTATTATCGGAACGGAAACTGAATACGGAATCGCCATCAAAAACGTATCGGAACAGGATCCGGTTGCTGTTTCAACCCTAGTTGTCAACATCTACAAAGATAACAATCTGAAAAAAATTACTTGGGATTATGATCAGGAAAGCCCTTTAGTCGATGCGAGAGGATTCATTTCCGAAGGTGAAAATCAAAAACCAGATAAAGAAGAAAATACCATCATCAACGATATTCTGTTTAATGGTGGGCGATACTATGTGGACCATGCTCATCCGGAATATTGTACACCCGAATGCACAAATGCTAGAGATGTAGTTATTTACGAAAAAGCTGGTGATTTAATTCTGCATCTCTCCCGTATAGCTGCAGAGGAAGTCTTGCCCGCCGAACAGGAAATCATCATTTATAAAAATAATACTGACTATAAGGGACATAGTTATGGTGGTCATGAAAATTATCTGATGTCGCGCCAGATTGGGTTTGATGATATTGCTGAAGGGATGATACCATTTTTTGTCACCCGTCAGATTATTACTGGAGCCGGAAAAGTTGGTTCGGAAAATGGGGCGGAACCTGCTAAGTTCCAAATTACCCAACGTGCTGATTTTTTTGAAACTGAAGTCGGATTGAGTACGATGGTGGCACGTCCAATTATCAATACGCGCGACGAGCCACATGCTGATGAGAAACACTATCGTCGCTTCCATGTGATCGTTGGTGATTCCAATATGTCGGAGTTTTCGATTTACTTGAAAGTTGGTATAACTGCGATAGCATTAAAGCTGATTGAGAAAGGGATCATCGGTAGTCAATTCAATTTAGTAAATCCAGTAATGCAGAATCAGATGGTTTCACGCGATCTAACCTGTAAAAGAAATATTTTACTTGAAGATGGTCGCCGTTTTACACCGATTGAAGTCCAACGTTCATACCTAGATCTAGCCCACAAGTATCTGCAACCATATGAGATTACGTCTGTAATGGAGGACGTGATGATTAAATGGGCATTTGTCTTAGATCAACTCGAAGCAGACCCAATGTCGCTTGATTGTCACTTGGATTGGGTAATTAAGAAACGTATCATTGATGCTTTTGTTGAACGTCATAATTTGAGTTGGTCTGACTCACGTGTGCGGATGATGGATTTGCAATATCATGATATTCGTCCTGATAAAGGATTGTATGCAAGGTTAAAAAAGAATGGACGTGTGCATCAAATCGTTGGTCATGAAGAAGTGGTTCGTGCGATTACGGATCCCCCAACGGATACACGTGCGTACTTTCGTGGGAGTTGCTTGAAAAATTTTCCCGGTGAAATTCATAGTGCAAGCTGGAACTCGATGGTATTTTGTACCGATAGTTCCTCTTTGGACAAAATTTTAATGGATCGGCCCTACTTCGGAACGAAGGAGCTTGTGGGTGATTTGCTGAAAAACTGTACTGCTTCTGAACTAGTGGAAGCGATACTATCTTCCAAATGCGAATAAGGAGTGATAACTATGGCATCTGAAAAACAGCGAGAGCAGCAAGAACAAAAAGAGACTCCAACCCAGAATCATACTGATAATGCTCAGCCCAAAGATGAAGTTACCACAAAAGGCGAAGAGATTAAAGACGACCTAGATCAGTTACTAGATGAAATTGATGAAATCTTGGAAGAAGATTCAGAGGAATTTGTCGAGAATTACATCCAAAGAGGAGGCGAATAGTGCTGCTTGAACCATCTCAATATAGCACCTCCAACTTCTTGGGAATTTTAAAATCAGAGTATCCAGATTTAGTCAAATTGGATGTGGACCCGTCTTTGATTAATAGTTGGCGGAATAATGGCTTAAATGCCCTTGAAGGCACAACGATTGTCGCCACTGTGTATGAAGATGGTGTGGTAATAGCGGGTGATCGTCAAGCGACAGCAGGATTTCAAGTTGGTGAGCGTCGTATTCAGAAGGTTTTTGACGTCGACGAGCATTCAGCCATCGCCGTGGCTGGGGTTGCAAGTATATGTATAGAGATGGCAAAGCTTTTCCAAGTTCAAGTAGAATTTTATGAAAAAATCGAAGGTACATTTCTTAGCCTCGAAGGAAAAGCGAATTATCTCTCTAATATGCTGAGATCGAATCTGCAGTTGGCTGTTCAAGGTTTAATTGTCATTCCGATATTCGCCGGTTATGATCTTAGTCGGAAATGTGGTCATATTTACAAGTATGACATAGCTGGAGGGCGATACGAGCAAGAAGATTATGATGCTGAAGGATCAGGCGGCAAGGATGCAAGATCTTCACTCAAAAAGCTCTATCGGCCCGATATGTCGCGTGAGGATATTTTAAAGATAGTTGTTGCGGCTTTATGGGATGCGGCTGATGAAGATTTAGGGACTGCTGGCCCGGATCTTCTGCGTAATATTTTTCCGACAATAAAGACGATTACCCACTCCGGTGTTGAAGACGTTGATGAATCTGAAATTAAGGATTTATTTACAGATCTTTTTGAACAATTGAGTAAACAATTGAGTAAATAACATCTCATTCATGGGAGTCAAGAGGAGGGATGAGTGGCTTCACCTTATTATGTATCACCAGAGCAGGTGGTGCAAGATCGGTCTGAGTTTGTTCAGAAGGGAATTGAGAAAGCGAGAGAGGTTATCGTCCTCGAATATCAGGATGGGCTGGCGATAGTCGCTGAGAATCCTCTGACAACAGTATTCAAGGTATCGGAAATTTATGATCGGATTGCGTTTGCTGCAACGGGGCTTTACCGTGAGTATGAAGCACTGAGGTATGTTGGTATTCGAGATGCCGAGGTTAAAGGACTAACTTATACTCGTGAGGATGTGACGGCGAAATGGTTGACCAATGTGTATTCCCAATACATTGGCGGCAATTTCTGGCAGATTGAGTCGAAACCACTTGAGGTAGAGTTACTGATTTGCGAGGTCAAAGAAAGTCCTTCGTTGCAAAATCGGATTTATCACCTTTCTTTTGACGGCACGTTTTGGGAAGAGGATAAATACGCGGTGGTTGGCGGCCGAGCCAATAGTATTGCACAGTTTCTTGATGATACATATTCTGAAAATCTTGATTTGAAAGGCGCTATCGAACTGGCCATCAAGACGTTTGAGTCTCTTGAAACGGATTCCGGAGCCGATGAACTTTATGAAGTGAACATTGAAACGGTTGAAATTGCGATTCTCGATATCAATAGAGGAAGACGCAAGTTTAGAAGGCTATCCAATGAAGATTTAAATGAGATCTTGGCATGAAACGTAGAATCTACGGTCTTGAGAGCGAATACGGTATTATCTGCACATCTACCCAGCAGGTTGGTAAACCAATGTCTATTCAGAGTGCTGTGATGTACTTGTTTCGTGAAATTATACATGGAAGGATGTATCCTGATGTTTTCCTAGAAAATGGCGCGAGGTTTTACCAAGACATTGGTTGTCATCCAGAATACGCAACTCCTGAGTGTGATAGCGTTATTGATCTAATCGCACATGATAAGGCTGGCGAACGAATTATAGAACGGTTATTATTGTCGGCCGAGCGCCGGATGCAACATGAAAATGTCAAAGGAAAGATGTCGATCTTTAAAAACAATACTGACACACCCGGAAATACCTACGGTTGTCATGAAAACTATCTGATGGATCGACGTGTCAGTTTTCGTCAATTGGCTAGAAAACTTATTCCTTTTTTCGTTACCCGTCAAATATTTACTGGAGCTGGGAAGATAAAATCAAGTAATCGAGGTCGATATGCAATATCTCAACGAGCTGAGCATATTCGCGAAGAAATCTCGATTGCCACAACGACCGCACGCGGCATTATTAACACTCGAGACGAGCCACACGCGGATCGCGAGAAATATCGTCGGTTGCACGTGATTGTTGGTGATTCTAACATGTCGGAATATGTCAACTTGCTCAAAGTTGGTACGACCGATATAATCCTGCGAATGATTGAGGCAAATTTTATTACTCGCCAGTTCGCACTCCGCAACTCTGTTCACGCAATTCAACGGATTTCCGATGATGTCACGTGCACAAGAACGGTTGAACTTGAGAACGGTCGACGTTTGTCGGCGGTCGAAATGCAGTTAGAATACCTTGATCTAGCTAGGCAATATCTGGAAAAAGAGGGATCGGATCCAACAACAGATCTGACAATGAAATGTTGGGAGCATGTTCTAACCTGTCTTCAGGATGACCCAAGGCAACTAGACCGTGAGTTGGATTGGGTAATTAAACGAAGATTGATAGAAACTTATGCCAGTAGCCGAGGTATAGATTGGGATTCGCCGAAAATTACCATGCTTGATTACCAATACCATAATATCAGAACTGACGTTGGGTTATATTATAAACTTGAAAAAGATAATTTGGTTGACCGAATTATCACTGATGCTCAGATTGAGCATGCCATGCACAATCCGCCAGAAACAACACGTGCGAAATTCCGAGGTCGGTTTGTAAAGCTTGCTAACGAAAAGAAAATTATGTGTGGTGTAAATTGGAGCTACATTCAGTTATACGAACCCTACCAAAAACTCTTCCTTTCAACCAATCCATTACAAGCAGAATACGAAGAAGCTAGCCGGATGATCTATTCGATTTAACCAGATTCGTTGTTGAGCTAGAGATTAATTACGGATTGGTTGTCCACAATTAATTTTTTTGAGGAGGCTTTTAATGTCCGAAATGAAGTATGTTTACTTTTTTGGTGGTAGGGAAGCCGATGGCAATACCACGATGAAAGACTTACTTGGTGGAAAAGGGGCTAACTTGGCAGAAATGGCGAACATTGGTCTACCGGTCCCACCTGGATTTACTATTCCAACCATTATATGTACAACTTACTACGAATTAGATGGTGGCTATCCTGATGGGCTTGAAGAGCAAGTTAACGATGCAATTATCAAGATGGGAAAAATCCGTGGCGGCACGTTTGGCGATCCTGATAATCCTCTTCTGGTATCGGTTAGATCTGGAGCACGCCAATCGATGCCTGGTATGATGGAAACTATCCTTAACGCCGGGTTGACAACCAAGACCATTGGAGGCTTGATCAAGCAAACTGAAAACGAACGTTTCGCTTATGATGCCTATCGACGTCTGATCACCATGTACTCCGACGTTGTCATGGAAAAAGCGGGTGGTTTTGAGCCTGAAGAAGGGCAAGGTATCCGACAGCAGCTTGAACGTCTTCTGAAGGTAGCTAAAGAGGCCCGCGGTGTTGAAAACGACACAGATCTATCAGCTGAAGATTTGACAGAATTGGTTGACAAATACAAGGCAAAAGTTGAGGAGGTGCTTGGCACACCGTTTCCAGATGATGCTAGCGATCAACTGTGGGGTGCCATTGGTGCCGTCTTTGCATCTTGGAACGGCAAACGCGCGATTGCCTATCGTCGGATTGAGAACATTCCAGACGAGTGGGGAACAGCAGTCAACGTGCAGGCTATGGTTTTCGGAAACATGGGAGATAACTCTGCTACTGGTGTTGCTTTTACACGAAATCCGGCAACCGGCGATAACGTTTTCTATGGTGAGTGGTTGCCGAATGCACAAGGTGAAGATGTTGTGGCAGGAATCCGTACGCCATTTCCTGTTAGCGAATTGATGAAAAGCGAAGGCGATGAAGATATTGAGTCACTCGAAACTCGCCATTCACGATGTTACGATGAGCTGATTGAAATTCAGCAGAAACTTGAACAACACTACCGCGACATGCAAGATATTGAATTCACTATTGAAGATGGTCGCCTCTGGATGCTCCAGTGTCGAACCGGAAAGCGAAATGGTGCCGCTGCCGTCAAGATAGCTGTCGATATGAACAACGAGGGCTTGATTGACAAGAAAGAGGCCTTGACCCGTGTAACGGCCGACTCACTGGTGCAAGTCCTGCTACCAATGGTGGATCCCGATGCTGAAGTTTCCTCTCTATTAACCAAAGGTCTACCCGCTGGTCCAGGTGGAGCTAATGGCACAATCGTTTTTACGGCGGACGAAGCTGTTCGTTGTAATGAGTTGGGCGAAAAAGTGGTTCTAGTACGTGACGAAACTAGTCCAGAAGACGTCCATGGCATGCATGCTGCCGAGGCAATTTTGACGGCCAGAGGTGGAATGACGAGCCACGCTGCGCTTGTTGCTCGTGCTTGGGGGAAATGCTGTATCGTTGGTTGTGGGGACTTAAGAATTGACATTGATAACAAACAGATGGTAGTTGGTGACCAAACGTTAAAAGAAGGAGATTGGATCACCCTGAACGGTACGACTGGCAACATCTACGCTGGACAGCTTGATCTGATTGATCCGGACTTGGAACACAACAACGATTTCACTACGCTGATGGGTTATACCGACGAGTACAGAACACTAAAGGTGCGAACCAACGCCGACACACCGGCTGATGCGCAGCGCGCACTCTGCTTTGGTGCCGAAGGTATCGGGCTATTTCGTATCGAACATATGTTCTATGGGGAAGGTTCTGATGAACCGCTTTTTAAGCTGCGAAAGATGATTATGTCTTCGTCTGAAGACGAACGTCGAGTAGCACTTGACGATCTCTATCCGTATATGAAGACGGACATCAAAGCAACTTTGGATGTGATGTCAGGTTACCCAGTCACTATACGTTTATTAGATCCACCGCTTCACGAGTTTGTACCACATGATCAGGCTGCTCGCGAAAAACTAGTGGCTGAACTTGGTATTGATCTAAATGAATTCAATCGTCGAGCCGAAGGTCTACATGAAACCAACCCTATGATGGGCCACCGTGGTGTTCGACTGGGTATTAGCTATCCGGAAATTGTCGAGACACAGGTGCGTGCGATTCTAGAAGCCACCGTTGAACTTACGCAAGATGGAAAAGAAGTTCATCCGGAGATCATGATCCCTGTGCTTGCGCACGTTAACGAGTTGAAGAACCAGAAAAAGGTCGTCGATCGAGTTTATCAGGAAGTACTTGATAAATATGGTGTCGATCATATCACTCACATGGTGGGTACTATGATTGAGATTCCTCGTGCCGCGCTGACGGCCAACGAAGTGGCTGAAGTGGCCGAGTTCTTCTCGTTTGGTACTAATGACCTGACGCAAATGAGTTTTGGATTCAGTCGTGACGATGTCGGTGGATTCCTGCCGGACTACATTTCACAAGGCGTTCTGCAACATGATCCGTTCCAGACAATCGATCAGGAAGGCGTCGGCCAACTAATCGAAGTCGGTATTGAGCGAGGCCGTTCGACCAGGCCTGATTTGAAAGTTGGCATCTGTGGTGAGCACGGTGGGGATTTCGATTCTGTTATATACTGCTATAATGTTGGTATGGACTATGTTTCCTGCTCGCCGTTCCGGGTACCAATTGCGCGTCTGGCTGCAGCACATGCTGTAATCCAAGGGCGGAATTCAACTCTGAAACGCAAAATTCGCTCCCAATGATTTCCCCAAAAACAGCTCTGTAGGCGTTTCGTATCCAAGGCTCTTTCTGGGCCTCCTGTTAAGCAACCCCTTGACTCTCTTTACTGATCTCTCCGTAACCTCCTCAAACCGGCTCTTCTTGGGCAAGAACTGACGGATCAAACCATTGGTGTTCTCGTTCAGTCCAGGCTGCCAACAGGAGTACGGAGGAGCAAAATAGTAGTCGCACTCCAGTGCCTTGGCCACTTTCTCATAGCAGGCAAACTCCTTTCCTTGGTCCGCGGTGAGGGTCAGCACACGATCCTTGTCGGG
>DTUY01000029.1 GCA_012963885.1 Candidatus Poribacteria bacterium | reverse complement strand
TTTATTGTTAAAATGACTTACTGGTGGCAACCATAAGCTGAAGAGTAACTTCCCTGAAAATATGGATTGCATAAACATGAACTATGGCAAAGATTAAATCTTAGCCCAAGTGATGGTAATTTCCCCTCTTTGACTTACCGCAAGTCCTTCAATTTGGATCTTGATGTTTTCTGCTTCAACGGCACGATTCCAGATAAAACCTGGGAGTCAGCACAAACAGATCAAGTATCATAACATAGGGCTGGGCTGGAACGGACGTTCCCACTGGTACCGTCCTAGCGTCACTTTACTAAAGAGAGAGATACTAAGAACTTACCGAGAGGATATAGGATGAGAATAACAGTCAAATTACTGTCCTGAGTCAGCATAACACGCAGTTTCCTATCAGTTAGCAAAAGTCGGACTAGCATCGAGTCTGTTAGGCAGTGCCATTGTTTTGACGGCCTGACAAGAGACTAATTTCAGTAACGAGTAAATAGTAGAAATATAGGAAGACGATTGATAATAGCCATACCCAATAACCTACTTTCAACTCTGGAAAATCATCATCAAGCAACCAATAGAATGCAGAAATAATTGAAAGAAATTGTATGTGTATAAGATGCTTGGGTATTTTACCTCTAATAATAATTGTAATTAGTAGAGACACAAAAATAAAATTTGATAGATTCCAGAAAATTGGTATAGGGCTTTCTCCAATCATAAAAAGGACCATTAAAAAGCATTCAATGCCCACCATATCGCTGTAAGATGGCAGGAAAAAAGAAAGTCCATAAACGAGTAACAAAATAGGATATGCGAAGGCAGAAGCTTTGCGTCTCAGGGGCATAACAATTGGAACGATTGGGCCGAATCTCTAATTTTACAACATTGAGTCTACCTGCTGTTGTGGTTCTTGTCTACTGTCTTTACCGTGGCAACACTAAGAGATCAAGTGTCATATCAGCGTCCAGGTTGAAACACAGTTTCCAGAGGTTCCTTCCTAGCGTCACTTTGTAAAGTGACATCAAACCGGAAACAAGTGAATATGGAACCAAGCATGAAGCAGTGCTGATCTGAATAGAGATATAGGTATTAACTAGAACAATAAGGAGAATGAATTATGAGGCTGCGAGACGAGATTCTATACATGTCGTTTGATGCAGGGTTAGTTGTTTTAGGTATGGTATTGAACTCTTTGGTAAATGGTAATGCAGATGCACAAGTGAGTTTGAAGAATGCGACATTTAGATATATTACTTGTGAGAAACTTTTTATCAAAGATGGATATAGGACAAGAGAGACATTTGGGTTGAGTTGGGGTATTCCCATTATAGTTCCGATCCTCATACTTCCCCAAGATCAACACTTAACCCAGCAGCTAAACTAGCTTGGGCTGACATCCACAAGTTCTGAATATCTACCAGTTCTGGAATATCGGTCTCCAAATGATAATTTGGATCAGTATAAGGGAATGATCCAATATTCATTATCGCCATTGGAAAACCAGCTTTGATGAATGAACCATCATCATCACCGGGACTCTGTCGCTGATGCTTTCGTTGAGTTAGCCCGATCTGATAAATTTTGTTAACTTCATCCATTAAATCGGCAAAGCGTTCCCCTTCCGGTTCGGTAAACACAGTAACATTCGTTTTTCGGTCGGCATTAATATCTGCTGCGACTTACCTCCCACCGCATCCAAATTAAAAATAGCAATCAGATCATCATTACACAACTTGGCATTTTGTGCAGCCGTCACGCTTGTCCACGGTGCATGTTCCTCATTACAGAATAAGAACCAAACAGAACGTTGAGATGGATAATCCTTCAAGACACGGGCAATCTCCATAGTAGAAACAGTACCTGCGCAATTATCATAGGCTCCCGGCGAGTCCACCCAACTTTGCGAATCCTTGTGTGACAGAAAAAGAATAATTTCCTCTGGATGCACCACCCCAAGTTTCTTGGCATACAGATTGTACGCTGTAAACCAAGGGGATTCCTCCGAGTTAACAGCACGCACTTCCACACCTTCTTTTTCCACTATATCCCCCCAAGATTCCAGTTTTTTCTGAATAAAATCATCTGCTTGGTATAAAGTGTTCTTACCTGCCCCTGGAACAGTATAATTAAGTTTTCGATAAGGTAATGGATCTTTGGACAGGTTAAACAGGTTTTGATGCAATTGATTAGCATTAATCAGCTTTATTAAACCTGAAATAAGATTGTTACTCATAACAATGCTCCTTGGTAATTTTGAACTAAAACGTGATTTTTACTATCCAACTGGAAGTAGCGTCACAGTATAATAAATTATTTCCTGACAGGGAAAGTTCATGTGGTTCCAGGCACGACTAAAGGCTGTGTTTGCGCCTGAATAAACCACTTGAATTCCCCCAAAGGGGTATCAGTGTACATTCATCCACTCACTTTGATTTACTTGGCGGCAATAGCAGCAATTGTAGCCGCCATCACATCTACCCCCATAGCTATCACCATAGTGTTTTCGCTTAGGAGCCACGGGATTGAAAAGCAGTTTCTGAAAACATATATCATCACATTCCCTATCATTTTCGCATCATTGTGTTTGCTTGCTTTCAGCGGCTAGATCCCCCCGCAATCAACCTTTGGTAACCCAGCCCAAAATCTATGCGCTTGTGGCGATTCTAGAGCCTTCTTGACTACCACCAAGCCCAGTGGGTCCAAGGCATTGACATCATCAAGCGTCTTTGTTGCCCATTTTACTTCGGCGGTTGACTAATCATCTTGTGCAATCTCGCCCAATACATCTTCAAGTTTGATTAGTGCATCCCAAGCCGCTGGGAAACCTGCGTATGCTGCTACCTGAAAAAGGGCTTCGAAAATCTCTTCAATCGTAGCCCCATTGTTCAGTGCCATCTCGAAGTTAAGCTTGAGTGCGCTATTGCGTCCCAATGCCGCCAGAATACAAATGCTACACAGTGATCGGGTTTTCAGATCAATACCTTTTCTAGTCCAAATACGTCCTCCTACAACTGAAACCACTTCCTTTTCAAAATCCGGACAGACAGATCTGAATCGCTCGATAAGTCCATCGATATTCTCATCACCAACCATCTGCCTGAATTGCTCGAATCCACGTTTGTAATCATCCATCTTATCCTCCATAGGCACTAGCGAAGAGCACAACTGTTAGCCGCACCCTCTCAACTAAGGCACGATCCTATAAAGCATCATGCACAACGGAAAAATTAAATTGGGGTGATTCACTGCTTAAGCATGCGGGAGATTTCTCCAGTGCCGTACG
>DTUY01000028.1 GCA_012963885.1 Candidatus Poribacteria bacterium | reverse complement strand
CTGCCTAATTAACCTGTACATGATTATGTTCCAGATACGAGTTTGAAACTTATAGCAGGGAGGAAAATCAGATTAGCCGAGTTATTTCAGAATGAAAATCTTTTACATTTGGCCAGCTGAAACACACCTTTTTTTATTGTGCTTTGATTATTAAAGGTGTGACAATAATTGCGTAGATCTAGTATCAGTGAGTGCATTCAATCTTGAACGATCACTGAAGAGAGGTAATCGGTATGATTTTTGATTCGCTGCCATCCCATTTAGACCTTGAAATCGTCAGGCTACTGGCTCCAGAAGAGAAGATGCTTTTGACTGCCAATTCTGATCTGACAGAAGATGGTAAATTTGATGAGCAATGGATTGTGGTGACAAATCAGCGGATTTTGACATTTTATCCGAACCGGGATGGCTCAAACCCATTGATAGAATTACCTCTTAAAGAAATTAAAGAGGCAAAGACAGAGGTACTTGTCGGAGGAGGATACATCGAGATTTCTACAGACAGGAAATCCATTTCAATTCTTCATTTTTCCAATTCGCTGGTGGATAAGTTTTCCGAAGTTGTGCGCGGGATTCAGCAACTTTCCAAAGGGGAAAAGCTACGACTCTCACCAGACCGACCTAAAACCCATTGTGACAAATGTAGGAAACGACTCCCAGAAAAAGATGGCATCTGCCCCGCGTGTATTAAAAAGAGTACCGTTTTTATTCGCATTATGTCTTTTCTTAAATCTTATTGGAAATCTGTAGCCATGATGATTGCAGTAACGCTTGTGGGCACATTTGTCAATCTCCTCCCACCTTTCATAACAAAACATATTATGGACGATGCGATCGTTCCCATAGGTGGTGTTATACTTACGACTTCGCAAAGGTTGACAGTGCTCGTTTGGCTTGTGGTGGCCTTGTTAGGTGTGCGTGTTCTGGCCTCACTAAGTGAGGTTAGTCATGGCAGACTAGCTGCTTTGATTGGCAATCAGGTAACAGCGGACATTCGAGCTGCTGTCTTTCGGTGCATTGAGCGATTGTCCCTTGCGTTTCATAGCAAACGAGAAACAGGTGCGATCCTCTCGCGTCTAACTCGGGATACTGAGAGGTTGCAAGATTTCCTCATTGAGGGGTTGCCCTATATTATTATTGAAATTCTGACGATGACAGGCATCTTAGCGTTCCTATTTTACATGAGTTGGGAATTAACCCTCTGGGTACTCATACCAACGCCGATCCTCGTAGTTGGGGGCCATTGGTTCTGGAGGAAAATGCGACCGATGTGGAAACGATCATGGAGTAAGTTTGAGAAATTGTATGGGCACATAAATGAGAATTTGTCAGGTATTCGTGTTGTAAAAGCATTCGCCCAAGAGGATGGGGAAATTGTCAAATTTAATCGCCACAACCACGCTGCTATGAATGCGGGAATACAAGCAGACCGCATAGAACCCGGTTTCTGGGCTGCGATAAACTTCGCTGGCAGTATTGGTATGCTTCTTCTTTGGTTGATCGGCGGCAAACACGTCATTCGGGAGGAAATTTCGCTCGGAACCCTGATCGCTTTCCAAGGTTATATGTGGATGTTATATGGGCCACTTGAGTGGTTATCTCAGGTCAACCAGTGGATGACGCGGGCATTTACCAGTGCTGAGCGAATCTTTGAACTCATGGACACTGTTCCGGAATCTTACGATCTGGAGAATGCCATCCCACTGCCTGAAATGGAAGGGAAAGTTGAATTCAAGGATGTCGAATTTGGATATGACAAAAGTAAGCCAGTCCTTAAAGGCGTAAACTTGACAGTTGAGCCAGGTGAGATGATCGGATTGGTTGGCAAGTCAGGTGCAGGCAAAACGACAATGATTAATCTGGTTTGCCGTTTTTTTGAAGTGGACAATGGCCTACTGGAGATTGATAGTATTGACCTCAAAAAGATTCGGTTGGAAGACCTGCGTGGAAAGATCGGTATTGTATTGCAGGATTCTTTTCTGTTTAACAGCAGCATCATGGAAAATATCGCCTACGCCAAGCCAGATGCGACATTTGAAGAAATCGTTGAGGCGGCGAAAATTGCGAATGCACACCACTTTATTTTGGCAAAGACAGATGGTTACGATACTATCGTCGGTGAGCGTGGTAATGAGCTTTCCGGCGGGGAAAAGCAGCGTATTTCAATTGCGCGGGCAATTCTGCACAATCCCAAAATCCTGATTTTGGACGAAGCAACTTCCTCAGTAGACATTGAAACGGAAAAGCAAATTCAGGAAGCGATCAGCAGACTCGTAAAAGGACGCACAACCTTTGCTATTGCTCACCGGCTTTCAACTTTGCGGAATGCCGATCGACTGGTTGTGCTTGATGAAGGTAAAATCGTCGAAGTTGGCAACCATGCAGAATTGATGGAAAAGAAAGGAGTATTTTATAAATTGGTACAGACATATCAGGATATCTCAAAGGCAGTTGCATATGCTGAGTGAAAACAAATTGAAACACAACAACGAGTAATTGGCAAAGACAGGTATGAAAAAACAGATTGATTTGAAATCCATACGTCTCTTCTATCACCCTGACGGTAAGCCAAGGTTGATCATCAAAGATGAAAAATGCTATCTATCTGTGAAAGCCGTCTATGCAGCCCCGCTGTCGCATCCGAGTGAACATATTTCGCTGATTGACGACAAAGGCGAGGAAATTTGCATGATTCCTTCTCTTGATGACCTTGATGTTGACTCAGGTGAGGTAATTCAAAAAGAACTCAATAAACGATATCTTGGTGCCGTGATTTATAAAATCTATTCGATTCGCAGTGAATTTGGAGTTTCGTATTGGGATGTACAAACAGATCGGGGTTCTCGGGAATTCGTAGTCGAGGAGAACCCTAATCAGTTCATTTGGTTGAGTGAAATGCGCGTATTGATACTTGACGTAGACGGCAACCGCTTTGAGATCCCAGATTATACGCAACTGGATGCCGATAGCACAAAAATGATGGTACATCTCACATAAAGGAGAGGAAAGACTAGGAAAAAGAGTATCAACTAGTGGGGATTAGTCGGCATCCCCCAATACCCTGTAGGTGAAACGATCCAGCGGAGACTTCCCCTTATTCCCACCAGTCGCAATACGCCACGGCGGTACATACATTACGTCGGATAATTTTCCAGCGCAAAAGATCAGGTGCCAAGACAGCGTAGCGATCTTCACGGGTTCAACTCCCGTACGGGGTAATCAGGTGGGTATCAGTACCTGTTGGTACCTTTTTCTCTTTATTTACTCATAGTTCTG
>DTUY01000027.1 GCA_012963885.1 Candidatus Poribacteria bacterium | reverse complement strand
GCTAATCACTCAGAGGCTACACCAATCGATAAAGCTGAAGGCCTACACTTTATCGGCCTTAGCTTACCAATGACTGAGTCAGAGAAACGAAAAAATTCTCTCAGTCAAGCTTTTGATTTGCTGTCTGGTTTTGAATCCGAAAATCTTCCCGTTCAAGCACTGTTAGCCAGAGTGGCAAACTCATTTGCTCTTCAATTGGAACGGGAAGATCCTGCGGAAGCCAGTCGACTTTACCAGCACAGTATCGACATCAAGGACCGACCTGAACTGCGCGATACTAACGGTTTAGCTATCTCGCATAATGGACTGGGTAGAATTTCTATCTTTGGCCAACCGCCAGACCCAGAAAAAGCTCGACACCATTTCGAAATGAGCCTAGAGTATGCTAAGCGTATCGGCAGCACAATTGGAATTTGTAAAAGCTCCAGTTTTTTAGGCATGTGTGCTAAAACTGAAGAGAAATATGATGAGGCGGTCGAACAATATCAACAGTCATATGATCATGCACAGGGCTCTTTCGACTGTTGCTTTGCTGCGGCAGGAATGTTGGAATCTCTCAGTATGTTGCCAGACGTAGAGAGGATTAATCAATTTGGTCCGATGTTTCTGGAACAGGTCAAAATAGATCAAGGAATGCCACCACCAACGACTTCTGCTGTGTCAGGTGCGTTAGCTAAGTGTACCAACCTCACTTCAGCGGATTGGTTGGGAGAATTACAGTCAATGATTCCTGACGAAAGTAATTCATAAGGAAGGACGTAGAGTAATGGGGCGGGAGACGGAATTTAGTTTTCGGTTTGTACCATCGGGTACAGTCGCTCCAGAAATTCTGACGGAGAATGAGGTTTGGTTAGATGTCGGTAACCGGGCAAATTCTCGTGTTCTGGATCATCACGGAGGAGACACAGAGGCACACAGTGCCTCCGAACTGGTCTTGCACCAATTTGACCGGTTGGTGCAACCTTATATTTCTGTTAATAAAGAAATTATTTTAGTATCTCACACCACGCCCGATCTGGATGCAATCTGTGCCATCTGGCTGATTCAAAAAACAATCAATGGGATGCTAACAGCAAACATCGGTACTGTAGTCGAGCAAATCGTACAGATCGTAAGTGAAAATGATCAGGGACTGGTGCAAACCAATCAACTTGAAACATGTTGGCCAATTATCTTTCGGCAGCGGTTAGGTACTGAAATACCTCGTCTGGAGACTGACGTAGACCGTGTTGACTTAGGAATCCACCTACTGGAACAAACTCTAGATACGCTTTTGAAAGGCGAATCCTTGGCTGATGCGTCTATGAGACTGATAACGGCGCCGGTAGAATCCAACTTATCAAAAGCCTATGACGATTATCTGTCAGATGTTTCGTCAGGAAATCTATTTCAATTGTATCTGCCGTTTCATAACCCACCTGTTAAGATTGAGAAAAAGCCTCAGAATTCACCGAGTAAGACAGATACCAAGTGGGGAATAGCTGATGGCCTCTTTTTGAACCACCCCAGAAGTGCTCTATTTAAAGAACTTGCCCGGGGTGATACTGAGCGCAGTTCCTTAGGCAAAGGGTTTTCGTTTATGATAGTTGCTTTTGATACCTTCGCAGCAACATGGTAACCAGTTGTTGCGAAGGTATATAATCAGTACCAACCCTCGAATGGGCTTCCATCTTCAAGGATTGGGAAAAATGCTTGAGAGTGAGGAACAAACCAAAGAATTGCAATCGGGAGAATCCTTATTACCTGGTCGAGAACGGGTTGGCACAGGAAACGGCCGACACGGATATAATGTGGCTTCGCCATAGTATGATGGACGTGGTCATCACTTTACAATCATTGATTCACCGGCTGTTACAGTTGGCAGCCAAAAACTTTATGCTTCGTCCTTAACTCCAGACGAAGTTTTTAATGTTGTCCAAGCGTATGGAACTTTGAATAATCAAGTTTAATTACATGATATCTAACTTGCAAATCAGGTAGTATATCTAGTCATGCAATTGCCAACTCTGTTGCTGGTATATTTGTAGGCAATTTTGCATAATCCCATTTTACAATCTCTAATGGAAGCTAGGTGACAATTGTGGGAATGTTTCGTGATCATTACATTGGCGGTATTGTTTCATACACGGTCTTTTTTGGCGTATCAATGGCAGTGACACAGTCAGGGAAATTTATTCTTGAAAAGCCTCTGGATTGGAATCCTATTGTCCCAGTTAAATTAACAGAAATTGCTATTTGTTTTGCTATTGCAATTCTAGCTTCGATCTGGCCAGATGTTGATATCAAAAGTACAAGTCAGGTTATCTTTTACAGACTATTCGCAGTTGTAAATATCGTTCTAATTTTCCTGAAAATGTATGTCTATTCAGCCTTCTTGGGATTCTTTGCCATGCTACCCATGCTAGGAAAACACCGCGGTTGGACACATTCGAGAATCACCATGCTCTTGCTCCCAGCTATTTTAACCATAGCACCATATTATCTTCAAAATAATACTTTTAAGTTGACGGACTTACTTATAATAGAAAACCTGAGTCAGCTAAAAATGATACTTCCTTTTATACCGCGGGATTAATTGGATACGCAACCCACTTACAGATAGATAGAATCTTGTTTCAATTCGGTCGTCGTCGAAGAAAGAAAGCTTGAGTCTGGCCATCAAACCAAGGTTATTGAGCCTTGCCACGGCCGGCAACTTCCCAAGTATCTATCACTTCACCGTTACGCACGGGATAAATCTGGTTATGAAGGTTGGTTGTCATACCCCCATGCAGAGGAATAAAAGAAAGAATTTCTCCTACCTCAAAATTATGCGATGATTGGTTAATGTCAACATGTCCATGTTCGACTGACATCCCCTGAATGAAAATTTCTGGATGTTCTATGCAGTAGCCGTAGGGTCTGGGCGGGTAGCTGGTAAAAGCCTTTTGACCAGCATCAACAATTACCTGTCCCGGTCGAGCATTACTCACTACAGTTGTCACCATGCGTAACGGGCAGCGGTTTGGATGAAGGTCTTCTTGTTTGCCCACTCGTGTCATCCCCTCGTAGATATAGGAACCGATACGTGTCTCGGTACAGCCGATAGATTGGCAGAATTCTTGACTGCCAGTTCCTCCAGCACTGATAATATGTAAGGGTAAACCCACTTTTTTGATCAAATCACGAACTTGATCGAAAAAAGGTGGAACTCGCTCTCCGGATGCATATGTCATGACCCCCATAAATTCCAGATTAGGTGCTCGATCAATATGTTGAGCTAGTTCAACTGTTGCTGTTGGTGACTGGACACCACA
>DTUY01000026.1 GCA_012963885.1 Candidatus Poribacteria bacterium | reverse complement strand
CGGGTGATCTACGCCCGATCGGCACAGCAACCCCACCTCTTTACCCGATACGGCAATCGTGTTAGAATGCCAAGTTAAGTACAGCAACTTGATGCTCACAGGCACTTGAATTCAAACTGTAAGCACAACAAGATAAATACAGCTAATTCAACATAATATGTCCCACATATAGCTGATTAGTAGTAAGGTTCTCATGCCATATTAAATTAATAGCAGAATTAGCCGTTAAGGAAAAGCTGGCTGTTATTTCTTAAGGTCTGATCAACCCGACGTGGTCTGATCAGGACAATCTAGTGACTTGGGTTATATATAGGAGGGTTAAATTGATGAAACACTTAGCAATAGGATTTCTAATCTTAGCTTTCTGTTTGGTCGTCGGAATGCCGAGTGAGGCTGAGATCGATCCAGCAAAAGCAGAAGCAGTCTGGTTATTTGATGATGGTGCTGGTGGAAAGGTAGTGGACTCCTCAGGTCACAAACGGAATGGCACCATTGTTGGGAAAGATAAATGGGTTAAAGGTAAGTTCGGTGGTGGACTCGAACTTAACGGCACTCAAAATAATGAAGTCATCATTGAAGGCTACAAAGGGATTGGCGGGAATAGTCCTCGAACGACGGTGCTTTGGTATTGGACCAAAAAAGCAGGTCGGTGCCGATTAGTCTGTTGGGGAGCCAATGACACTGCTATAAAATACCACGTTCGAATTCATGAAGGTGATACTTTTCGTGTAGAGACCCAGGGAGGTCAACTTTTTGCTAATAAACCGAAACTGACGGATGGTGAGTGGCATCATCTGGCCTGTGTATTCCCTCCTGGTGGCAAAATGTGTCATGACCACATCTTGTACGTGGATGGTGTCGAAATAAAGGATCGTGGAGGTAACAATGTTGGCGTCGACACCGATACCAAGACCAACGATGTCGAAATCGGCTGGAACAAATGGGTTGGGCATGGAGATCCAGCACAAGGCGTCTTTGACGAAGTGGCAATTTTCAGCACAGCCTTGAGCGAAAAAGACGTTAATGACATCATGAACAAAGGGCTAGCTGTGGCCCTAAGCGTTTCGCCTAAAGAAAAGCTGACCACCATCTGGGGCAGTTTGAAAACTATTCGGTATCTTGGAAACTAATTCTAAAACTGGATTTACTATGTTATGAAGTAGACTTGTTTCCGCAATTTTTGGCTCAAATGTCAGATTTGGGCAGCTTAAAAAGCTCACTTTGATGCCGTCGAGACACGGGGGACGAAGTGAGCTTTTGTTATTGAAAACTTGGTCAAAAAGCTTGACCTGGTTGAATCAGATTGGAAGGCAACTTAGCAGATGAAAAATAAGGGGGTGACTTCACGTGCACTCATCATTGCTTTGTTACTGATTCCTTTGAACAGCTATTGGATTGCGATGATGGAGTTGATTCACAATTCTGGGCGTTCTACCAATATTTCCCTCTTTTTTAACTCGATTTTTACCCTTCTCTTTCTACTCATCCTCAACATTTGTTTTCGCTGTTTGTCATCCAAACTAGCACTATCCCATCAGGAACTCCTGGTCATCTACATGATGGTCAATATCTCCTCGGGCATTGTCGGCCATGACATGATGCAGATTCTGGTTCCCAGCCTGGGTCATGCTTTCCAATTCGCTACCGCCGAAAACGAATGGAAGGTTCTTTTTTGGAATGAGATTCCATCGTGGTTAACTATCAACAATGAACAGGTGCTGAAAGAGTACTATCAGGGCGGTTCTACCTTTTATACTACATCTCACCTCCTCGGATGGATCAGTCCGATCCTTTGGTGGTCACTGTTCATCTCCGTCTTGCTATTTGTTACTTTGTGTCTCAATGTGGTTCTGCGCAAACAGTGGGCTGATACCGAGCGACTCAGCTATCCGATAATCCAACTGCCTTTGGAAATGACTACCCCCAAGGCTGATCTGTTCCGTAAAAAGCTGTTCTGGATCGGTTTTTCAATCGCTGCATTGATCGATTTACTGAACGGATTGTCCGCTGTGTTTCCCTCTTTCCCCTATCTTCCTATCAAAGTTCATCGATACCGAATCGTCAACGAACCTTGGAGTGGTATGGGATCTTTTCCCCTCTCTTTTTATCCTTTTGTCATTGGCATGGGCTTTTTCATTCCGCTAGATCTATCCTTTTCCTGCTGGTTCTTTTTTCTTTTTTGGAAGATATTAATGGTTGTAAATAGCGCATTCGGCACGGGAGGTCTATCTCGATTTCCATTCATCAAGGAACAGGCTTCTGGTGGATATATTGCCTTATGCTTAATCGCCGTTTGGCTGAGCAGAAAACATCTGGGTAACGTCTGGAGCAAAGTCATAACTTCGTCTGCCGCAATTCAAGCCCATCACCAGCTAGACGACGCTGACGAACCAATGCGATACCGAACAGCCGTCTTAGGTGTCATCATTGGAATCGTGCTGATTGTGTTGTTTTGCTTTCAAGGAGGAATGTCAGTGGGAGTAGCACTGACATTTTTTGGTCTCTATTTTGTCATCGTGACGGCAGTAACTCGGATGAGGGCCGAACTTGGAACACCAGTTCACGATCTCCATTTCTCAGGTCCAGACGAAATCCTGGTAAGATTCATAGGCAGCCGTCGTTTGAGAACTGGCAATCTGACCATGTTCTCTCTATTTTGGTTTATCAACCGAGCCTATCGAAGCCATCCGATGCCACACCAACTGGAAGGCCTCAAAATGGCAGAGCGAACACAAATAGAGAGTAGAAAACTGGTCTGGGCCATGATTCTAGCGGCTGTCGTCGGTTCGATTGCGGGATTTTGGGCCTTGCTAACGGCGAGCTACCAGCATGGAATGAGAGAGCATGCTTTTGGACGAGAGCCGTGGGAGCGGCTCAGCAAATGGCTGGTGATAAGTAGTGAAACCGACTATCCAGCCGCACTGTTCACCAGCATTGGATTTGTCCTGACTATTCTCCTGTCGATGATGCGCCTAAGATTCCTCTGGTGGCCGCTTCATCCAGCGGCATTTGCCATTACTACCACCTGGGGCATGCACCTAGTCTGGTCTTGCTTGTTCATCAGCTGGTTAGCTAAACTGATCATTCTTCGCTATGGAGGCTTAAAAACCCATACAACGGTTATCCCTTTCTTTCTAGGATTAATAATGGGTGAATTCGTAGTGGGTGGATTTTGGACCATCATTAGTGTCATTTCTGGGATGGAAACCTACAGATTCTGGGTTATCAGACGGTTGATCGATCTGTATCTGGTTTGCTAGAAACGAAGATCTACTGACCGATTGGAATATCAAAAAACAGGTGTTGGGATAAAT
>DTUY01000025.1:11436-12691 GCA_012963885.1 Candidatus Poribacteria bacterium | reverse complement strand
TAGGACACAAAGACACACGGATGCTAATGCGCTATACGGATTTAAGAGCAGAGGATTTAGTGGGGAGGTTGGGTTAGGGGTGGCTAGAAATCTAGCGCTTTTTGAATCATCTTTCTCGTAACGCACATAGTTCACCGCAAGAAAGTTTTCTGCCATGGACGGCTTGACGGCACGGTATTCATTCACATGGCTAAATCGTTTTTATGCATAGGTATGGCCAGTGTCTTCTGGGTAGGGAATTTCGTATAAATCTGCTGTATGCCCGCCGTCTACCACTAGATTATGTCCAGTTACAAAGCTCGCCTCATCGGAAGCGAGGTAAAGAAACGCATTGGCAATGTCATCCACCGTAGCAAGTCGGTTTAGCGGCGCCCCAGGAAATCCATCCTTTCTCCATTTGTCCATCAATTCTTCACCAACAAGGTCTGTGCACAGCTGTGTATCAGCTGTTCCAGGACTAACCGAATTTACTCGCACCCCTGAACGGGCTAACTCAACGGCCATCGACTTCATTAAAGAAACCTCCCCCGCCTTTGTTACGCAATACGGTGTAAAGCCTAGCGAGTGTCCCAAAGCAGCAGTCGAAGATGTGAATAAGATTACCCCAGATCTCTCCTTAACCATTGATCTAGCAGCATCTCTTCCCAAGATGAAATAGGCTGTCAGATTGACGTCGAGTTGGCGCCTCCATGACTCAAGCTCAATGTTTATGAATCTTTTTTCTTCGACTGCCGCCGCGGTACAGATTAGTACATCTAAGGGAGCCTCGGATAGAGCTTTGGCCATAGCTTCGCCACACTTATCAGCATCTGCCAAATCAAAGCACATAGAAATTGGACTCGATCCACGTTTTCGTATCTCTTCTATTACGAGTTCCAGCCGATCTTGCAGTATGTCTACAAGATAAATATCGGTGGCTCCCTCTTCTGCAAATCTTTCTGCTGTTCGACGCCCAAAGCCACTGCCAGCGCCTGCCACAAATACGCGCTTTCCTCTAAATCTATCCATAATTATTTACCAAACCATCGGGTGTTTTTATGTTACAGAATGCTACACCAAACAGATTTTCAATCAGTCTTTCCATAGCACTCCCTTTTCAATAAACTCTCGCCTTTTCCTCCTCTCTCTTGGATAACCAATCAACGTAGTTTCAATTTCCCCAAGAATTGGCAACTGCAAACACCCAGATGGGTTCGACACTATTTCTTAACAATTTCCCATCTTTCAGATGGCCGACATATTTCCCCAGCTCAGT
>DTUY01000025.1:1754-11426 GCA_012963885.1 Candidatus Poribacteria bacterium | reverse complement strand
AAGCCCTGCATCTGCTGCGAGAAACGCAGATCTGTTGCTACTACTTTGGCGCCCGCCTTTAGATATGCTTCGGTTTGGCGCCCGCCTTTAGAAATGCTTCGGAGACTGTCGATCTGATGCCGCATACTGCCCAAGTCACAAGACAAATCTTACTTAAAAGATCAGCGGCAACCGGCATAACTTCAAAAGCATTAGTCATGTTACCGTTACCGGTGTTGGATTAGCATAAAAATTCTTCTAACAACGCTTAGTCCCTACAGTTAGAGACCAACGCCGTACGCGCTGTTTGCAGCCTCTTTTGAGATAAAACCAAGTTCTATGTCGCGTCGAATCAGTTCTGGATCTCGATCACTAGGATTACCGAATCCGCCACCCCCAGGAAAAACAAGACGAACCTGGTCACCATTCTTCAGCGTCACTCCGCTAAATTTTGCTTCAGAAACAGTATTAAATACCTCTTTAAACGTGAAAAATCTATCGTCCTCACGTCGTTTTACGTAGATACCCGCTTTCGCTCCATCACCCCCTCCACTGCGACCTGGTGGCGCAAGTTGTGTTCTGTTGAATAATGCACTCACGGTCACCTCTGGCGCGTTCACCGTCAAAATCCGCTCGCCTCCGAGGCCACCGCGCCATTGTCCTACACCTCCAGAGTCCTCAAGGAGACGATAGCTTTCAACGATAAAGGGGAATCTTGTTTCAAAAATCTCTACGGGTGTTGCCATGCAGTTTCCATTAATTACGATTACCACGTTGTTTCCATCTTGCTCGTGCCTAGCCCCCCATCCAACTCCTTCAAAATGAAAGTGGGCATAAGGCTCCCCTGTGGCAGGATGATGGCCGCCAAAAAGGAAGCAACAAGATGTTCCCCCAATACCAGCCGGCACGATCTGAGGTAGCGCAGCCAACAGTGCGCCAAAAATCATGTCCGTAATCCTTGGGCTGATTTCCGTATTACCGCCAACCAATGCTGCTGGGTGCTTACAATTCAGAATAGAACCCAATGGCACCTCTATTTTGATTGGCCTGTAACATCCATCATTTCTTGGAATGTTGGGGTCTGTTAAGTGAAGAATTGCGTTATAGACAGCGGAGGCAGTTACAGAATAGTTCGCATTCATCGGCCCTCTCGCTTGAGGATCAGTTCCATCGAAATCAGCAGTCAAAACTGAGCCGTCTACCGTCACTTTCACCTTCATTTTGTAACTTTCCGTACCTACGCCATCATCTTCAATCGTATCTTCGTAGCAGTAGATACCATCAGGTATCTTCTCAATTTCAGACCGCATTCTTCGTTCGGCCACCGCAAGGAGTTCATCTGCTGCCTGCTCTACGGTCGTTTCACCATAGTGTTCTAGCAATTCATGTAAACGCTTGTCAGCAACGGTCAACGATCCCACCATTGCTAATAAATCACCGCGGCTGCAGTCCGGAGTACGATGGTTAGCCAGGATAATGGCCCATATATCCTTTACTTCTACTCCATTTCGATAAAGCCAAACCGGGGGCAAAATCAGCCCTTCCTGGTAAATCTCTGTCGCATCACCCGCCAGCCCCCCAGGCACTTTTGCGCCCGGTTCTGCCATGTGTGCGCAGTTCGCCACGCAAAAAATCAGGCTACCATCGCTACCGAAAACTCCCCGCAGAACGGTAAATTCCGGAACGTGACCAACCCCATGATAGGGGTCGTTAGTAAGAAGAATGTCCCCGGGTTTGAATGCATCGAAACCCACAACATCGATAAGACACTCCACTGTGCCTTTGATCGTACCAATTTGCGATGGGCAAAACTCAGCCTGTCCGATCAAGCGACCAGCTCGATTAAAGATCACGCAGGAGAAGTCCAACGCTTCATTAAACATTGGGGAATATGCGGTTCGGACCATTGCCAAGCCCATCTCTCGACAGGTTCCGGTAAGATAGTTATTAATAACCGTCAGAGTGGTCTGATCTATGGGGGTCATGCGCTGTATTATTCGGTTAAATTCATGAAAAAAGCGTGGCGCTTATTACTCGGTAGCTAATAACGCTTATCCAACCTCAATAATCAAAGAGCCACTTCTATCTACAACCATCCTATCTCCCGGCCCTAAAAGAGTTGTAGATCCATGCTCAACGAGTACTGCTGGCCCACTTATCCGCTCTCCAGTATCAATACTTTGCCGCTCGATGATTTTTGTATCGATATACCCTGTCTCTGGAAAATAAACCGATTGCTCTTGTGCTTTTGATCCTGTCTTTTCAGGGCACAAGTATTCCATCGGTGGCTTGTCTGTCCTACCGACAGCTGTCGTACTTAAGCTAATAATTTCTATGATTGCATCTGGAAGTTGGTACCCGTACAACGCTTCGTGACGCTGATGAAACGAATCGAACGCCGCATGGAGCACGTCATCTGTTAGAGGACCATAGGGAATTGGTACGTCATATTCATGATTCTGACCCGCATATCGCATCTTTATGACGTTTACCCAGAATATTGTTCCTCTATATTGGTCCGCCCGCAGCTCCTTTGCTGCTGACACCTCCGCGTCCTTAAATTGTTGGTTGATCCTGCCAACATCCAATGAATCACTGCGCATCGGAAACGTACGAATCTTATCTATTCGTAAATCTGCAAGCAGAAACCCTAATGCAGAAGTGTTGCCAGGTACTACTGGAATGATCACTTTGGGAATAGACAATTTCCGAGCAATTGCTGTTGCGTGGAGTGGGCCAGCACCTCCAAACGACATCAAAGAAAACTCCCTGGGATCATGACCCTCCACAACAGAAATCATCCTTATTGCATTGGCCATATTGTCTTCACTGATTTGTGTAATTGACGTGGCTATCTCTTCTAAACTGGACTCATCTGATCCAGAAACAGTTGCCACTGCTTTTCTGGCTAAATCTTTAGAAAGAAGCATTTCACCATTCAGAAAAAACTCCGGGATGAGACGATTCAAAACAAGATTTGCATCTGTCACTGTCGGTACATGTCCACCAAGGTTATAACAGGCTGGTCCTGGATCAGCACCCGCCGAAAGCGGTCCCACCTGCAAAAATCCACCGTTGTCGATCCATGCGATAGAGCCACCACCGGCGCCGATCGTTCGGATATCGATCATGGGGATGCTGACCGTCAATCCAAACTCGATTTCATACTGAGTCGTTAGTTTTTGCTCCCCGTTGACAATGATTCCAACATCACAACTCGTGCCACCCATATCCATCGTTAGGACTTTTTTCACATCGAGAGCATCAGCGATTGCCTGACAGGCAATCATTCCCCCCGCTGGACCACTCATCAACGACTGAATAGGGGCGGCCTCACAACTGCTGGAACTCATCATCCCCCCGTTACTTTTCATAACCATTAAAGTTGCTGGAACGTCTAGCTCCGAGAGGCCGGATTTCAATTGCCGAACATAGTTCGACACCACAGGCTTGATAAAAGCATCTGCAATTGTCGAGCTTGCCCGATCATATTCCCTCCAAATTGGCGCAACTTCACTACTGATAGAACACGGTAACTCAGGTATGTCTTCTTCAAATCGTTTTTTTAACTTCACCTCATGTGAAGGATTCAAAAATGAAAAAAGAAAACAAACTGCTATTGCATCGTATTCCCCTGCCCGCAACTCTGATATTAATACGCGGATCTCCTCATCATTGAGCCCTCTCAACACAGATCCATCGTAGAGCAATCTTTCACTCAACCCGTAACAGTCTGATCGTCTGTCGATCATCGGAAGACTTTTTTTCCACGCGAGGTTATAGAGTTCGGGTCGAGTCGTTCTCTGAATAAACGGAACATCTTCAAATCCGGCTGTCGTGACATAGGCTACAGAGCCACCCTTTCTTTCTATCAAGGCGTTGGTGGCAATAGTCGTACCGTGAACCAAATCTGATACAGATTTCGGCTCGATGCTTAACTGACCAAAGGTATTACGAAAGGCATCGATTGGTATCTTATGGGTCGATAGACACTTACTTGAACGAATCTCGTTACTCTCGCTGTCGAATACGACGAGATCAGTAAACGTTCCCCCTGTGTCAACGCCTGCTCGAATCGCCATCGCCTGTTACCTGTTTAAATCTCGGGGTCAATCGTTTTCTAACAATCTGAATCTATCAACAGTCAACACATTCAATACCGAATATATCGGTCTAAAGATTCAGGTATATCGACCGCGACCAGTAATTGGCCACCGTGCAATTAATGATTGTTCACGAAAAACGTGAAACTCATCATAGAGATTTGCAGTGGCGCAGATATGACTTGGAAGCAGTTCCAATCGATCTCCAACTCTTGGTACTGGATTATCTTCTCCAGCCTCCATGCAGTAATGCTCTTCATGAATTTCAAAAGGGATGATGTCTTCTCGCCACCGAGTAACGGGCAAACCCTGGTCTGTAGCAATACTTTTTAACCCCACATCCAATACGATTCTTCGGTCCACTTGATCAATGACTGTTGCAAGCACCGTACATGCCAATTCAAAGTGATCACAAACGTTCTCATACCCATGATAATCACTGTCCATTAAGCAATAACTACCTGGCTGAATCTCAGTCAATTCATCACGATCAACCCCTAGATTGAATGTGCCCGTTCCTGCAGCGCTCACAACTGGCACTTCGATGCCATTCTCTCGAATCATAGCTACGGCAAGAGCAAGTTCGTGATGTGCGGTCTCGGCCTTATGGTGACGTGCTACAAGGTCCTTGGTTCCCACCGCATGCCCTTCGTAACCCATCACGCCGCGAAACTCCAGTCGCGGCGCGTCACTAATCTTTTTAGCTAGATCGAGCGCAGCTACTGGCCCTGCCGCACCACAACGCTGCATCCCGACTTCAAGTTCGATAAAAACAGATAGTATTGTATTGGCCCCTTCTGCCGTCCTTATCAATTCTTCAACATGTTCAACACGACCCACACAAACTGAAATATCCACTTGATCATTCAGTTTCAACAAACGTTTCATTTTCAGTGGGCCAATTACCTGATTGGCTACCAGTAACGGTCCTAACCCCGCCTCGGCCATGGCTTCAGCCTCTCCAAGCTTCGCACATACCAAACCTATTGCACCAAGATCCAACTGTCGCCTAGCTATTTCCGGACACTTATGCGTCTTCGTATGCGGCCGTAAGGCAATTCCAGTATTTTTACAGTACGCTGCCATAGTCTTGAGATTCTTCTGCAACACCGGCTCATTAATAAGTAAGGCTGGCGTATCAACAAAATCATTTAGAAAACCGACCGAATTCATAGGCATGTGACAATATTGAAGGAACAATTAGCGGTAGTTGTAGACTTGAAAGTTGGAACCCATGGCGATGTTATTGTGGTTACAGATCTGTGTAATCGACAACAAATCCCGGGGTATCCCATCGACGTTAGTGCAATCCCAATCAAATTTAGCACTCAAAGTAATTGCAAATTTTCTTCGTCGACATTAAAGATATGCGCCTTTGGGTAATCGAACTCTATTCCAACTTTATCACCCGTCGCCACTTGCGTCTTCGGTGGGAGACGGACTTGGAGCGAATGAGGGTCTACATCTATGGTGACAAACAAATCTGATCCTATCGGCTCAAGGAATCGGATGACACCGGGAATGCCTTCTGATTTAGACGAAGCCAAACGCATGTCCTCCGGGCGCACGCCAAGAGATACCGTGCCTTTAGAAGATGACAGCACATCTTCTCCAATATTCATCTGGACCCGATCAATTACAAAACGATAATCTGATCGCGTGAATACCCATTCTGTTCCGTTGTTCTGTAGCTCTCCATCAATCAGATTCATCGGCGGTGCACCCATAAAGGTCGCCACAAATTTATTCGCGGGTACATCATAGACTTCGGCCGGCGTTCCAAGTTGCTGTAATTTTCCCTCATGAAGAACCGCAATTCGTTGACCCATAGTCATAGCTTCGACCTGATCATGGGTCACATACAGAGTAGTGATCCCTAATCGTTCATGCAACGACATCAATTCGATCCGCGTCTGAAGTCGCAATTTGGCGTCCAAATTTGACAGCGGCTCATCCATCAGGAAGACCTTTGGCTGACGGACGATAGCTCGCGCCAAAGCCACTCGCTGGCGCTGCCCTCCCGACAGTTGTTCGGGTAAGCGCTGGAGAAATTCAGTGATCTCCAACATATCGGCCACACGACTGACGGCCTCTTTAACCGAATCCCGAGACATCTTTGCGGTTTCTAAAGGAAAAGCAACGTTCTTATAAACTGTCATGTGAGGATAAAGGGCATAATTCTGGAAAACCATCGCTAAATTACGTCGAGTCGGATCGACAAAATTGACAAGATCCCCGTCGATAACAATCTCACCCGAAGTTGCGTCTTCAAGCCCCGCAATCAAACGGAGGATTGTACTTTTGCCACATCCCGACGGACCAAGTAAGACTAGAAATTCACCATCGGGTATTTGAAGAGAAACATTGTCAACAGCGGGTACCGAACCGAACCGTTTCACAAGACTTCGAAGAATTACCTCAGCCATTACTTATACCTCTTTCATCTATACGTGCCTGAAGCATCTATTGTTTCAACGCGCCAGCCATCGATGCTTGAACGAACCATTTCTGGAAAAACAAAAATACAATCGTTACTGGAATCAACGTCATCAAAGAGGCTGCCGCTAGAACACCCCAGTGAGTAACAAACTGCCCCTTCAAAGATGCAATCCCTACAGTGAGCACCCGGTAATCGGCGCCGGAAGCCGCAACCAGCGGCCACAAAAAATTTGCCCAGGTGATCATAAACACAAATATCCCTAATACTACGAGAGCGGGTTTAATCAAGGGCAGCACGATCTTAAACAGGATCCTCCATTCTGATGCTCCATCTATACGGGCTGCTTCGTACAAACCGACGGGCAAGGTAGATATAAATTGCCGCATCATAAAAACGCCTAAGGGCGACACAGTGCACGGCAAAATCAGACCTAGATAAGTATCAAGCCCAAAAAAAGGCCGACCAATGATAGGCAGCTCACCAATTTCACGGACCAGGAGGTATGTCGGTGCTAGTACTGCTGCAACTGGCACCATTAAAGTAGAAAGCACCAGAAAAAACAGAATATTCCGTCCTGGAAATTGCAATCGCGCGAATGCATAGCCCGCTAAGATATTGGTAAAGAGAGAGATGATTGTTGTACCGGCTGCAAAAATAATTGTGTTGAGAGCCCAACTCAGATATCTCGTGCTGTCAAATAGGAATCTAAAGTTGTCAAGGGTAGGATCGTCAGGAATCAATTTTGGCGGATAGTCAAATAGAGATATGCTATCTCGGAGTGCGGGAGAGATGAGGTATAAAACTGGGCCAACAGCAAAAACAACAAAGAACAATAGAACCAGATAGGCAAAAAATGCCCGGATACGATTCCCGAACAGGTACCGGGAACGGCCCCGCCCATAGGACACATGCCCTGTTTCGTGATTGCTGCCTGGCTTAGACGTATCCATGTGTGATTAAGTTTCCCCTTTGCTTCTCTGCCTTAACAACCAAAAAACAGCAAGGGTCAACAACATTGTTCCTATCAACAGCCCCACACTAGCAGCGAATGCCAAACCTGTATCTTGAAATGCAAACATACGGCGGTAGATAAACCAAACTATCGTAGCCGTACCCATTCGCGGCCCACCATCTGTCAATATCTTGACGGAATCAAACAACTGAAAATTCATGATAATCGCGATCACTAGGGCAAAAAGGAATAGTGGCCTCATCATTGGCACACTGATTCGGAGAAATCGTCGAAAACTTCGAGCGCCGTCAAGCTTTGCAGCTTCTAAGAGCTCACCGGGAACACTCTGAAGACCAGCCAGATAAAACAGAACCCAGAAGCCCAACCCTCGCCAAATCTCAACAGCGATGATAGAGCCCATTGCTCTAGGATTCTTTCCCAGAAAATTAACGCCTTCGCCACCAAAAATACCTACTTTAATTAGATTCACGATACCAAAATCAAAATGGAGCATGAAATGCCAGATCATCGCTCCTAAAATTGGTGGAGCAAGAAGTGGAAAATATAGTGTCACCTTGAAAAAATTCTCTCCACGTCGATGGTTGTTAATAAGTGACGCCAAAAAAATCGCTAATCCAAAAACAATAGTGATAGCGAGCGCCACAAATACGCTTGTATTAAAAACTACCTGTGTCAGTTCGGAGTCGTCGAATGTTCGTGCCCAGTTCTCAAACCCGACCCAATACCGAGGAGCCAACACGCCATCATCATTAAAACTGAGAAAAATCGCCCAACCGACGGGTATTGCTAGGAACACGAGCCAAAGGATCATATAAGGCGCAAGAAATCCGGATGCGCGACGCAGATATCGGAGTCGATAGCGGTTGACAAGTCTGCGGTATTGATCTGGGCTCAACTTCAATTCAGCCCATGTCTCCCGCCCCGTTGGAACACCACTATTAAGATGGTTTCCAGAATCAGTCATTTAATCAACATTCGGAAGATTCATACAATGGCGGTCTGATGTAGCTTGATCATACTTATAGTCAGCTAGTCTTAGAGCGCGTAAGGAGTAAGAGGAAAATTTTATGGATTACTTTATAAATTCCCGCAGAACATTTTCAGTGATTGCTGAGACATTGTTCTCATAGCCATTATGGGACAAACTTCCCAGCCAATTGATGGAACCTACTGAAAACACTGCTCCGCCATTTTGAGTTTCAAAGTACACCATATCTGCCCGAACATTCTCATTATTGGTTCCATCAATGGTCGGCATGGTTACCATCATATCCTCATGAGCAACCAGATAATAGGCGCTGTGCATACCTTGAGACGTAGCAAGTCGCATCGTTTGGGGAGGTGTACCTAACTCAAAATCCACTCGGTCAAGTTCATCTCCTGCAGCCCCAGACATCACGAGACCAAAATCCCCAATCGTCTCATCCTCCCCTATCCCTGAGAAAATGAAGTCAACCTTTGGATCAAAGCTTGCGGGCAGGCGTTTATATCCGGGCGTTTTTAGATCCCAACCTTGCGCCGCAAAACCAACTCCAACCAATGCATTTGGCGATCGGCCCAAGTGACGCCATATCCCTCCTACTTCTCCCGTTGAAGCTAATTCCAATTCTCCAACGTGGGATGGCCAGGCGCGGGATCCTGCATAGCCACGGCGAACTTCTATGATGTGGTCGCGTTCTGGATCAACTGCTGTGACCCAATAAAACCCATTTCCTCCCAGATACATCAAGCGACCGCCATGGTCCAGATAGCCATCGATTCCGTCCAGCATCGAGCTGGTCCAATACTCGGGATGACTTCCCGTCATGATGGCGTCGTACTGCCGTAAAAGATCCTCACCTCGATGATGAAGGTCATGGTCAGTAATTACATCGTATTCAAAATTCTTCTGTTCGAGCCAATCAACAAGATAGAGATCAAACGGAAGCTTTCTAGGGCAGCTATGCACCCAATGTCGGTGATTTGGACGCATATTGACGATGGGCCTGCGGGCAGTCGAATAGCAAATGCCGCTGCCATCCGAATGCACATCATAAATGGATCCGCCAAGTTCCGTATGCTCCCCAAGATAACGGTCATAGGGGTCAACCACAATCGGGATGTTTGTTAATCCGCTGAAATCGATACCCGCAAACAAGACCCGTTCGTTTGCGTACGCAAGGTATGTCATGGTTGGA
>DTUY01000025.1:1489-1744 GCA_012963885.1 Candidatus Poribacteria bacterium | reverse complement strand
CAAAAACGCAATCTTTGCTTTTGCCTTTTTATCCGAAATGACAAATGGAACAAAGTCCTCCTCGTCATCTGATGACAAATGGGCAGCGTAGATACCACTCTTTAGGTCAGAGGGAATGCTCCATTCAAAATCAGCATCCCAACCCGTGTCTTCGAGATCATCGTCATGAAAATGGATGCTTCCATATTGATGCGGGGCTTCTTTTCTCGAGAAAATACGGCCGGTCCAATTATGTCCTGTCAAGCCACGCATCGG
>DTUY01000025.1:683-1479 GCA_012963885.1 Candidatus Poribacteria bacterium | reverse complement strand
GCTCGATAGTAATTGAGAGTTATGTAAATGGCCTGTCAAGCCACGCATCGGAAAATTAATAACAGTCCCAGTTAGTTCATTCCCGGAAATGTCGACAATTTCGGTACTGTTTGCTGGGCTCTTCGAAAAGTCCCAAGCCCCAATGAGTCCTGGGATTTCTTCCAGTGACCCATCCGAGAATAAATGCTCGATTTCTTCCGGCGTAAGTGGCCGGGAAAACAGTCGCGGACTTTCGATTTTGCCGTTAAAACAATATCTCGGGGCTGCTTCCGCTGCTGCTTGAAAACCACCCGCAGCAATCGTTATTGGCGCACTCGCCGATGTAAAGCTTCCTTCCGGAACGTTGATGGACACCTCACAATCGGCATCAGCATTTGGCCATCTGCCTGCTTGGCGCTGCATGACCATTGCATTTCCTGAAGCAGTGTCATACGTGCACACGACGAAGTACCACTGCCCTTCCTGAATGGGATGATTAGTGGTCACCTCCGAAAACTTGTTGTCGCGGGCCAGACGTAATGCAATACCGCCGTTCGGGCCTACATAGAGGCCAAAACCCGAGCGATCCGAGTTCTGCGCCAATATACCCTGATAGTTTTCCTGCTCCGGCCTAGTTGCCCGGATCCATGCCTGAATGGTGAATCCATTTGACACGCTTACGCTACCGTCACTTTCGATAGAAATAAACGAACCGGGGTGCGTGTCTTGATGACGCCCCTTAAGGCGCTGCCCAAATCCGTTAACTCTTTCAGACTTGAAACCCGGTCCTTCGGGATTATTATCTCCATGAATCAGC
>DTUY01000025.1:0-653 GCA_012963885.1 Candidatus Poribacteria bacterium | reverse complement strand
TCATATTCGTCGGCCTCAGTACTGATCCTAAAACTGACAGCATCTCCGGGGTGGACCACCATCGGTGTCGCGTATCCGATCAATTCGGATCTCGGTTTTCCCCTGAAATTAAGTTTCGCGGTCATTACTACTCCTTATCACGTTTTATAGCTGACATCCGAAAATAAAAACAACTAATTACGAATGTACTGTCGAGACAAAAACGACCCTGCAGAACACTGCAGGGTCGTCAATTACACATTGCGTCGGCTTGACCAGAAAACAACCTTTTAGTCAGCCATTTACATAACTCTCAATTACTATCGAGCTAGGATTTTCTCCATACGATCCTGAGTGTCTGCGACCTGCTCGTCAATGGAGACATCGCAGGTTGTCACAGCCTCAAGGGCCTTACCAAATTCATCCAACATCTGTGCAATTTTTGGATGCGGTAGGAGCCCGTCCCAAGTTGTCATCGCCCACTCAAAGTTATCTTGCAGGAGTTTATTGCCACCACTTGAATCAACATCACTTCGGGTACCTACAAAGCCGTAATGATTATTGAACTTGGTAGCAAAATCAGTTCCAACTAGGTATTTCGTTAATGCCCATGCAGCGTCCTGCTCTTTACTTTTCGCAGCAACTGCATAATATCCGGTCGTTGAGAATTGAGT
>DTUY01000024.1 GCA_012963885.1 Candidatus Poribacteria bacterium | reverse complement strand
GCAGTTAGGTCCTTCAAGTAATCTGCCGGATTGCAGATCGAATCTCGCCCCGTGCCACGGACAAATTACGGATCGATCCAAAATTCGGCCCAGATCAAGGGGGCCTCCTTTATGCGGACATCTGTTATCTAAAGCATAAAAACTTCCCTTGGCATGAATCACGACAATTTCTGTGTCATTAGTTTCGACAACTTTTGAATTTCCTTCGGGGATTTCATCCACATTACAAATTTTCAGGTATTTGTCCATTTTCTTTGTACTTCCAGTATGACTCAGGAATGCCCGGCCAACCGCCATGACAAACTTCGACATCTAAATCTTCTTGCCATACTCTTTCTACTTCCAGTCGGGTATATTTTCCAACCAAGGTTTTTAACCATTTCCAATTTGGCAGAGGTGTATAATAAGTCTCATCAACCAAGGTTTCTTCTTGTTGCGCGAACAATTTTGTGTGCACTTTAACACCCTTATAACGTCCCTTTGTGAAGATGAACCACATTTCGTTGGGTGGAAAGTATTGATGTTCTACAATACTGCTTTTTCCAATCAATCCCTTTCTAGGCCATACGTGCTCATAAATGATTTTGTCACCATTCTCCTCTAGCAAATAATAGGTGCCCAATGAGCGCGGATGAACGAATTCAATGTGTTCATAATCAAAATATTGTCCTAAGACAGTTTCAAAGGGATACGGGATAACCTTCTGAATCTTTACTTCGATCATTAGTTTGTGAGAAAAAATAAAGTCGAAATTCGGAACTTTGGTATCGATTAAAACCAATTATATCTCACCATAGGCAGAATTTAACCAAAAATTGAAGGTCGAAATTCGTCCAATCTGAATTGAAATAAAATTATAGCTATTAATAAAAATTCAGGATAGGCTAATTAGTCATGAAATATCAGCTATAATATAATAACATACAGTTAATAATTGGATAAGAAGACCTTAAGTTAAGAAACAAAGCGATTCATCTAGTTGACTCCAATTCACCAAAATCACCTACCTTTTCTAAGTTAGCTGCTTATAGTTTTTATTATTTTTTTCTAGATACGAGCTATTGAGTCACGGAAATATTATGAAAGTGAAAGTTAAATACTTTGCAGTCTGTCGCCAGATGTTCAATCGTGATGAAGAAGAAATGGAATTTCCAGAAGGCGCAACTTTACAAGATATCCTAGACCAACTGAAAAAGGAAAAACCCGAAATTTCTAAGCTTTTTGAAGTAATGCAGATGTCAGTAAACTGGCAATACGCAAACAAAGAGACAAAACTCTCAGATGACGACGAAGTTGCGTTAATACCACCGGTTACAGGTGGCTCCACCAGCTTGCAGAACATTAGCTGAATACAAGGATATCCAAGTTAGTCTCAGTTGCAAAATCAAAGAGAAAGTCCGTTGTGACAATTTGTCTCCAATGGCTTTGCTATTAGTTCTGATTTAGATGGTTTATTGCAGATATACCTCAAGCTTTATAGTCACCCTGTAACTTGAAACGTTACTAAAAAAACTGGAGTAGATTTAGGACGAGACATTCTGAATCTTGACAGCATCATGGATATTATACTGGGGCTTTTGAAGCTATTCAGGATAGGAATCCAAATGTCATTGTCTGGCCGGATCCGTGTCCACATCAGATATCTGTCAATCACACGGTTGAGCTGTGGGATATCCTGATATGCATCGAGCACTCTTTACATCCGATTGACCAGCGCGCTCTTGGCAATAATAATTTTGTGCGTTGGAGTGGAAAAGCTGCCGAAGCGGATAGCAAACTTGTGCCACAGATAGGAGTCTTACCACTAGGAGATTCACCCATTATTCCACTGGTTTCTGAAGCGATGAAGATTTTCATTTCTGAGCAGGTTGTAATTCCAATCACACAGTCTCGGAAATTTGTTCCCTTCGATACTACTTATTAGGTTAGTTGGCCGACGCAAAAAAATGACTATAATCATCCTTCGACCCATTGGCAAACCACCCACCAGATTATTCATCGACTGAGAAAGGCGGACAGTTGATCATCCGTCAGCATATTCTTGAGATAGTCTTATGCAAGTGGATTATTTATCTAAATGCAATTATGGCTTGCTAACAACTTGTTATCGATGAAAGAAGCTCCTCGAGCAACTGCTTGAATTTACAGTTATAAGACACTAACTTACCTTGCAAGACAATTTTTTTGCGTTTTTGTTTTTTTTGTTACATCCAGTTATGGTTATGTATAGTGGATGAGGTTGGAATAATAAATATCCTATTCTTATATACAGTCGAACTAGGATAAATTTCAATTATCTAAATAAGCTTGTCAGAGGCAAAACATCTTGGTATGCATAGGTATGGGTGAAATTTTAATTAATGAAGGTAGATTGAGCCATGTAAGTTTTTAGGTGTTCTTTAAATATAAGTCTAAATTTCTTAGAACCTGTTTGGGAATAAAGAAGGAGTTGAAATAATAGGAAGTTCCATGTGACACTGATGGATAAAAAAAGCCTAAGTTAACCATGGAACAGAAGAATTTTCTTTCAAATAGGTTCTAAGAGGAAGGTAGTTTATGTCTGACAAAAATGCAAGAACCATTCAAATTCGTGCGGCACGTCTCGCTGACGGTATCAGCAGTTCCTCAAAACCAAATCAAGCCGTTTTGATCACAGATGGCTGGATTACCTCTGTTGGTCACCAAGATGCCATTCAACGACAGACGCCTCCAGAAACAGAAATAATAGATCTCGGAACGGCCTGTATCACGCCAGGTTTGATTGATGGACACACCCACCTGAGTTTGGCTGGTGATGGACGAACTTATGTCGAAATGTTTGCTGATAGCGACGAGATGATGGTTCTTACCGGAGTGATGAATTTACAGCAACATCTCACTGCTGGTATCACGACCATTCGTGAGCATGGCGCACGGAATAAAATCGGTTTTACCCTCAAGGAAGGATTAGCTCGCGGTTATATGGCAGGACCTCGTTTACTTGCTAGTGGCCGACCAATTACTTGCACTGGTGGACACTTTCATATGTGTAACGAAATTGCTGATGGTGAGGAACAAATACGTCGATCGGTTCGACGACTGGTGCATGAGGGTGCGGATTATATCAAAATCATGGCTTCGGGAGGCGGTACAGAAGGCACAATTCCTGGGCTCGCATCCTATACGACAGAAGAACTGCATGCGGCTATCCACGAAGCTCACCACTTTCACCGTCTGACAGCTGCCCACTGCCGTGCCAAGGAATCAATGGTACGTGCCATTGAAGCAGGCATTGACTTAATGGAACATGCCGAGTTCCTCGAAACAGACGACCAACTGCACTTCGATACTAGGATTGCTGAGATGATGGAAGAATCTAGAATCTGGATTAGTCCGACATTGCAGTCTTGGACACGCTACCCACGGATTGTTGAGTTGAACGCTAAGCTTAAAGATGGGGATATATCAGTTGCAGAGGAAGCAGAATTACAGGGCTTGGAACAAAGAGCAGAGGTTCGCTTGGATGTCATGCGGCGTATGTTGGATTATAATTTGCGTGATCGGATTGTTCCTGGGACCGACTCTGGTGTCAACAATCTGGCTTTTGGCCATCTGGACTATGATCTGCAGTTGCTGGTTCAGGTCGGGTTTACGCCAGCAGAGACATTAATAGCCGCGACACGGATTTCCGCAGAAGCTATCGGACTTGATGATGAAATTGGTACCATCCAATCCGGAAAAGTTGCTGATTTGGTGGCATTCGATGGTGATCCAACTGTTGATGTAGATGCACTCAGCCGTGTGGTTGCCGTGTTTCAAGCGGGTTGCCGAATTAAGTAGATCTATAGTATTTGAAAAAACGATATAACAGTGAGGTAGGAGGATGATTCCCAGGTTATAATAGCTACATATTAAGTGAGGTATTGACCAAAACGACAGGTCCTGATAGAATCCGATACGTGATGACCTGAATAGCAAAAATGTAATTTCAATGTGTAAACGGGTATTCAAATGAAACATCTTGGTTTTATTACCAGTATGATTGTCTTGGCGGTGGCTTCCACTTCTCTCTCTGCTGCTACGCTAAAATTACAAACACGTAAGCAAGTTCCTGACCAGAATAACCCAACAAAGTTTGTCAACGTTAAGGATGTAACTGAATGGGACGCTGAAAAAACAGCCATCGTCATCTGTGATATGTGGACTAAGCACTGGTGTGCGGGCGCTACTCGACGGGTTGGAGAGATGGCAACACGAATGAATACCGTCGTCCAAATTGCGAGGGAAAAGGGTGCCCTGATCATTCACTGTCCTAGCAGTGGCATGGAATTTTACGCTGACACACCCATGCGAAAACTTGCTCAGCACGCACCCAAAGTCCCCACTAGGGTGCCATTGCAGGATTGGTGTTCCTTAAACCCAAAATACGAAGCGGAACTCCCTATTGACGATTCTGACGGCGGATGTGATTGTCTGCCCCAATGCGATCCAGAAAAAAATCCAATGGACCTTCGTCAGATTGACATCGTTGAGATAAAGGAAGTTGATTCTATCACTGATAGCGACGAAGCCTATTACCTGATGAAGCAGCGTCATATCGACAACGTGATTGTAATGGGTGTACACACCAACATGTGTGTACTTGGTCGTCCATTTTCTATCCGCCAGTTGGTTTACCAAGGTCAGAATGTATTGCTGATGCGTGACTTGACTGACACAATGTACAATTCTCGGCAACATCCTTTCGTTAGTCATTTTCGCGGGACAGATTTGGTGGTGGAGCATATCGAACGCTATTGGTGTCCGACGATAACCAGTGCTGATTTTACCAAAGACCAACCATTTCGGTTTAAAAACGACACCCAATAATCGTAGTTTTCATTGTTTTATCAGCTACGGAATTATTGGTATGATTTTGCCGTAGCGATCATCTATAATGGCAACATGATCAAAAAAGTTTTGTGTTAGATCTTGTTATCGCAAATCTTTATCATCTTAAGTCAAAGATCTACCCCGCTAGAAGATTACTATGTTTCGTCAATTAAGTTGGTGTTCCGCAGTTCTTATCCTATTCTTTTTTCCTACCCCATTATTGCCTGCGCCATTGCTGGCTGATCAGATTTCCTTTGATCGGGATGTGCTACCGATTCTTTCGGACAAATGTTTTAAATGTCATGGCCCCGACCAAAATGCCCGTCAAGCCAATTTACGTCTAGACCTCAAGGAAACGGCGTTACGAACCGAAGATCCGATCGTTATTCCTAAGAACATTGATAATAGCCGACTGGTGGATCGAATCACAGCCTCCGATCCCACACAGATGATGCCACCGCCAGCCTCAAATTTGAAGCTAACACCGACGCAAATTAAGATCTTAAAGCAGTGGATCTCCGAAGGGGCAACTTGGGGCAAGCATTGGGCCTTTGTTAAGCCGGTCAAGCCAACACTACCCTCTTCCTTAAATCAGTTTGAAGCCAAAAATGAAATTGACCGTTTTATACAAGTCCGTTTAGCCCGACAACAACTAAGGCCCTCTCCCAAAGCAGACAAGGAGACCTTACTTCGTCGGGTGACGATGGATTTGACTGGGCTCTCACCGACGATCGAGGAAATCGAATCTTTTCTAGCTGATAATTCGGGAAATGCCTATGATCGGTTGTTGGATCGGCTATTAGCCACCGATGCGCATGCCGAGCGGCTGACATTAGACTGGATGGACCTATCACGCTACGCTGATTCGCATGGGCTGCACGCCGACGGTTGGCGACGGATGTGGCCGTGGCGAGATTGGGTTATCTCTGCTTTTCAGAAAAATATGCCCTACGATGAATTCGTAACTTGGCAGCTAGCGGGTGATCTAATGCCAAATCCATCAACTGAACAAATATTGGCAACAGCCTTTCACCGAAATCATCCGATGACAGCCGAAGGTGGTGTGATCGATGAAGAGTTTCGGCTCTACTATGTTTTCGATCGAGTTGAAACTACGGCCACTGCATTCCTCGGTCTAACCATGAATTGTGCTCGTTGCCACGACCACAAATTCGATCCAATATCCCAAAAAGAATATTATCAACTGGCGGCTTTCTTCAATAATGTTCGCGAACTTGGCATGACAGGTGACGATGGAAACTACGGACCAGTATTGGCTTTACCCGACGCAGAAACGGCTAAAAAACTGGAAGATCTGGATCAACAGATCCTAGCTGTCCACACGGAATTGAAGAAGATTCAACAGCAGGAAAAAACCAAATTTAAAGCCAAAACTAATTTGCCTGTGGTCAGTGACAACCGTCTAGGTAATCTGGTTGCTCTGCAATTCCCATTGGACGCGATTGTCCCCATCGAAACGGAAGAGGGGGAAACGGTGCAAAGTCTCGATGGTAACAAACAAGCGACCGTTACCGTCACTCCCAAACTGATTAACGGGGTAGATGGCGGTGCTATGTGGATCGATGGCGAATACCAGTATCTGACGCTAAAAGGTGTAGGGGCAGGCGATGTCACTGACCCTTTCAGCGTTTCTCTCTGGATTCATCCTCAATCGAGAGAACCTGATCAGCTAGTGATGATCGACCAACGGATGACTCGTACGCTACTTGGGACTACTGGCGGTAAGAATCAATATTGGCGAGGTTGGGATCTCTACCTCGATTACAAAGGGCATTTAGCTGCCCGACTAATCCATAATTTACCCGACATTTTGATCCATGTCCGCTCGGTTAGCCCAATCGTAGACGGTAAATGGACACATGTAGCCATGTCCTACGACGGAACGGGGCAAGCAGCTGGTATTAGCCTATTTATCAACGGAAAGTCAGTTGAATTTCGGGTTGTGTTAGACCAACTAACCCGCACGATTTTGCCTGATGGCGGCAAGGCGCGGGATGTCAGAGCCGGCCGTAGCTATCGTGGCTTTACTGGCGACTTCGGGATTTATCAGGGTGGATTGGATGATATTCGTTTCTACGAGCTAGCACTGACTCAGGTCGAGGTCGAACAATTGTTTAGATCTTATCATTGTCCTGATTTGGAAATCAGTTCGTCTGTCAATCAACCAACATCGGCAGATCGATTTCAACATTGGCTCAGCCGAGAGCACACCAGCTGGCAAGCGATCACAGCCACTTATCGAGAGTTACAAAAGCAGAGGATTGAACTGTTTAGTCAAGTCCCATTAGTGATGGTAATGGCAGAAATGGAACAGCCTCGGAATACCTATCGATTGCATCGTGGAGAATACAGTCAACTTCGTGAACAAGTAGAAATGGGAACGCCAAAAGTGGTAGCAGCATTTCCTAAAGATCTACCATCAAATAGGCTTGGTCTATCGCAGTGGCTATTTGATCCGGATAACCCATTAACTTCCCGTGTTGCCGTCAACCACTATTGGCAAATGCTGTTCGGTCACGGCCTAGTTCGAACACCTCACGATTTTGGTGTTCAGGGCCAGCGACCGACACACCCAGAGTTGCTGGATTGGTTGTCGGTTTGGTTTCGAGAATCAGGCTGGAATGTTCGGGATTTGCTAAAACTGATTATTGCCTCCGCTACCTATCGACAATCGTCGGTTGTCGATCCTATATCGGCTCAGCAGGATCCTGATAACCGACTGCTCTGGAGGTTTCCCTCCTACCGGTGGATGGCTGAATTCCTGCGAGATAACGCACTAGCCGGTAGCGGATTGTTAACTGCAAAAGTAGGGGGGAGCAGTGTCAAGCCATATCAACCACCAGGGTTATGGATCGAAAAGAACAATTTTTCTGGCAAGCTGAAAACCTATCAAGCTGATACTGGAGAGTCGCTCTATCGACGTAGTCTGTATACTTTCATCCGCCGAACTTCGCCACCACCAGCCATGACTATCTTGGATGCTCCCAACCGAAGCGTTTGCACCGTCAAACGGGAAGTCACCAACACACCACTGCAAGCTTTGGTGATGATGAACGATCCACAGTTCGTCGAGGCAGCACGAATTTTGGCTGAGCGAATTCAACGTCAAGGTGATAAAGACCTGTTATCTCGCCTAGTTTTAGCCTTTCGTTTATTAACGGGTCGTCAACCAAAAGGAGATGAAATAGAACTGTTAGTAAATTGTTATCACCACAATCACAACCGATTTGAGCAAAATTCCGAAGCCACAAAAGCCTTGCTTTCGGTCGGCGAACGTCCCTTCGATGAAACGTTACCACAGACTGAAACAGCAGCTTTTGCTGTCGTCGCTAATTTAATTATGAACTATGATGGATTCTACATGAAGAGGTAACGGGGGTAGATCTAACGATGTATTGCCATAATTTCGAAAAAAATTATTCACGCCGTCAATTTCTAAGCCAAACATCTCTCGGTCTGGGTGCAGCCGCACTGGCTGCTATCATCAACCCTCAGTCGACTTTTGCGGATGGGTTGCTGGGACAACCCCATTTTTCCCCCAAGGCCAAGCGCGTAATCTACCTGTTCCAGAGCGGTGCCCCTTCTCAGCTAGAGACGTTTGATTACAAACCTAAGTTACGACAATTGAGAGGACAAGATCTACCAGAATCTATCCGAAAAGGGCAACGCTTGACCGGCATGACCTCGGGACAGGCTACCTTTCCTTTGACTGGATCAATCTTTGGTTTTGCGCAGCACGGCCAATCAAGGACTTGGGTTAGTGAACTCTTGCCCCATACGGCTGAGATCGTTGATAAACTCTGTTTTATCAAATCGATGCACACTGAGGCTATCAACCACGATCCAGCTTCAACTTTTCTACAAACGGGCTCACAACTGCCAGGGCGTCCTTCGATTGGCGCATGGTTGAGCTATGGGCTAGGAAGCACTAACGAAAATCTGCCGACCTTTGTGGTCTTAGTAACTAAAAACAAAACTGGCCAACCGCTCTACACTCGACTATGGGGCAATGGGTTTCTCCCCTCACAGCATCAAGGTGTTCAGTTTCGAGCCGGCAAAAATCCCGTCCTCTACCTTAGCAATCCCAACGGCATTAATAACGAAACACGTGGGCATCAGATGAAGTACCTACGACAGTTGCAGGAGATCCAATATCAGAATGTTGGCGATTCAGAAATCTTAGAGAGGATGACGCAATATGAAATGGCGTTTCACATGCAGACCTCCGTACCTGAGGTTACCGATGTTTCGGACGAACCCGAGTCGACCTTTGAGCACTATGGTCCAGATTCACGAGAGCCAGGCACTTATGCGGCGAACTGTCTGCTAGCGCGTCGATTGGTCGAACGTGGCGTGCGATTTGTACAGCTCTACCACCGGGGGTGGGATCACCATGGCGGATTGCCGACCAATATCCAACGGCAATGCCAGGAAACCGACCAAGCCTCAGCCGCTTTAGTTATGGATTTGGAGCAACGAGGGTTACTCGATGACACACTGGTCATCTGGGGTGGAGAGTTTGGTCGCACCTGCTATTCGCAAGGTCGGTTGACCAAAACCGACTATGGACGAGATCACCATCCTCGGTGTTTTAGCATTTGGATGGCTGGTGGTGGGGTTAAGCCTGGATTCTCTTACGGAGAGACGGACGATTTTAGTTACAATATCGCCGAGAATCCAGTTCATGTTCACGATTTTCAAGCTACCTTGCTTCACCTGCTTGGTATTGATCATGAACAACTAACCTTCAAGTTTCAAGGTCGTCGTTACCGCTTAACTGATGTACATGGGAAAATCGTCAAAGAGATCTTGGCTTGATCGCACGCCTTTGAAATTGGGGTGAATGTCATCTAAGGAGAGATTGTGGCAGGGAAAGTATGAAGCATGGTCTAGATCTCATCTCTACGGTTACCTGAGGATCATCGGATTTACTCTGGTTGGTATTGTCCCATATATCCGGTGCGGGCACCTAAGATTTCCTTCAGTTCACCTTGACTGCTGTCAATGATTTCCTGTGTGGGACTACATCCAGGCCAGCACTGCATCCATGGCGGAGTAAAACCGTAGAACATGGTATACCGAGTCCGTTCGGAGAGGATTGGCACGCCAGTATGGATCAAGGCTTCTGTGAAATGCAATACTGATCCGGCTTTGGCCTCTACCTGAACAACCATCGCAGGATCGAAAATCTCCCGCCAATATTGGGCTTCAATCTGATGAGAACCATCCAAAATCATAGTTCCTCCATCTTCAGGCCCAACATCTGTCAAGTAAGTAGCATTGTTGAGAAATGTCGTATTAATGTAGGCATGATTATTGGCCGCAACTACGCCATATTTCGGGCGTATTCCACGATGCCAACCCATCTTCGATGGATCAGAGAGTTGGGGCCACTTTGTTTCCCGCTCCGGATGCGGATACTTGATCATAGCATGGCAACATTCAAAGCGAGGTGGCGTCCCCAAAAGTTGCTTCAAAACTGGAAGAATCTTTGGATTCATAATCCAGTCACGAAACATCTGGTCGTAATTCACCATGTTGTCGACGTTCTTGATATCAGCGGTATCTTTATGAACCATAGTCGAGACTTTGGATTCGTAGAGCCTATCCAAGGCGCTCCTAAAAGTATCAATTTCTTCTGAACTAAATACATTTCCCTGAAGAACCCAGCCATGGACGGCGAAATGATCGAGTTGCGCATCGGTTAGCATAGATAAATTCCACTGAATAATATTTAGGTTAAAGTATTGCTTCCAGAAACCCCTTGGACAGATGGCAGGGTTAGTTTTCACCGACCCGCGTAGAACCGTCTCTTTAGCTTTAACTAGTACAGTGTTACATCAATTACGGCATTGGTTGGGCCAGAAGTTCTTGTATTTCAATCTCTGGCGGAACTTCAGCTAGATGGACGATTGTTTTTGCCAACTCTTTTGGCGACATCGCTTTTGAATTCGCTGTACCTACTCCTAGAATGTCTGTTGTTATTGGACCAGGGCAGAAGGTCGTTAACCGTATTCCTCGTTGACGTAGCTCTTGACTAACCGATCGGTTTAAACCCAAGAGTGCATGCTTACTCGCAGCGTATGGTGCCATACCCGCAATTCCTCGAATTGCCGCATCGGAAGCAATATTGATGATGTGCCCGCCACCCGTTTCAAGCATCTTCCGTGCTGACTCCCGCATGACGACAAATGCCCCAACGACATTGACTTCCAGAATATCACGCAATTCCTGTGTAGGTGTCTCAACAAATGGTCGACTTCGTGCAATTCCGGCGTTGTTGACCAGTACATCCAGATCACTTAAAGCCGTAATGTAGGTGGTGACAGTAGATTCATCCCTTACATCCATTATAACCATCTCAAAATTACTGCCAATTTTGGTCAAAGATATGCGGGTTTCATTCATTGCTGTCAGTTCTCGCCCCAATGCCAGCACGTGTGCGCCCGACAGCAGAAACGCCTCTGCTGTCGCTCTACCTAAACCACGACTAGCACCCGTTACTAGAACGGTTTTCCCTTCTAAGCTCACGATTTTGTTCCCGATTCAGGTATTTCAAGCCAATTGTGTTCAGGATTATACCCTAGCTGCTGTCTGGATTGAATCCAATCATAGCTTGCATCTTGACGTCCTGAAACGATATTAAAACAACCACAGTCGATGTCTTGTGTTTCGATAGCAAGTTCCACCGCCTGAGCAATGTCGCGTGGATCCACGTAGATAAACCATGGTTGGTCTGCTCCAGTAGGTGCTTCAGGACCAGGGTTTAGTCCGTCACCAGCAATGACTCCAGGACGAAGATGGATAGTGCTAAGGCCATGCGCTTGATAATATGCGTTTCCAATCTGTTCACCAAGGTACTTGGCTAAGGCGTAGTACAAATCTCCCTGCTTAAACTGGAACGGATCTCCCACACAATATGGCAATTTACTATCAGGAAGCGGATTACAAGCGGATATGCTGGAGATATTAACCAGACGCTGAACACCTTGCTTGGCACAAGCTTCAGCTACATTCCAGGTTCCTTTAACCATTATATCTGCGAATAATCCTAATGGTTTATCAAAACGTTGGCGCACCAATGCCACTAGATGTACAACTGCATCCTGTCCGACACAAGCTTTCTCAACATCATGATAGGATGTGATGTCACCTTTCACAAATGGCAGATTTTCAAAATCAGGTGGAGGCTTAACTAAATCAATGAGTGTTAATTTATACTTCAAATGTAGTCGATCAATGATAAAACCAGCTAAATATCCTGCCGCTCCAGTAATCAGTATCTTCTTGATTTGCACACTATTTACCTATACTAGTACGTGTTGCTCTATATTCACATATTCCAAATTAATAAGTATGCTTGCTCCACAAACTGCTTGAATTGCCCCACTGTTACTTCATTGACATTCATATAGAAAATGAAGCGACAGATGGAGAAGATCAACAAAAAAGGAGAAATTGGTGAAACCAAAAGCTTGATCAATACAGGTCACGAATAGCACGGTTTCTTTCCATTTGTTGTCTTTTTTTGAAGTCCTGATCTGTTAGGGCTTGGACATTTCCCGATAGCAAACGTTGTTCTAGTAGTTCGCCCTGCCGTTTGAACACACGGAAGTACTCAAATCGTGTCAGCGTGGGAGGGATATTGCCGGGACACAGGGCGTGCAGCCCCACCTCAACCGGATCCCCCATAGCAACGTTGGTATGGCCACAACCAACCCAACGGACACCATCATCGCTGACATACCCGGAAAATTGGTGGCCTTTCCTTTCTAGTCTTAAGTAGAGTTCAGTGAATCGGACTGGGATTGGACCTAGCTGCGACATGCGTTGATTAACACCTTGTCCACGACCAACCAGTGAAAACACACCATCAACATGTCTTTCAAATCGGATATCACCACGGAAAGCGTGTGATCCCGACGTCTTTTCCAGTCTGACAAAAGCCTGCGGATTCTTCCAGACAATTAAGCCTCCATGTTCCTTCATGTCCACTGACAGACGAATTCTACATTCAGCGGTAAAATCTCCTGCTACTGGCAATAGCAAACGTGGCGCATCCAAGTTTCCTCCAGATCCTATAGCCGAATGCATAGAAATGTTGGCACCACGGTACACACTTTCCGGATTAAAGTTTGGATCTTGCGTCAGCAGAATTTGGTCTAGGATTGAACCCGATTCTCTCCCTTTTGACCATAAACGGTATGTGCCTGGAGACTTAATTTCAAAATAGGATTGCGGAACAGAAGCACTTTTAACTCCGCAATCCCAATACCAAGTTCCCCAAACGGCATCACCTTGCTTAGTAGAGTCTCCAACCTCTGCAAAGATTTTAATCGCACCTGTTCCACCTTCCCGATCCCAAGGATGCGGATCGGCATTGTCAATGCCGATCCAATATGAGTCCTTTGATGGTTCAGGAAAGTAGCCTCGAATCCAGATGTACCATCTGCCTGGCCGACGGAGATAGACGTTATGGAAAGCTCGCGCCCCTCTCTGGCTATCGATCGCTTTTCTGCCGGTGGCACCATCTTTATCTATGATGGTTACCCCCGACTCCATTTGAATGGCACCAGCTGCACGAAGAACAACCGCATCTGGTGGCAAGTTATGGTCTCTTGGCACAGGTTGATTAGGGTCACCATGCCACAAGTCCTGTCCTGGTTCAGCACGCATTTCCAGGTACCCTTGACGTTCAGCCCAATGGCCACCGCCTTCCGGGTCTTCCCATCGCCATTCTGGGCGCATACGATTCCCAATAAACTCGTCCTCAAACACCATTTCGGTGAATTCGGCTGAAGTCGACCACCCCTCTATTTTGATTGAGGAAACCACATCATTGAATTGCTGCGGCAGATAGTGAAAATTGGGAATCTCTTTCTTATGATCCTTGGCATCCATGCGAATCGTCAGCTTGGATCCTTCAAAATCAACATGTTCGAAAAATGTTACCTCAGCTCCTTGTGGAGGAAAGTCAGGCCCCTTAATAATACGAACGGAAGAAATACTATCGTGTAGCCCCAGTGCACCAGTGTGTGGTACGTCGCGTAAAACGGTGATATTACGACCACTGAATTCGGCGTGTTCGTAACACTCCACAATTAATGGTACTGTTCCCCACTCAGGTCCGGACGTTTTCAGAAGTGAACCAAAGCTGATAGAAGAAATAGTATCCTTGAAATTGTAGATCATATCATGGATGTTAGGATAAAAACCCGGTCCTAAAATTAATTTTTGTCCCTGGAAATTCCAATGTTCATACAGAATCATTTTCTGATTGGGACTGGCAGTAAAACCGGGGCCCTTGTAAACTTTAATAGATGAAATGTTATCCTGAAATCCAATATCAGCCGTAAAACTGATGGGTTTAATGACGTAACCCCGTCTTCCTCCAAAATTGAGATGTTCAAAAACCTCGGCGATAAGTCGGGGTTTAGAAGCCGACATTCCTACCTCCTAATATCCTTAGAACAAATCTAGAAAACAATAGTGTTTCAGCCTTTGAAATTTTAACAGATCAACTTTTAATCAATTACATTATATCAAATCCCAAAGGTTTTAATAAGCTAAAAATTGGAGGCGTCAACACTCCATTTACAGTTGGCAGTAACAATTATGAGGAAATGCAAACTTGTATTGATGACATACAATGCTATAATCATAAATATGAAATTTTACAGATACCAGGGAAGTTTAAATGATGACCGAAGAAGAGAAATGGCACTTTGACCTATTCGGATATATTGTCCTCAAACAAGCAATACCCGTAGAGGATGTCCAACGGATGGTAGAATTGGCGAACAGATGGCATACCTTACCAGATAGTGAACTGGCACCACCATTACGATCTTATCGTAACCCAATTGATCATCCAACCCTTCCTCGGTCGATTGTTAATGCGCACTATGGTGACGACGTCTTTCAAAGACTGGCACTCAACTGTGAAATTATGCGTTGTGTCTTAGCCTTGACAGGAAATTGCCCCAAATTGCTGGCAGTTTCCTTAACCCAAAATACAAAAGAATCAGATGACGTAGGGTTTCATGGTGGATTCACAGGAGGATGGAGGAACCCAGCCAACGATTATCAAGTTGCAGACAATAAGGTTTTTGCTACCTTTTTGAATGCCGCTGTCTCATTGGTTGATGTGCCAATAGGGTCTGGTTTCGTCTGTGTTCCTGGTAGCCACAAATCCCATTTTTCAAAACCACCAGATGTAAATATTTATAGCAACTCTCCGTTCGTCGTTAATGTTACACCCAAAGCGGGAGATGTAGTTTTGTTTACCGAAACTCTGTGTCACGGAGCACGACGGTGGACGCTTGAAACACCACGACTTACAGTCTTTGTTCGTTATAGCACATCCTACGCCTCTTGGTCACCAGAGGTACAACCTATCGAGGAATACAGAGATAAGCTTAGCAACGATGTGTGTGAGCTAATACAAGTTGCAGGATTCCAACACCGGAAACAAATCGTCAATAAATTATTGACTGAAATGGGTACAGATCTGGAATAATTCGATGGTTACGTTTGGTATGGATTGACGGGTCCGGGCGATGTCGGTTTCCAAAAGCGTATTCGGATAATCATGGATTCTCAGGTGTTTTAGTTTCGCCATATTGGCTAATTTTAGAATACCATCGACGTTTTTTGGCTTGGAGCGAGGGTAGCATACGAATTCCCAGCTGAGCAATCTGCATTCGGTCTTCATCATTTAAGCTGGGTGAGGTCATGTCGAGCCATTCAAATCGCCGCGTCTGGCTGACTTAGCCATTGCCTCGGGAACTGCAATTGCAAGCATGACCTCTCGCCAAAGGTCTCTAGCCCCTTAAAAAGTGCCCAGGTTAGACCAGTCTGGTAAATACCCCATCTGACGGCCGAAACCATAACTAGGGCCAATGGCGTTGTGACTTGACCCAGAATACGGCCAAGCCTGTCCACCAATGGTTCGGAATTGCCCCCCCTTCCCACACAACCAATAAAACTGATGTGCCACATATCGTGCCTCGCCATGCCCACCATAGTTAGTTTGATGAAAATCAAAGGTTGGATCTCTGACCCAATCTCTTTCTGGGGCCACGGTTCGCCAATAATTATACTTGAGTAGATGGCGAAGGCCGTTGGCAATTGAGACACTTCTCCGATGCAAGATTGGATAACAAGTTAGAAAAATAGATCCAGCAGGTGCAACAGTTAAGCCCCCTTGGCACCAGTCTATTTCCCGTGAGGTTGGACGATGATGTGATCCTGGGAGGACTTCGGTTGGCCCCATTTCCACTGGCGTATCTTGCGGATAGTAAAAAACCTGTAAATAGTTGGTCTCTGGACTAAAAATCGAGTCTGCATCGTGGTGCCATCCTTGTGCTGGTGCAGGACAGTTCACTCGGTGGTTGCTCATCAAGACGGGTAGTCCCACATTTTTTCCCAGTATAGAGCGAATGGCCCCAGCCGCTTGCGGATTAAGAATTACCTGATCAAGAAACCACTGTTCCAACAGAATACTGCTCGGTTCGTGGGTGCTTCGAATCCGTTCTAGTTTGACAAGTGTCATATGATCGGGAATTTTAAACGGATCTATTTCGATTTTGCCGTCTAAATAATCGCAGGTGCGCTGGTTGATCTCGTCCGATACCACGCCCTGTAGCAGGAGGTAACCTTGGCGGCAGAATTCCAGTACCTGGCTGTCGGCCAGAACCGGATCACAATCAAAGGTTCTATCTTGTCGGTTATATTGCATAGTTGAGGGCTCCAATTTGACATGAAATTATATGAACAGTTGAGGTGAGAATCAATTGGCCAGTTGATTACACCATTGAGACCGTTGTACACGAAGACCATGTGGTTTCCCTACGGCAGATGGCTGGGCATCGCAAACTTCTCAAGTGTAACAGGATGATTCGTCCGATTGTAGTATGGAGTCCTTTCCATTCCAAGAGTCTAGGAGAAGATTACACTTACCAACTTGAGACCCAGCGTTCGCGATTTGGAACAGGTGGTTCAACTGCGAGTCCACTACGCAGATGCGATTCGTAAAGGCCAAAACCAATTTCCGTACTTAACAGGGCAATCCGCAAATTACTGGGGGCGGGGATACCTGTCTTAATTGAGTCAACCAATTCACGGATTTTAAGCACGGTTCCACTCCATGGAGTAACTGGCTTCACTACGATGGGATCATACGCTCGATTTTCTCCATCTTTTTTACGGATAAACAGAGATTCTCCATCGTTTTGAACACGAATGATACCTCCTTGGCAAATCACTTCGATGTCATAGCCAATGCCCGTACCTGCCACGTAAATTGTCGTTCCATTGCCAAATTCAATCAAGGCGCTCCTAATAGCCGTATCTTGTACAAATCGCATGTTTGAGTTATCATCTTTAGTAGGATGGAGCTCGGCCAAAGTACCACGAACAGAGACGACGGACTCTGGATCTCCTAACAAGTAAAGTAAAGTGTCAAGAAAATGTCCACCGATACTATTTCCCGAAAAACCAACGACCGATTTTATTGCTCCCAGTTGACCCTCAGTTACCAGTTGATGGGCTTGCCGATAAACCGCCCAGTTTCGTCTTGGCGGTCCAAACTCTAACATGACTCCATTACGCTCGCAAGCATCTCGGATCGCATCCGCTTCCATTAAGGAACAGCATAACGGCTTCTCTACAAACACCCCTTTTATACCACGTTCTGCTCCATAAATTAGCGATTCGGCATGTTGTTCTGGACGTGTGGTGATGCTGAGAATATCGAGCTGTTCTTTATCAATTAGTTCACGGAAATCATGATATCCTCTAGGTACGTTCCACCGATTTTGAAACACTTCCAGTTTTTCTTCTACGACATCGCAGGCAGCAACAATCTCAGTTTCCTCAACCAGCGCATAACCACCAGCGTGGCATAAAGGAAGGATAATTCCACCACGATGCGGTTTCTGTAATTCGTCATCAATTGTGCTAGCGATACGACCACAACCAATAACACCAACTCTAAATTTCACCTTGAGCTCCTTCCAAAATTAACGTTCCCTGTTTAATAATTGTCATTTTAGCATGTCATCAGATTAAAAACTATATCACAATTCAGATTGAATTTATGCACATAGAAATCTTTTCTTTGCCAACAAACTAATTAAGTAGAGAGGATCTCCCGTTTCCTGACTGATTGCTTTAAATCTTAATCTTCAAATGTGCTAGAATACGATATCTGGTTAGTAGCGTCTCGTCACCAGACAGAAAGACAGATAGATGTAATCGACAAGCTAAAGGCAAAATTTGATTTTATACTGTTAAGCTGATCAGCTAAATTCCAAACCTAGTTAGTAACAGGAAAGACTAATACAAATATGAGTTTAACACAGGAACAACTTAAAAGATTTAATCAAGAAGGATATGTGGTAATCAGATCAGCCCTTCAGGATACTGACATCGAGCAGGTTATTCAGGACTATGAGGAAATCATAGATAAACTGGCCAGAGACCTTCTTGCTGCAGGTCGAATCAGCCACCTATACGAAAATGAACCATTTGAAACGCGTTTGGCCCGAATATGTGACGAAGATGAAGCCACTTACTTTGCATCAGATCAATTTCTAGACGTCGGTCATGTTCGTGGAAAAGGGACATTCAATTTTATGCGTAACCAAAGGTTATTGGATCTAGTAGAAAGTGTTATCGGTCCGGAAATCAGTTGCAGTCCTATGACGCATATACGGGCTAAGCTACCTTCCGACTTGGGTCGGGGACGAAGTTCCAATATCGTCTCTTGGCATCAAGACGCTATATTCCTTCACCAAGAAGCAGATCAAACTTTTATCCTAACGGTGTGGCTACCTCTGTGCAATACCATGGAGGAAAACGGCTGTCTGCGAATCATGCCCCGCATACACAAAAATCGCACAGTATACTGGGACAATAGCCTACCAAACGAAACAGCCGTTACTGTACCGATGAAAAGGGGCGATGTCGTATTCATACATAAATTAACTCCCCACTCATCCGGCCCCAATCAAACAGATGCTATTCGTTGGAGCATGGATATACGTTACCAGAAACAGGGAACTCCCTCTGGCAGATCATTCTGGCCCGGTTTTGATGCCCGCAGCCGTCTGAAACCAGACTCTGAAACCAGCTACGAGACATGGCAGGACTATTGGATCATAGCCCTTGAAAAATATCCGAAAAAAGTACCACGTAAGAATAGACCTAATAAACCATTGCCATATCAGGGTGAAATGTAAGGTACAAAGAGTAATCCTACAAACAAAAAAATGGCGTTCGCATTCTCCACCAACGCCATTTAAAAGAAGATCCAATCTCAATGATCCATATATTTGCTGATGTGCCAGTCACATCTCCTCCTTCCTGGGCTGTGTGGGAACGGCGATTACTTGAATCCATGAATCAGTCAGTTGATCCTTTTCTTAGCCACTTTACGCGAGAGGATGGAGAATTCATCTGGGAGGATGAATGGGGTGGCGGTAGTCCTGACGATTTTTACGAACCTTTTTTCAATTGGCCTTTGGTTTACCTCATAGGTGGTGGTGATCACTTACTTACATTAGCCAATCGCCAATGGGAAGCCATTACCAAGCAGCTAACCCGTTTGGGAACAGTGTACAAAGAATATGGTATCAAAGAAGACCAGATGCACCAATCCGAAAGTGATGTCTTCTTCTATCATCTATGTCTGGCTGATCCAAACGCTGCCAAACGCCGCCAGCGTGCCCAGCGTTTTGCGGGCTTCTACTTAAATGAAGATCCCGATGCTATCAACTACGATCCAATACATAAAATCGTGCTTTCCGGACTCAATGGTAGCAAAGGGCCATATTATGCACCGGAATCTGAGCGAAAAAAGGCAAAATACTCCCCGCTAGGCAGTAGTATGGAGCGCTACAGCCTGCCTTTCTTTGATTTGCCTGGCATTTTCAGTGTGCAGGACCTATCCGATCCTGAAAAGGCAAGTGCTATGGGGAAAGCTCTATTCGATCGTTGGAGAAGAGGCGATACCCCAACAAACTTGTCTATTACTTCTTTAGTAACTAATGCTTTTTTGATCACTGGTGAGGAAAAGTATCGCGATTGGGTAGTCGAATACACCGATGCTTGGGTCACTCGCGCCAAGCAGAACCACGGACTTTTGCCCGACAATATTGGACACTCCGGACAAGTGGGAGAATATTGCAATGGCAAATGGTATGGTGGTCGATACGGCTGGACTTTCCCACACGGGTTTCTTACTCTTCAGAAAGCAACGCTTGATGCCGCCGCTAATGCCTATCTGTTGACCCAAGACGTCGAGTATCTCGAATTTCCAAGGCGCCAGATGAACTATATCCTCGAACTCGGTGAGATTAAGGATATCCGCCAGTATGATATGAGCGTTAGTGAACGATGGGATTGCCAATTTGCCGCTATGGGAGATCAACATAAAACCTTTCTAGTGCCCTACCGTTATGGCGATGCTGGCTGGTTCGACTGGCAACCGATATCCCCCGTTTACCTGGTTAATTTATGGAACCTTTCTATGTTAGAAGAAGACTGGAAAACTATCGAGAAAGTGCGTCAATCTGAGGCTTTCGAATGGAATCAAGTATTCGCCTTTCACAACAAAGAAGACTCAGGCCATGAACAACCTTGGGTGCGCTACCTTGCGGGACAGAATCCAACCTACCCTGAGCAGATCCTTCACATGAGCCACCAACTTGTCTGTCGACGTCTTGCACAGATTCGCGAAGACGAGACAGTGGGTACCCGCCACCATGTTCATCACTGGCAGTGGGGCAACCCAATATCCTCGGAAGCCCTGATCCAACTAACCCTCGGCGGCCCCCAGCCAATCTACAATGGTGGGCTACTTCACTGCCGGTTACGCTATTTTGATGCTCAACGACGTCGTCCCGGTCTCCCTGAAGATGTAGGCGCCTTGGTCGAAAAATTAGAAGCAAAGCGCACGATAGTCCGGTTGGTCAATCTTAATCCTAATACAAACAAAAAGTTAATCATTCAAGCAGGAGCCTTTGGTGAACATCGTTTCGGTACAGCGACATACCTGATTCGAACAAGTGGATATCCAGGAGGGCTAGGTGGTTATGCCGGTAGTTATGCGTCCCCATCCCTAAAAACCGAAAATCAAACAGTGGTCGTAAACGATATTCATCTGAGTATCGAGTTGCCTCCGGGCATGGAAATTTCCCTTGATTTAACCACTGAACGCTATGCTAATAGTCCTTCCTATACCGAACCATGGTGACCTGTAACTTTACTTGAAACCATGGTTCGTTGTGACTAAAAGGTGGAATTCAAGCAGGCATTTTAATTGTGCCTAGGATTGTTTGTTATACTCTAGTCATCTAGGGGCTACCAATCAATAACTGTTCCATCTTCTGGATGCAAAGGAGCTTGGGGGCGGAAAATAGCGCCGATTTTGTCCGCGATAGCCTCATCATCAAGTTCAATACCTAATCCCGGCTTATCAGGAATCGGCAGGTAGCCATCGACCGGAACAAAAGGTTCTTTGAGGTAGCCTTGGCCGAGTGTTACATGTTCCTGAGATACGAAGTTTGGCATCATTGCATCAAGTTGCAGACAAGCTGCCAGTGCGATGGGCCCAAGTGGACAGTGCGGTGCGACGCCTGCATAGTGCATTTCCGCCATTGCCGCGATGAAACGCGTCTCAAAGATGCCTCCTACATGTGAAGGGTCGGGATTCAAGATCTTGGCTGCACCGCGCTCCAGAAGTTCCCGAAACGCCCAACGTGTAAAAACACGCTCGCCTGCCGCAATCGGAATGCTGGTACCTTGGGCAATCCGCGCCATTTCATCGTAGTTCTCGCACTGGCATGGATCTTCAATCCATGCAGGATGCAATGGTTCCAATGCCTTGATGATTGGAACAGCAGCAGCAGGTAGAAATGCCCCATGCAAATCGACTGCAATGTCGATGGAGGGGCCCACGGCATCTCGGATCTCTCCTAGGGTGGAGACAGCTGTATCAATGAACTCCTTTGTCGCATGGATTCTTGGTCGGTGTTCGCCAGAAAGACCAATCTTGAAACCTTTGAACCCGCGCGCAACGTCCTCTTTAATTTGTTCGACCGAACCACCCCCCTTGTACAGTCGAATGCGATCCCGTGCTCGGCCACCTAGCAACTGCCACACCGGCAGGCCGACACTTTTGCCCAGAATGTCCCAAAGCGCTATCTCAACACCACTAATTGCACTCATCATAATGGCACCACCATGATAGCAGGGCTGTCTATACATTGCCTCCCAATGATGAATAATTCGCCTTGGATCCTGACCAATGAGATAATCTTCGAGTTCTCTGACTGCTTCAGCAGAGGTAGTAGCGCGTCCTTCAAGGTATGGCTCTCCTAAGCCAACGATCCCTTCGTCAGTGTGTACCCGCAGAAACAACCAACGAGGTGCAATCAGAAACGTCTCGAGTTTGGTAATTTTCATCTGTATTTCACTCCTTTAAACAGACATTTAATCATTGTTGAAGAATATAAATGGTGTCACCTTTTGCAGAGGGAAAGTAAATGTTAGTGTGTGGAGGTAAGGTCATCATCGAGATTTGGATCGAATGGCTCTACGGTTTAACTGGGAGTTTCCTCAACATCCTGAGTGTTGGATATAAGAAGCAAGTAGGTTGTAAGCTTAAAACGAGGGTTTGAGAAATAGACGGCGTGGATTTCCTTTCCGTTTTTGCGCCATTTGAAATTCTTCCTGTCATTCAGTCTGTCAATCGATAAAATTAGGTAATTTTAAGACAAGTTGTTGCGAATTTAAATATTGAGAGTTGAACTAATGTTTAGCACATATCCCTGTCGGTATAACGGAGGAACAACATGAACAGTCTATTGGTACTAACCCAGCAAAAACTGATTCAGTAGAATTCACAACTTTAAAGGGGACGGAAGCCGTTTGTTATTGTTGTGCCACGTTATAACAACGGATTTCCTTATCGTTTCGAATGAAAACACACGCATTAGCCAAAGCAGGATGGGACCATACCACCATTCGGTTGCCAACCCGATGTGTTGGTTCAATCAAATGTGTTTTGCTAATCATCTGAAATCCTTGCGGATTCATTTTCGCAATCACCACATCCCCCAAATCATTGAACAACCAGTAATTCTCACCATTCTGAACGGTGAATACGTTTGCCCAACTGGATGGACGGTAACCAGTTGATGGTTCAAACGTAGACCACCTACGCTTACCGTCCTCTAGCCTAATACATATATATCGGCCATTTTGCCCACAGCCATAAACATGACCATCTCGAATGACAGCCGTGTTGAAAACACCTCCGATGCCACGTGTAGTATCACCTCTCCAAATAACCTCAGCACTATTTCCATTTTCGGCCACCTCGATCATGGCTGATACATGAGAGTAACCCATCACGAACAACCTGTTTCCTTCATGTTGAGGAACCCCAATGGACATCGCAAACGTTGGTTTGACGTCCACTTCCCAGTAGGCTCTCCCTGTCTCCGGATTGAGACCACGTAACTGGTCACTATCCCATACTATCAGTTGACGTTCTCCACCTAGCGTGTAGATTACCGGCGCGCAATATCCTGGTTGTCGCGCGTTACCGCTACGCCATATTTCTTGCCCCGTTAGTTTGTCAAAAGCTACCACTGTGGAATGTTTTCCACCAACCATACAGATCAGTTTGTTTCCATCAACCAGGGGATGAGCTGAGAATCCCCATTCCGGAGTTGTGATATCAAATTCAACACGAAGATTACGTGACCATAACAGGTTACCAGTTTCTACCTTCAAACATAACAAATTGCCTTCAGCCCCAAGTGTATATACATGATCTCCATCAACGGTTGGTGTCACTCGTGGACCTATGGCATAAATCGCAACCGATCTATATGGGCAATCATATTTATGTTCCCAGATAATCTGTCCATTTTTCTCGTCGAAACACAACAAACGTTCAAAACCTGGCAACATGCGCTTGATAAAGTTGGGGTTTTTGGGAGGATCTCCGGCATGCAGCAAACTACCGTTCTTCAAGTCTGTATCATGACCCACGCGGTCCATGACGAAAACACGACCACCTGAAACAGCCGGACCTGAGTATCCTCCACCAATCTTTGCCTTCCATATCAGCTTTGGTTTAACCTCATCAAATGTGTTGATAATTCCGGTTTCCCGCCATATGGCATCCCGATTCATTCCAAGCCACTGAGGCCAATCTTCAGCTTTCAATTCACCAACAACGAAAATAAATATTGATGTGTACATCAATAGACTCGCTGTTATCTTCAAAGTTAATCCTTAGCCCTTCTAAAAAGAAAAACAACTACCACCTTAAGTTTGTTCACTTGTCTCTCTGCCGATTCGCTAGATAATTTTAGTATCCACCAGTTGTAGGGGGTGCCAGTCACGACTGATATAAAGCGTGCAGTGGTTGATTCTTGATTGGTGTAACAAGCTATAATTATGACTTCGTTTTCACTAACTCGGCCCACGTAGGCAAATTGAAGGCCTGAAGTCTTCTACTCGTTCTCTTTTTGACCTTCAGCAGACGCTATCATTTCATTATATTTTTCCGGCTTAAAACTGTAGCGGGTAATTCTGCAGTACATACTTCATCCCTTTAAAAAAATTAGAGATATTAGGATTATGTAAATCTCAGGTCGTTAGGTCAAATCATTATAAACTAGAAGAATATCATATCAAAGATATATTTACCCTAGGCTTGTTAACAATGTAAATGGCGACAGGCAAACGAGACAATCAGTGCAACCATCCTATCTTTAAGCCGATCAATGTCTAGCTGGCAATTAATGCCACTCGTAGACAAACATATGGCTACCGTTACCAATGTTCAAACTGTGGAAACAATCATCTTAAACGCTTGAAATCCCGTCCCCTTGTACTAAAATAATTCTGTTAAATTTTAATCCTAGATTTCCACAATCAGCAGTGTCAAAGACATTCATCTCCTCCTCTAACAGAAATTGGAAACCAAAGACCGTGATCCTTGGATGGATTGGCAGGATATTTCTCCTACTTCTGAATGGCTAGAAGGAACCTATACTAGTATTGAAGTCGTGGATACTTTATCTATTTGTTATTAGTTCTTGGTTCAGTAGTTTCTGAAATTTGTGCTTTAAAGATTGAATATGCCATTAAGCTCAACAAACGTTTAGTACCTGTAGTATGACGCGAGGTGTCTGATAATGGAATTCATACTTCAATGGCTTCTCACAATTGGATCTTCCTAAGCTAAAAGGATAACTTTTAAGCTAACTTCAAGTTGCTAATTGATGCACTTCATAACGATCTGGACTATGTCAAGGAACATGCTCGTCTATTGACACGTGTCCTTGAATGGATACCAACATCAGACTAAGGGCTCAACTCTAAACAAGCAGGAACTTCAAGTCAATTAAGGATAGTTTACACAGGGACTTTCAAAAGGACCGAACCCGACGGACTTACATGCCGAATATATAGCGTTTAGCCGTGCGGCTGTAAACTGCTCGCAATGTATTATTCTTTTAGCAATTTCCTTTTTTTTGTTAGTAGCAGGCTAAGCTTGAAAAACAACTGAGACGATTAGCGGCTCAATCGCTTGCTGCTTTTGCTTTATTTAAGTTGGAAAAAGATCCCGAGCTGAGTCTTTTGTTAGCCACTAAATCAGTGAAAACAACCTATAAAACTGGAGGCATGGTTCTGCCAACTTCAAATACTGTTCTACATAAGTCAATGGTTGAGTCCAGAGTTAGGTTGATGCCAACATGCCATGAAGATTTGATCTATTTGGTCAGCTGGAGCCAAATGGGCAACGGATTGTCACTCTGACTGATCATCAGGATCGGAAGAGGTCGGCATACTGAAGTCCGGATGGAAAGCATATTGCGACTGACAGTGATTATAAAACGGCTAGAGTTTGGAACATCGAAACTAGAAGACAGGTTCTCGTCATGCCAGATCATAGTGAAGGGGCCCTTTCCGATGTCTGGAGCCTAGACGGAATAAATCACTTTTGGGCCGCCGCCACTTATCTCTAAAAGGATCCTATTTCCTTTTAGACCCTCGTGTTGCTTTTAGTCTCAACTGACAATGCATCTGTCCAATGTCGATTAATATAGACAATTTCACTTGTATCTAATTTGGTGTTGAGTTTTTATCGGCACATTATATAATATGTCTTAGCACCAATTAAATTGAGGTTGAAGAGTATCGTGCGACTTTCGCTATTAGCCAATGAGTCATCCAGTCCGGTTGGATTCTCTGGCACCTCATATGAATTGGTTGGCATGAGAAGAGATCTATCAGGATTAGGCACCCACTGATCCTATGAAGTACTATTGGCAGGATTGGAATCTGCAAATTGTGGAAATATAGCACAATTGCTCACTCAGTCATGTCGACTTGGTGAGGTTTATCGCTCTAGATAAATTTCTAGAAGTTCTAGCTTTATTTTGGAGGAGCTGATTAATGAAAACGTTTTGTTATGCCTGGTCTACTCGTATGATAATTATTGCAGTAGTGAGTGCATTGGGTACCCTATCTGTTAAAGCAGACCTTCGTGACGGGCTTGTTGGCCTATGGCTCTTTGATGACGGAGCAGATAAGAAGCTCAGGCAATAACAACCATGGAGTTCTTGATAATGGTGCGAAAGCTGGCCAAGCCGGTAAATTTGGTGACAGTATAGTAACTAAACCCCAGCAGGCCGTTACTGTCCCTATTACAAAGAGTCTGGATAGCATTAATAAAAACCAAATGAGTCTTGGAGGATGGTTTCGTGTAGATGAGCCTTCCGATACGGGGCATCGTCGGAATGGTGCTTATCTCTTGGAAGATCAATCGGGTGGAGAACAGAACCCGGATGGCTGGGTTTTTGCTGTTTGGACAGATGCAGGGGTATTGGTCTGGCATGGGGCAAGAAAAAGGTCAAACCAGGTGTCTGGACTCATATCACTGGAATTTATGATAGTAAAAAAATACACTTGTATATCAACGGAGAGTTGGACGTGAGTAGTCCGAAAGAGGGAAAAGTTACGCAGGTAGCAGTCCCTCTGGGCTTGGGTAAGTACGGTGGAGAAACTTACGTTGGCGGTATGGACGAAGTTTTTCTTTATAACCGAGCCCTTAGTGTAGATGAGCTTAAAACTATTATGAAAAGCTTTGACGTTGCATTAACTGTTAGCTCCAGAGACAAATTAGCAACATGCTGGGCCTCACTGAAACAGATTGATAGAATATTTTAGTGTATTATTGACAATCTTCAATTCAAGTGATTAATTGGACTATTGCCTTGACTTTCTCTTTAATTTGGTTTCTTTCTAACTCCAAATTTCGGTTGTTCCAATGATGCTGCGCCAAATTTTAATCTATGCTGTTGTTATGACAATAAAACGCGTTTCTGTCATTACTAATGCTTATGACATTATCAAAATAAAGTTTCATTAGGAAATGGCACCTTTACCATCCCCTCCCCGCACCCAACAGGTATCCAACAATTCTGTTCTTCGTAGTTTAGGAAAACATGTTTACAATCCTGCTCCTATCAAACTGTGGTTACAAAGGTTTCGACGAAATCAACCAGCCCAGTTGATTGTAGTTCTTAGTCTTTTGCATCTCATCCCCATCTGGGGCTTCAAGTTTATACCAACACAAGATGGAATCAGTCACGTCTACAATGCCTACATCTTAAAAGAATGGAAAAACCCAGAATTCACCAAGTTTCATGAAGTCTACGACCTAAACCTGACATTTTTTCCAAATTGGATAGATTATGCCATACTATTCGTTACGCTTCACGTTTTCCCACCACTTATCGCTGAAAAAATCTTTGCTACAATCTGTGTCCTACTGTACCCATTTAGCTTTTATTATCTGCTCAACGCAATAGATCGTCAACTCCGTTTTTTCGCCTTACTAGGTTTTCTTTACAGTTACAATCATCTATTTCACCTAGGGTTTTATAACTTTGCCATAAGTGTTCCATTCTGCTTGATCTCAATTGGGTATTGGTGGAAACACAAGGAAGACTTCCAGATTGAGCAAGCAACAGTGCTAAACCTTCTGCTGATTGTGACCTACTTTTCCCACTTCAGTTCTTATACGTTGCTGATGTTTGCCTTGACCTTTCTAGCAGGTGTTGCTTTTCTCAGACATCTGTTTCAGTGGCGTGAACATTTGAAAAGACTATTGCAATTCATCGGCTACCTCGCTCCAGCGTATTTCATTTTGCTTAATATCTTCCTATCTAATCCCGAACAACGCCAAGTAGGTTATCGACCCTTTGCCTACCTGTGGGATTATTTCATTAATGTGAAATCTCTGGTCTACTTCAACGACAGTTATCTGGTTATCTCTTGGATCTTATTGGGAATAATGAGTTTTTGTCTCGGCTGGACACTAATTGTGCATATAGGTGAAAAACGGTTTTTTGAAGTGAGAGATGGATTTCTACTCTTAGCTATCATACTAACTGTTCTTTACTTTCGGCTACCGTGGTCTTATGGTCCCCCTTCTGCGATCAACGAACGGGTTCATTTGTACATCTTTCCTATCCTGCTTGGCTGGTTCGTTATGCCTAAATATGTCTGGCTGAAACGCGGATTGATTGGTGTTATGTTACTAATTTCTGTCTGGCATCTCGGGTTGACAGTACTGGATTATTCCCTACTCGACAAAGAAATGCGCGAGTTCACCTCTGGCTCACATCTCATTGAACCTAATTCAACAGTGTCTATCCTCAGGCCCGGTATGGATTGGGTTGGCCAAACGTATCAGGGACCTGTCAGATACGTTATGCCATTTCTTCAAATGGCTGCATACTATTGCTTAGAAAATGGGAGCCTTTACGATTCCAATTATGAACCCAAGTATAGCTACTTCCCGCTTCAGTACAAGGGGAAACATTGGATGTTCAAATATGAAGGTGGTCCTATTGATTATTGGATTGTTTGGCGTGCAGCACGTGCAAGTGAGGATGCTAAACTACTAGTCAGGGATTACGAAGTCATTCATAAGACTGCAAATTTGAAGCTCTTTCGTCTCCGCTCAAAATCCATAACTTCGGATATAGAGGGTGAAAAATTGGAATGATCCTTACAATTTTGGTAACAAACTTAACTTTTCCTAGCTGATTTAAAGTATTTAGTCCCATATATAATGACAGCACAACCTAAATTGTCGAGTATGAAACCTATGAACATAACAACGAAAGGTCTAATAACCTTTTGGATATTTTCTTTAGCTTCGGTCAGATTCAGCGGCACTTTTTTTGACGATTTCAGCAATAGCGCTAAAAGTAAAGAGACTTGGGATGTTATACATCGAAATGTGTGTTAACTGACTAGAAGTTCTAAACTAGATACGAGTCGTGACACCAGTGAGCCACTAGCTGAGATGACGAAGTTTAGTAATCCGCCCAGTGGAAACCCACTCTGCAACGAAAATATTGCCATCTTGGTCGTAACAGGCATCATGAGGGTGAATAAATCGCCCCTCTTCCCAAGTTTCTGGTTGTGTCCTAATTTTGAAGCCGTCAAGCACTTGGTCAGTCCACTTTTGATTGTACCCCAAATGAGTGATTACATTGTTTTGACCGTCAAGGATTGTTACCCGCGCGTGAAGGTCAGGAACCAATAGATCCGTGTTGCGAATGTCGAAATGAGCCGGAAAGCTAACACTTTCAACAAATCCAAGGTGCTGGCCATCAAGGGTAAAATACTGTAGTCTGGCATTGGCTCGATCGGCCACGACCAATGAGGGAGTCCGTCCCGGACGGTCATCAAGCCATAACCCATGTGGTGTTTTCATCTTTCCTTGGGCAGTGCCTTCTCCTCCCCAAGAGCGGATCCATTTTGCATTTTGATCGTATTGGTGAATATAATGCGAACCATATCCATCTCCGACGTAAAAGCCACCATCAGGCGCAAAAGCGACATTAGTTGGCACAAATTTCTTGTCATTTTCATAGAGATTAGCTTCTACCGGGTAGCTTAAACTCCAGAGTTGTTCACCCTTCAGGTCAGTCTTTACAACCTTCCGGTGCTTGATGTCACATAGGTAAAGAAATTCCTGGTTACCTTCTTGACGAATGTCAAGGCCATGCCCACCTCCGTGATACTCTTTCCCAAAAGACCGGACAAACTTTCCCTCTGGATCAAAAACAGCGATAGCATCCATTTCCGTTTCGGCTGCTGACTGATGTTTGATATAAATTAAACCGTTGGCATCGATACAAATACCATGAGTGTTTCCCCACTGAATATGATCTGGTAGGTTCCCCCAACCATGAATCGCTTCGTATTTATGGGCACCTGTGCCCATAACAGTATTTCGCCTGCCTGTTTTGTCAGAGGCACGAAGAATAGTTGGTGAAATCAAAGTAGCTAGCGTAGTTTTTGCCATTGACTTGATAAAGTCTCGGCGATTTGTCGACTTCGAAACCTGAGTAGTTGCGTTATCAATCATGCTTGATCTCCTAAAAAGACTGACTGATACTCATATTACGTCAATTGCTAATGCCTGTCAAACTGATCAGCAATTACCACCTAATAAGCAATAACACCTAGAATATAAAGGACGTCTGGATTTGGGAGGGGAGGGTTAGCCTCTCAGCATCTGTGACATACTTGCTCCGATTTCTACGACTGCCCTGCTTAATATAGACAATTTCTAGACATAGATGATAAAAAACCAGCAACGTCTGGCTTTTTTCCTGACAATAGAATATTCTAGTCTAAGAAACTAATTGCAGGAAACAGAGTGAAATATATGCTTATAGAACAACAATACAAACACTTTCAAACATTCGGATTTTTGATCCTTCCACAGTTGTTTGGCCAAGAAGAATTGCAAATTATCAACACCGAATTTAAGCGTGGTTTAGAAAAGGCATACTTTGATAATCCATTCGACGGGACCTGTAGACATTGGACCACCATGATGGGCCCGGAAACACCTTTTTTTGCTCATCTACTGGAGGATTCAAGATTTTGTCAGGTGGCCGAACAACTCTATGGCGAAGATGTCATGGGGATGGGTTGTGATGCCAATCGCTACGTCGGCAATACCAATTGGCATCCAGACCACCATGTCGATCCGATTGTTGATTGCTACGGAGTCAAATTCGCCTACTATCTCGAACCGGTCGGTGCCGAAAACGGTGCATTGCGGCTGATTCCAGGTTCGCATAAGAACCCTCTGCACGACGACCTGCGGGAAAATCTGGACAAGTTCGGGTTTGAGATTTGTGATGTTCCTGCTTACGTTTGCGAATTGGGGCCGAGCGATGTAGTTGCCTTTGATATGCGGTGCTGGCATGCGAGTTGGGGAGGGGCGATTGACCGCCGAATGTGTACTGTGGTTTATTACAATAACCCTAAGACACCGGAAGAAGAAGAAGCGACCCGTGATCGTGCTGGCAGAAACGCTCAAACACCAACCCAGTTTCAACGACCTGAAGATCCGCTCTATCATCCACATTGGATAGCCAATGCAGAGGGAAACCCTAAGCGTCAGAGATGGATTAATCGAATGAGTGAACTGGGATTCTTTGAATCAGCCTGAACTGTTATTGAGGATTTTTTGGCATGAGAAATCGTTTAAAGGAATTGTTAGAAACAGGGAAAGTAGCTATTGGTGCACAACTCCGATTTGGTGTGCCTGCTATAGCTGAACTTTTCGGTGCAGCTGGATTTGACTGGGTTTTAATTGATACTGAGCATGCCCCGCAAACGCCAACGTCTGTGCAAGCTCAATTACAAGGCGTCGGTTGCACCGAGGCGACTTCTATCGTGCGCACGGCAAAGAACGATCCAGATTTAATCAAACTCTATTTGGATATGGGCGCAATGGGAGTGGTTGTTCCTTCCATCAATACTGCTGGAGAAGCGGGAGAGGGCACTTCAGCCTGTAGGTATCCACCTGATGGTATTCGTGGATGGGGGCCTCATCGTGCCGCGAAGTATGGACTAGCTAGCGAAACATACACTACCGAAATTAATAGTCAGGTGATGTATATTCCCATTATTGAGTCGGCTGAAGCAATAGAGAATATTGAAGAGATCCTAGCTGTAGATGGAGTGGATTCATTTATCGTAGGTCCTGTTGATCTCTCCATCTCGCTTAATGTTCCTTTTGACTATGAAAACAGAAAATTCCAGCAAGCTTTACAGAGAACACTTGAAGCTGCTGAACAAGTCGGAAAGCCCGCTGGTATTGGCGTCTACGGTTCGCCTCTCGATCCAACTTCGGCGATCCGTCACATGCAATCGGGTTTTCGCTTAATCTTGGTTGGTGGGGACGAGCCTTTCCTTACAACATCCTGCCGTCACGTTCTTGACAATATTTCTTTTTAGCAGATTAAGATGTGTTGTCTGAAAACCTTCCTGTTACCCAATAAAAAGAAATTTCCAACTTTGGCGTAATGGGGAATTTTGACAGGTAGGATTTGATTAACGCTTGGAACCTGTTTGAAAGAAGTTAGAGGCATTTGAGCGTCAATTGAATTCTGGCGATACAGGCTATGTTTTCGGAATGTCGACTTTTGCGTTCATAACCTAAAAATAGTCACAGATCCAGTGCATTGGCTCACCCTTCGGGAAAAGTGCGTCAAGGGTTGCTATTTCATAAGGTTCGAGCCGGAGCTCTTTGAAGCGGTTCAATTCCTCTAACTGACCAAATGTCGCATCCCCAAAAAGCACCTTTAGGAAACGATGCGTATCAATCTGCACCTTTGTTCGCCCGCTATTATCATCCATGACAGTAACCTTTCCATGATTCACCTTTAGCGTACAGACTTGGTTTTCGAGAATGAAACAAAATGAAGTAGGCGTAGGATCTTCTCGACGACTTTCCAATCTTGCCTCGAATTCAGGAATCATCTTCTGGAGGAGCGAATACAGCAAGACGATGCGGTACATTGCCCCTTCTGTGATGGAAAAAGATGGCTGGCTCCCACTCTCTTCACTTAACAAGGCTATTAGCGGATGATGCCTGTGTAAACGTCCCGAAATGCTGGTTAGGTCTCTTTCACGAGTAGAGACAAGAACCGCGTGGCAGAGTGCAAGGAGGCTATCGGGGTGTTGACTTCGATAGCCGACTTCCCGAAGATTCGGATAATACGTTGCCAAAAATGCGTCCATTCCATCCGAATCTGTCGGAAATCCGAAATTTGCGTATGCGCCGATTGTCCCGTCCTTTTCGACGACAAGTGAGGGTAAGATGCCGACTTGACGCGAATATTCGTCTCGCCAATACCCCTCAGAACGCAGAACCGTCCCTGCGCGAGCCTTACTGTTTTCATCATAAATCTGGCTGATCTGTGTCAAATCCCTTTCGACATCAAACGGCCGAGCTATCCATGATGATGGCTCAAACTGTTTTTTGACGCGAAGTTCTAACTCAAAGTTCGTCTGTGGAAAAGTCGCCCACCCAAACTTCGTATAAAATGGCTGGATAGCGGTAAAAAGCAAACTGAGCTCGTAGCCGATTGCCTCCATGTAGGCAATCGAATCCTGCATCAAAGCTGAGGCATAACCCTGCCGCCGATACTCTGGTAAAGTCGCAACCATTCCAATGCCTCCGAGCCTCACAACAGAACGCCCGATGTGAATTGCTCTGTCTGATACGCGAACGTGGCTGACAACCTTTCCATCGACAACGCAGACTCGTGACTGATGCAGTTGAAAACTCGAATCATGATAAATCTGACTGGCATACCGAGGTCTACATTTTTCCACAAATACGGTACATATCAGGTTAATGATTTCTTCAAATTCACTCTCTTTCGATGCACGGATTTCCATATTCACTCCAAAACGTGTTGCATGATCAAATCAATCGCCTACGTTGTCCGCATGCTGATGACCGAATTCTCCTCACTCAGCATGCGGACAACGTAGGCGGTGTAAACGAATGTGCCGTCTGGCAAAACCTCTAAGCATGCATATCCGGAATCACCATACCGTTCAGATGAGGAGTTGGATGGTATAATAGGACGTAGTATTGCCTCTCATGACCTCCCATGTGTTAATAGCCATTCTACAGGACATCAGCATAGTCAGTTAACCTCAAGATTAGACTCAACAGACAATTCAGTGCTTAAGTGCTTATTTTGCAATGTCTACTGCTTGAAATCCAGAAATTACTGAATAATGTTGCGACCAATTGCAAAAGTTAGCGGATTTTGAAGTCGTGACCTTGAGTATGTTTCGGATTTTGAATAGCTTCGTTCTTGTCGATTTCCCATGTGGCTACGTCAGCGCTAGTGTTCACTTTGCCGATGGTCTTGGTGTCAGATGTGTAGTTGACAAAGTACACCCTTCGCGAGCCATCGTTTAGGGTGACTTCCATGGCGCTGGCCTGATGATTGGCGACCAGCTTGCTGTTGGCCTTCACATGCAGGCTTTGAATGGACTCCACCATGGGCTGGGTTGATTCGCGCCAAGGCTCCTGCACGGTGGCGAAGACGGTAGCCTCGGCGTTGCGACGCAACATAAAATAATCAATTTCGTTGCCGCACGACTCGATCATCGGGATGCCGAAAAGTGCTACAGCCGTGTCCTTAGCTGGTAATGCCCATACCCTCACCAAGGCTTTCTCGTGCAACAGAGCAGTGGATTGTTTCTTGGCGGGCTTGGTCAATGGCTTGTTTTCCCAGAGAACCCGTACCATGCCATTAGTGGTGTGGGTACGCGGGTTTTGGCCAAACTTTAGTGGTCCGGACTCAGCGAGTTGTTTAACTTTCGCAAGCTTCAGACCCAAGACGCTGGCCTCGCCGAAGGAATGATACATCCAGTCGTACTGGTGCCGTGTGCTGGACCTACAGAGGTACAGGTCCACAATGCCAAAGTTCGTGACGAACAAAGTACGGCGCATCTCGATGCCCTGATAGATACGTGTCGATTCCGCGTCAACCCACTGCACGTTGTGGTCACTGTATGAACCCCGCAGCCGTCCCACGGGCACGGCGCTGCTGGCGTGAAACTGGTCCTGGCCGTCAGCCACCACGACGTTGTGCGCGTAGCTACGCATGTGGAAGCCGTGAGCCACGGGGTTGCCGTGCATACCGTAGCCATATTCCATCGAGACAATCTGGCCGTTGAACGACGGGATGGTCTGCAATTTGGCTGGGTGCCCATGGGTGCGGCCATCAAATAGACCATAGTCAAAGATGACTTCTTTCCAGTCGACCGGCTCGGCGGCAGTCTTATTGCGCAGCATAGCCAAGCCCTTGACCGGCGCAATGTATAAGTCTGGCCAGAGCCTGCTTACGGATAAGTTACCCTCGAGGTATTCCTTCCGCATCCGTTCCGCCTTCTTTTCCGCTGGACCGTTCAACGCGCGTTGTGCAGCGGCGATCAATTTTGGCCATTGATCGTACTGAGGATCGCTAAAAAGTTCCTTAGCCCAAGCATATTGCTTGAGGGTCGGGCAGCCAAATCCGGCGCCTAGGCCGCTCAGACCTACACCACCACCATCACCTATATTGGGAAAACCACCGCCGGAAAAGATAAAGCTTGGATGTGCAAGGAAAGCATTGCGTAACGCCACGTTTCCCGAAACGTCCAAGCCGTGCCGGTGTAGTTTTTCCATGAAGCTGACGTAGGTATTCACACCACCGTAGCTGCCAAGGGAGCATTGGTGTATGCCGTCGTCCAGAACAACGTCCTTGAAAATATCGTAAAAGAACTTCAGCCCTTGGATGGGCGACGGGTCACCGAGAATGCGACCCATGGGCAGAAAGGGCATATCTTCCTTGTTGACGGCGGCGAAGTAAGCCGGCTCCTCGAAGAGCGGCCCGCTCATAGCCTCGTACATGCCCCAGCGCAGTACATTGTGCTCAATGAGCGTGCGCTCGGCTGGGGTGAGCGCATCCCAGATGAGGTCCAGCGTGTACACGCCCATCGCGTGGTAATAGCGCGGGCCGAACTTCGACAGGTAACGCCCGCCGACGCGTCCACCCCACCAGTCGCGGTCCTCACGGTGCAACACATGATAAAAATGCTTCGTCAACCCCGTGTACTTGCGCGCGAAGATGCACAGCATTTGAAACGCCTTGCGCGCGTAGGCCTTGTCGCCGGTGAGATAGTAAGCTTCAGCCAGTAACGTTATGCCCGCGTGGCTTGTGCGGCCCAGTGGAGTGTCTCCATACGGAGCACCACCAGAAAGTCCGTGGCCCATCATGCTTGTCCAGCGCGAGTCGCGCACAGCGCTAATAAGGTCGGGATCCTTCTCCTTCGTGTAAGTCTTGGTGTAAATTTCCGTCTTTCCCTTTTGCGGCGGGCCCTCGACGGTCATTGAGGTGACTAAGTCAATGTCGCCCGTCGGATCGATGCTTTTCACCTTGGGCTGTTTGTACCATGCGCCTGAGTACTCCACACCCACCCGTTCCCATCCTGAGCCGTAGCCATTGTACTCCGCAGGACCATCCGGCAGATACTGCTCAATCTGTGCCCCACTCAACTTCATCCACATGTCCAGCACCGTCAGCCGGTCACCGGCAAACGGCCGGGGAAACCCTCGCACCGGTGCTGCCCCATCGCTGAGGCTGTAGTTGCGCGCACGGGTCCACTCACGTAACTGCGGCGTGAACACCTTGGGATCGCGCCGCTTGAGCCATTGTCGTAGAGCCTCCTGCATCTCGGGATCTGGTGAGGGCGATAGCACCGGGTGCTGTATCACACCCACAGAATCCGCTGGGATGAGATTCCACAAACGATACTTCTGCCGCAGTGCCGTGTCCTCGTTCCAGAGATAAATGTTTGCCCAGCCCGAGTGATTTTGCAGTTTGACGTCGGACTCGAAAATCACTCGGATTGACTTCTCCTCAAATGGCTCTAGAGCGATCCTATTCACATTAGCGCAAACGGCTTGCGGCCGCACTCGCTCGTTGTCGACAATCACCTCGTAGCTGCACGGTTCATCGCAGCGATTGCGCAGCGTGACCGTGTATGTATCCACTCGTTTGCCGCTGGCGATAGCGGTCTTCTTGCTCTCCACCCACCACGCCGGCGGGACGCGATACAAGTCCACCCAGCGCGCATGCGCCGGCATCGGCCCAGCATCCTTGGAAAGTAACAACACATCATACGTGGGCTTCGCAATTCCCTTTTTAAACGCTACGCTCACCGTGTGCCCGCCCGCTGCCAGCCGCACCTTTTGGCTACCGCCCAGCGCGTGCCATGCCCACGGCTCCACGTCGCCGCGATGCCCTGAGCACGATCCAGTGGGAAACAAACGCTCCACGCCGCCTAGCAACTTGCCGTCCAGTCGTATCTCCACCTCGGCGAAGTTCTCCGTCCACGGCGTCCTAGCCTTGGAATTCTGCGGCCAAAATGGAAGCATCCTCCGCTGCATCACATAACGCAACGCCAGCGCATACTCGCCCGCCTCGGCCACGTTCACTTTGAAAACCAACGGCTTATCCCCCGACACTACACACACCCGGCCCGAGGCTGTGGATGCCGGACTGTTCTGAGCAGAAAAGCGTCCATACCCGTCAGGTTTTTCGTCAGGGCTTATCACTACCTTGCCATCTCCTGGATTGGATTCCGCCTCGATGAGTTGTCCCTCTCGCACCAGTTTGGC
>DTUY01000023.1:1859-12734 GCA_012963885.1 Candidatus Poribacteria bacterium | reverse complement strand
TCAACAGAACTCTTTTTACCAAGATGGAATCGAGTGTCATTGATTGCATTCGTGCGTTCTGGTAGAGCTTTACTCCGTTTAACCATAAAGCAATGGCCCCGTCAACTCCCAGGCCAATATTTACTTTCTTCCTGACAGCTGAATTCAGCACACAATAAGCATAAGCGGTTGCGTCCGAGTCGTTGCCGATTGCATCCACAAAATCAACAACGCTACCACTGGCAACAATGTGTTGTTTAAATGCCAGCTTTTCTCCTGCAAAATTTACAAAGGCGTCCTCTCCGATATGGATACTGGAAGCCCCTCTTTCTCCGCGTGCATCGTATTCCAGAAAATCTTCCTTCAATGTTGATGGGTTAAAGGGCCCAACAACAGACCACGCTTTAATATACTCTTCGCCAATTTCAGACAAATTATGCACATAGGCATAGCTCGATGAAATGATGCCGACGAATAGAGAAATGATAAAAATAAAAAAGAATATTCGATGTATCATTATAGATTCTCCTTAGCATTAATCTAAATAAGCAACTAACCAGAATATCCGAAGATCAGTTATTTAAAATATGAGATAGTCGGTCTGAAAGAGGCGTTATCTCTTCAAAAGAAACCCATATTTCCTAAACTTGAATTGATTATTGATTACGATGCATGTAACTGGACAAAAAATCGGTGCGGAACCTGACGAAAAACTCAATGCACATTTTTCAGCCTTCAGTTTTCCTGTATATTGTTGATTGTGTTTAAACAAAAAGGAACTGGGTTAAGATTGATTAAAAAACTCGAGTGCCTCTTCCAAGGAGTCAAAAATTTCAACGCCTTCAATATGTTCCATAATATTCATTGTTTTGATGATCAACATGCACGGATCAGATAGTTCACACAAACAGAATTTCTGTTTTTTCAGTTCACCTTCCAGCATCACGCTGACTATTGTGGCAATCCCTCTACTGCTTGTCAGTGTTACCTGTCCTAAGTTAATTACAACATTACCATTTCCAATCTGATTATATGCTGTCCGAACAGACTCTGCCGTATGCCGATCGAGATTATTTTGAATACTCAGGACAGACACATCTCCGATTTGTTCAACAGCAACATTGGCCCCATAATTCTGCATTATTCCGCTCCTTTGCTGTGCTCACATTACGCATGTTCATGCAAGATTGTTACTGTAGTGGTTGTTCCTTCTCCCTCTGTGCCCACAATTTCCACGTCGTCGACCAGAGATTTCATTAAGAACAATCCCCATCCTGATATTTCCTGTTCCATGCTCTTAAACAACTCAAATTGCTCGTCTAGATCTGGCTCGTCAAAGTTGGGGCTGACATTTCCTGAACCAGAATCTTTTACGCTGACACTAAGCGACTCATTATTATATTCAAAAGTTACCTCAACGTTTTTGGTTGGATCGTAATTGTTCCCATGGTCCATAGCGTTGATGCAGGCTTCGTTAACGGCAATCTTGAGTTTGTTTAGCTTCTCATAAGGAATCTCATGTATCCTTGCCATTGCGCCAACGGCTTCGACAACAATTTCTTCGTACCCCTCAATACTTGGTACGGAGGTGCTCACTTTTCCAGATTCCATAATTCTACTTGGATATCTCCTTGTTTGTTTATGATACTTTGAAAATATTCTTTGGTTCCCCATACTATAAGCTAATTATTTAAACAAAAAAAGATACATTGAAAATATATAGGAAAGAAAACTTAATAATAATACTGAATATATTCAACTCTGGATTTATTTGCAAGTTATTTTTTCGTTGTTTTTTTATGACAAAATGAATTTAACAGTACATTTTTTACTTTTCAGCACACCAGATTAAAAAAACATCATAGTTCAGAAAAGCACACTTCAATCCATTTTGATTTTTTGTCAAACACATAGTTTAAATCATCTCATATTAAATTTGTGATATGATAAACTATTAATTTTATTAAAGATAAGGGATAATAATTATGGCAAGAACAGCCCGGGCTGTTATCGCACATGGACAGGATTTTGATATCCGAGAATACCCGGTGCCTGATCCGGAACCGAATACTATTCTGTTGCGTCAGGAGTTGGCAGGCATCTGCGGTACCGACCTGCATAACTGGCAAAACGGTATTCGAGGTGAGATGTTGCTGGGACACGAAAACGTTGGTATTATCGATTCGATTGGAAAAGGGGTTACAACCGACTACTTAGGTAATCCCATTAGCCAAGGGGATAGAATCGTCTTTGCCCCTGGTGTAAAAGGCGGTTATGGAGCTTACGGATTCCGGCAGGATGCGGATAATCCTCCCCATTTCAGCGGTGGGTTTGCTGATTACATATACCTGAGCATCCCAAACACCTGCTTTTTGAAAACGGACGCGCCACCGGAAATCGGCGTACTCACCGAGCCGTTTGCAGTTGGTGTTCACGCAGTAATGCGAGGTGATGTCCAGATTGGAGACACGGTAGTAATACAGGGGTCAGGTGCCATCGGGTTGGTGGCCTTAGTCGGCGCTAAAATCAGCGGTGCAGCCAAACTGATTATGGTCGGCGGCCCAGCCGGTCGATTGGAACTGGCCAAGCGAATGGGCGCGGATGTTACCATTAACATTGAAGAAGTAACATCTGCTGAAGACAGGACTGAACTGATCAAAGAGCATACGCCGCAAAAAGAAGGAGCAGATGTTGTCTTCGAATGCGCCGGATTTTTGTCGGCCACACCAGAAGGTTTGGGTTATGTCAAGTTTGGTGGAACCTTCGTTGAGGTCGGGCACTTTGTCGACATGGGATCTATCCAACTTAACCCGAACCAGTTGCTGATGCGCAAAAACCTGCGTTTAGAAGCTGTTTGGGGATTTGAGTACGAGCATTTTATCCGCGGGCTGCCCATTCTGGAAAAGGCGGAATTTCCGTTTGCCGATATGATAAGCCACGTGCTGCCGCTTTCTCGCGTTGGTGAAGGATTTGAAGCTCTAAATGGAAAATATCAGTTGGATGACCGAACAACCATCAAGATTGCTATTCAATCCCAATCGTAGAGTTGCCAATAAAATCTTGCTGTAACTGACCGTTAATTCTCTAATCAACAGAAACGGTTTTACCACTAGCCGCAGATTGGTATCCGGCGGTAATGACAGCAATCGACTGCGCTGCCAGAGCCGCGTGCATTTCGCCTTCTCTGCCAGCCTCAATAGCGTCGATAAATGCGGCAAACTCGCGGTTCTGCCAATTTTCGTCGGCAGTTGGCATCCATGACTGTTTCGGCAACAATTCAACATCAGCTTGCGTGTGCTTCCACATTCCCATTGGATCTTTCGGGTGTGGATCAGGAGGGCGAAATGAAGGTTCGTCAGCACTAACCTGCAAACGGGATTGATATGGATCGAATACCATTGTTTTTTGGGTTCCTACCAGATAGAGTCGCTGGATTCCGCCTTTGGGGTGACTCATCCATCCCATGCGTCCACCGGTAATGGTGGCGGTAATATCATCTTCCATTGACATCATCAAAACACCGAAATCTTCAATATCACATTCACAGTGCTCTTTGAAGAAATAGTTGGCAGTGACACCGGAAACGGTTTTAACTGCTTTATTTGACAACCAGTTGATAATGGATACCGCATAAACGCCAATATCGAACATTTCAGGTTTAGCTTGAATAAAAGTATATTTATCTCGTGACGGTTGCTCCTGGCGTTTGCAATCAACCGGAGCGGTTCCCGGATGTCCTTTGGCAAAGACAACGTCGCAATGCACGGCACGCAGTTGACCAATCTCTCCGCTCTCAATTGCCTTCTTGGCCAACTGTGCCCATGGGCAATAGACATTACTAAACATCTGGCTGGTAACGCCCGAGTGCCGAACGGCTTGAACAATCAATTCTGCGTCTGCTACGTTCAACGCCAATGGTTTATCTAAATAAAGGTGTTTCCCAGCTTGAGCGCATTTTTTCCCAACACGCCCCCGCCTTTCCATCTCTACGCATAGACTGACAATGTCTACATCCATAAGGGCTAAAGCTTGATCCAAATCGGCAATGTAGGGTAAATCCAACTCATCCGCCAGTTGCCGGTTGAGTTCAACTCGATCGGCTGGGGCATCTAACTCATCTGAGCAGGCAATAAGCTGGCAACGGGGATCAGCTGCAAACATCAGGGCGTAGTTTTCCTGATGCGATCGGTAACCACCTAATAAAAGTACACCATACTTGTTGGTTGCCATCTTTATGCCTCCTCCCACTTAACCCACTGTCCGCTATCCACCGAGCGTTGCACCAGCTGACTTTGATCTGTTTCCTTGGTTAGATCAACTACAAACTCCTGGTTATGATGTCGACTAGGCGGTGTTTCATGGTAGATTACGCCCTTGTTGCCAATCAGATGGAGGTCAATTGAGGCTGTTTGATCCGTAGCAACCCGATTGGCGCTTAGAACCGCTGTTTGACCTCCTAGATATTGAATCATGGTTGTCAGTTGAACATCATCCTGACTCCTTCTCGCCTGTATGAATTCCGGTGATGAAGGCATCCATAGGTTGGCAAGTGTTATCAGGATATTGGTTGCATGTTCGATGTCTTCAACGGGGACTTGGAGCATAGACCGTAAAAACACTGGACTGCCAATTCGCCCGCTATCAATTACCGATTGAATTGATTTTTGAAGTGATTGCATGATCAGATCCTTCCGTCATGTAGAAAATTTAGATCCCTTCTTTGCCATTCAATCTAACATGGCTGTGTATTCAGGATTTTAGCCCATACGTAGGCTCCGATCCACCAGTGGTAGATCTAACTTGATATTGCCCTGTTTATGAGATTCACGTATGGCGATGGCAATTTCCAAAGTTTCTCTGCCAAATTCTCCCGGACAGATCTCTTCAACGCCTTTTTCAATCGATAGGCAAACACCTTCGATCGCATCAACCATGGAACTACGCGGATACCATGGATTTGGAAATTGGTTTTGGATAGGCGTATTGGTTTCCGGATGCGTCGTCCTCAATTCAAACTGCGCATGTGCGTTCCGCGAAATAATGCGTCCTTTTTCACCAACAAATTCGATTGTCCAGCTAAGACCTGTTCGTTCAGCATGCGAATTCATTACCGCCCTGATACCGTTCTCATAGACGATGTATCCAGAACCGGGAATATCTCCATGACCTTCTGCGTGTTGATCATTGTCTAACACGCCAAAAACCCATTTTGCTGGTGCACCAGCAAACAGTCGAAAAAGAGCAAAAGTATGGCTTTGTAGATTTGACAGGCTGGCGGGGCTATGGCATATCATAGACCGTAAATCCCCAATCACCCCATCAGTGATAACTTTGCGTGCGTTAGTATACCAATTATACCAATTCAAGTGACAGGCCATTGACAAGATGACATTATTTTGCTGACAAGCTTGTATCATGTCATCTGCTTCTGCCAAAGTACGACACATGGGTTTAGTAGCAAAGATGGCTTTGACACCCATTTCCGCCAGTTCAACGACAACCTCGGCACGAGGTTCCGGCCGAGTGGTGACAGCCACAACATCCGGCTTTTCTTTCTCGATCATCTGGCGGTAATCAATATAAAGGGCCTCAATTCCCCACCGTTGCTTGAAGTCATCCAGTTTTGACGGATCAGAATCAGCAGCAGCAACCAGATCTATTCCTCGGGCCTCGATCATAGCAGGGGCATGCGCCCACGGCCAAGGATAATGCGGCATACCAATATGCTCATCATCAATAGTACTGCCCATCCGGCCACAGCCAACAACGACACCTCGATAAGTGTGTTTCGGTCTACTGTCCGCAACGACGTTAAACGCCTTGCTTTCTAGTTCTGCCATCGGTTCTCCTTTTGACGCCGATTTGTTCAATATTGAGATGATATAGGAGATCAGAATTTATTAAAATTTTCCAGTAGGAATAAGAAATCGTTCTGGGAAATGTACTTTAACCTCAAAAAAATCAAGAGTCAAAATAACAACTCATTTGTCAGAAACATACGACATATAACCTAACGCGGTTGGTATTGTGATCGAACAGGTTCCTTCAAAGCCCGTTCAAACAGATCATTCCATTCGATAGTACCGTCATCGTACCAAGGATCCAAATATACACCTTCTACGTAGGCAGGCCCCTGACCGGAAGTAAAGTATTCATACCCCTGAGACGAAGATCCCATGTGAATACAACTTCCATCAGGGTAGACAATAGTGCTGATAATCCTCGGTTGCGGATGCTCGTAAAGTTCTCCCTTTGTAAGGAATGGCTCAAGCTTATGGGCAGGAACTCTGTAACGATCTACCGACTCTAAATCAACTGTTACACCCAAACCAGGTTCATCCGGTACAGCGTGGTGACCATCAACAACCTTAATTTCCCCAGTCAGCAACTGGTTACTGTAGAGATTAATGCATGTAATCGCCGGCCAAGTTGCGTTTGTCAGCACCGCGCCTAAATGCGCTGCCCACGTTGTGGTCAGACCATTTCCAACCAGTTGCAGCCAAAACGGTTTATCCGCTTCCTCACTCAAAAATCCTTGTCGCATGGCTTCCGATTTCCCGGCACAGATGACATATCCATCACATACCTCTTCACGTACCCCAACCAGGTAGGGAGGACTACCGAAATGCATAGCAACTTGACTGTTAATCTCCTGTCGGATTTGTTGGTTACCTGGTATATCATCTTGTGGTATAGGTGATTCAAAAATGGCTACAATATCGTACTCTTCAAGCTTATGGATAACCGGAATAGCGTTTTCTGCATTCTGGAGAGTGCTATTGGGATCAAGATCAAGTTTGAAACCCGAAGGGACCACAGCATTAATCGCATCAACCTGCTTAACAATATCCTGCCAAGGACGAGGTTTCAATTTAAAACTGGTATACCCATTTCCAACTGCATCTTTGGCTTCTGCCGCCCAATCTTCTGGTGATGCATCGATAGACCACCAAGAGATTGGAACCTGCTCCCGAATCCTTTTGCCCAGCAACGTATGGACAGGAACTTCCAAGATTTTACCAACAACATCGAACAAAGCCATTTGTAGTCCCGCTCCCAATGAATCATCATTCATCATCTTTGCTGGACTTTGACCAGTAACTTTGGCCACAGCGTCATCAGTCACTCGGGACCAGGTGTAATGGATCACCGTTTCACCCCAGCCGACGTGTCCGGTGTCTGTGGACACTTTACACAATTCCAAAATAGACCAGTTGTGTACTTCTCGTTCCGTAATTCGTTGCTGTCGCGGCGTAAAGGGAACATCCACTATGATACGTTCTATACCCGTTACTCTCATATTAGTTTCCTTTTATCCGGTTCTATATTCAATTGGATCTAAGAATTGTCCTAATTCAGTTATGATCTCAAAATTGATTGGTTCTGTCAAGCTGATAAAACAATTTTGAGCTTTCCATTCTCATCCTGATCAACTATAATCAAATTCAAGCTGAAAAAAATTTCAGCTCTTCATTTTCAAGATTTAAGGGCAAAAGATTTAGCTGAACTGTTAGTAAGTATCTAGTATCTGTGTTGATAAGGCTGTTTTTTATTGATCGTTCGAATTTCGGTGTAAAGGTCGCTGCCAGAAGCCGTTGCCAATCATAGTTATCAATTTTATAGGAACAAAAATGAGTCTAAAGAAGCTGGATAAGGGTGACTGCCGAAATGTCTTGGTCGTTGCCATTACACCGCGAAATGAAGATCAGCAGGTAGATTTGGATGGAGTTCGGCAAAACGCCCGTTACTTAGTTCAGAATGGGGTAAACTTCATTATGCCTGAATGTGGTACAGGCTTAGTTTATGATGCTAGCCTAGAGGAATACGAAGCGGTAGTAGGTACGTTTATCGATGAAGTGGGGAATGAGTCCTACGTCGTTCCCGGCATCGGTCCGGGATTTGGACGGTCCTTGGAAATGGGTAGCATCGCCAATTACTTAGGCGCGGATGGAGTGATGATTATGCCAGTGGTTGGTCCCGCTTCTGCTATGGGAGTCTATAACGGTCTGAAAGCAATTACCGAGAAAATTAAACTGCCAACAATCCTCTATCAGCGTCGATTGGATATTATGACAGTTGATGATGTAATATGCCTTTGCCAATTAGATGAAATCATTGGATTAAAATACGCAGTTGATAATGTAGATGCTTTTAAGCAAATTGCAGAAAAAGCTGGAGACCAAGCAGCTATGACCTGCGGTATGGCGGAAGATCCGTGTATCGAATATCTGGAGAATGGGGCTATTGGTTTCAGTTCGGGAATGGCAAATTTTGTCCCGCGAATGAGTATGTCTCTGCTACAAAATTTTATGTCCGGAAACAAAGCTGAAGCTGAACGCCTCCGGAGTCTGATGATACCGTTTGAGGATTTTCGTGGTGAGGGCGGAGCTCGATATAGTAGTTCAGCTTTACACGCCGCCATGGATTACGTTGGCCTGGCGGGTGGACCGGTAATTCCCTTTGCCACAGATGTCAGTCAGCAAGATTTGCCGCGAGTACATACTATGATGGATGCGTTGATGACTGAGGAAAAAAAACTGTAGAGACCAGTTGGCATCTGCTAAAAAACAGTGGGAATTCCGAATGTTGCCAGCAAACCAATGGTGATGGTTTGAGCGAGCAAGATCAATAGAGATCTATATTGAAGTGTATCTGATGATTGGTTCAATGAAGATACCAAGAAGTAGCAGGCCAACCTCGCATTTTTCTCTCGATCTATATCGTTTAAACTAGACTTTTTCATGAGATCCAGCTTGACCAGTCATAATCGAATTACTGCAAACACTCATAAAAGGAGTTGTCAATGAAAGTTCATGTAATCGACTTATCGCCTGACGCAACCGAGCAGGACTTGCAAGAGGCTTGTTCAAAAACAATCCAGTTGTGTTACAAAGACGATACTGATTTTAATAAAAACACTTACGATCTGAATATTGATGTCGATACCAGTTCAAATCATGTTCATCTTGTCAAAGGTGTTACCTATACCGATGAAATGGGGAATTGCACCAACCGAGATATCGAAACAATAACCCAAACGCAATGGATTCGAAAAGAATTTTGGATCGATCAGCCGGCAGCTGATAATGCTGAATTGCTGGTGTACATCAAAAACAAGCCGAATGCCGGCAATCGGCTGCGTATCACGGTTAATGATCAGAAGACCGTAATATTTGAAGAAGTTGAAGTACGAGAATATTGGAATGACTGTTGGACCTCTATTCCGATCCCTGTTGATATCTTACATGCAGGCTTAAATACTTTTATTTTGCAAGCCGAAGGAGACGAAAGTTGGGAAGTTCTGATTGAACAGTCCCGTTTGCCAAACCACAGTGCGAAGAGTCGTGACGCGGGACGTAATTGGGATGATGAACATCTTGGGGTTAACGATGCCTGCGACGGAGAATATATGATTCGATTGAAGATGGACCAGTATCCACCACGAGGCACAATGCAGTCGGGTGTTATTGATATCGGCCAACTTGCAGCACTAGATGGAATTGCCGTTCCATGCAGTTTGAATCAACTCGAATTCAACTTAGGAACAGAAACTATACCAAACACGAAAGTCGACTTCGAATATCGGCTCGGTTCAACATCCGAGTACGGTTTGGAAACGTGGACGGATTGGACACCCACTACCGATTCAACACCCAATCGGTTTCGCTATTTGCAATGGAAAATGGTCCTGTCTACCGATGATCCTTTGATTACACCTTACGTGAAGGAACTGGAAATTGGAGTGGATGTACATATTCCCGAACAAATGGATCAACCTAAGCTTGAAATTATTCAACAACGAATGCCAGAACAGGTTCGGAGTTCACACCATTTCTCATATTTGTCATCAGACGCGAAACGCGCACAGATTTTTCGTGAAAGGTGGAAGCTAGACGATGTTATTGCAGGAGCGACTTCAGAATTCGACCAGTTCGTACGTTTGAGTGAATGGGCAAGACATCAGTGGGAAAACGGTTGGGACATGGGCGCAATCGACTTTTGCCCGCCGTGGGATGGACTATTGATTCTTGAACTTGCGTCTCGGCAACTGGGCTTGGGCATGTGTACACACTACTCTACTGTATTCGTTCACGCCTGTGCCTCTCTGGGACTAATTGCCCGTACCTTAGTCATTCGGTGTCATTGTGTAGCAGAAGTATGGTCAGAAGAACACGACAAATGGATCATGATTGATACGGGAGGAGACTCCAATGATCAAACTAAAGCAACGTACTATTACGTTAAAAACGGTGTACCTATGAGCACTCTGGAGATCCATAATGCTTGGATCAATCAAGATTTCGACGGTGTAGGAATTCAACCTGAACATGCCGCTAAGCGGTTTGAAAACGATATCACCAGTCGAGCACAGTTATTCGAGCGGTTCTGTATTCATCTGCGTAACGACGAGTTGCGTACTCTTAGTCCAGGTGAACCAGAACATGGTTTAGGTTCATATCATTATGATGGCTACCTGTGGTGGAAAGATGCTCAAACACCACCACATCCATGGTTTTCGAAACACTCTAGCAGGGAAGGCGATTTCTATTGGACACCAAATCATGTGGAAATCCGTTTAAGCAGATCGAACCATCCTGAAATACTCGATGTTGACTTGAGTACGCAAATGCCTAATATTGGAGATTACCTTGCAAAAATGGGTGATAATGACTGGATTTCCGTTCCGAATCGGTTCAGTTGGAAATTACGTCGAGGAGAAAATCAATTGCGGGTTAAGGCGACGAACAAGTTCGGCTGGGAGAGCAAGGAAAATCACCTGATAACTAAAAGCTATTAATATCCAATTTTTGAAAACTGGTTACTAAACAGACACTAATTAGGGAACGAGAAAGCAGATTCAGGCACGAAACACGCACCATAAACCCAAAACTTAAT
>DTUY01000023.1:0-1759 GCA_012963885.1 Candidatus Poribacteria bacterium | reverse complement strand
AAAACTTAATCCAAGCAGACTTTGAGACTTTGGCAGAATCAAACCAATTAAGCATACGAATCAACAAGCAAGCCGCCAAGCTGCCCACCACCATTATCGCCCTCTGTGTTACTAGCCACATTCTGCTGGGTTCCAGCAACTATTTGACCTGACGAGCCTGCTGGAGAGTGGACGGTGTTTGCCGAAGTAGTGGCAGCGGTTGCAGAGCCTGTATATCCTTGATCCCCAACTGCGCCAGTATTGGTTCCTGTGTCTGCGGTTGACGTCGCTCTACTATATCCTGATGTTGTCCCACCAGTATTACTTGACGCGGCGTCTGTAGAGGTAACCATGTGATGAGATCCTGACAATCCACCAACCGCGTTGGTTACTCCACCCATCTCTAATGCCATGTCATCTCCCCTAAATGCAAAATATGATTCTAATCATAACATAAACCCAAATCCTTAGCAACTAAAATTTAGCCAAACAGCGAAAAAACTTTAGAAACCATATTGAAATTTTAAATTAAACTTTCAATATTAAGGTAATCCCAGATGGAGGGGCTCCGGTTTATTCAATCATACAAAACTTCTCAATCAATTGGGTTCGATAAAAGTAAGTTTCATAATCCAACGACGTTGTCATCTTCCAGCATGTACCATTAAGATTGTATCTGGGCACTAATCCAAAATGGAAATTATCATTATACTTCCATCGCTGGATTAATTCCTCGTACCATCATGCCTTGTCCAGGTGAAATATGAACATCTTTGAGTGGCTTATCGGTAGGTGATCGGAACTGAAACAGCACCAATCTCCTTGGTGAATTCGTTCGATTTGGATAAGATCCATGAGGTGTCAAATAACTAAATAAAACGACATCACCAGCTTTACCTCTACAAGGCGTAGCCTCTTCAATAGTATATTCTTCTGGTGACAGATAATGACTACCATCGTGTTGGTGAGTTAAGGGACCTTGTGCATGAACTCCTGGCATGACACAAAGACATCCGTTCTCTTCCGTCACATCCTCGAGGTAAATCACCGCAGCAATCATAGTATCCTTTTCGTGTGGGAAATAGTCATAATCTTGATGTAATGGAAATGGAGATCCTTTTTCAGGAGGCTTAACATGAAGTTTGGTATGATGCAATTGAACATTGGGACCGATTAAATCAGCAACAACTTCTGTCAGTTTGGGATTAACCAACATTCGAGTAAAAACTGAAGAATAGTATTGCATATTGTGAATACTGAGAACAGATGTCCTACCACGTTCGTCTTTTGCCATCTGGGTATCTTGCCACTTGCCACCCCATGTTGCTTCAAGGCTTCTTCCGCTTTTCTCTGCCCGACTGAACATCTCATCTGTTTCACTCACACATTCTTCCACCTCCTCGGGCTGAAAGATCTGTGAAACGATTAAGTAGCCGTTATCTTTGTAAAATTGAATTTGTTTATTGGTAAGCATGCTGTCCTCATAATTATTTAATATTAAATAAACTAAATCTTAATAATGAATGCCTGGGTTTTGTTTTCACTATCTGGCTTTTCAGGCAAAATCAGCAACATAAGAAGTGTAAAATAAATTCTGCTGAATCACAACACATATGTCTCACCATCATCCAAATGAAAACATGAACGAACTCTACCCTATCATGATATTGTGATTAGGTCTATAGTTCCAAGTTAAGGCAGAATAAAGATTAGGCTTTTGGAGATCGGGGCAATACGCGATCTTGGGGAATCAAGGGTTGACATCCGTTTGCTGTGATAA
>DTUY01000022.1 GCA_012963885.1 Candidatus Poribacteria bacterium | reverse complement strand
GTTGGAATCGCATAGCTGCAGGACCATATCCCAACGAGAATGAAGTCTGGTATACCCACCGACTGATTGTGGAAGGTAAAAAACCAGATTTATATGAAAGAACGAGGCGATGTCGATGACTTACCACCTTCTAACTGACATCTAAAGAAAAAACCAGTGCTGGAAGTTGAAGATTCTACCTTTGAATCAGGCCCTGTTGGCATGATGGGAATTACCGGAGGTGTCAGCTATTTTGACAATATGGTAGTAGTGGAAAGTGTTGCTGACATTGACAGACTTCGACCTGTATCCCCTCGTAGCAACTTGGCAGCAACTTGGGGGTCTATCAAAATCTTACCCTAATTTTATCATCTAAATCTCCGTGTACGAAAATGAGCAATTTTTCATGACTTACTGTGGCCATATCTTCCTATTCTTCCCCTTCTGGTATAGTTTCAGTTTTATTCTCGTACATTCAGAAACTGATTCGGGAACAATCGGTGGACTGTTGTGCTTCAATGAAGTCGCTATTTCTAATGGAATTCACTTTCGACACACTGATGGTCGCCACGGAGAAAAGTACTACTTGGAAACGCCCGGATCCGGATTAGCATGGTTTGATTACGACAACGACGGAGATTCAGATCTCTATTTTGTTAATAGCACTGACGTGTCCGGTAGAAACTCTGTTCCCCCATCCACCAATGCATTGTATCGAAACAATGGCAACGGATCTTTCACTGATGTAACTGTTGATGCTGGAGTCAATCATGAAGGATATGGTTTTGGCTGCTGTGTTGGAGATTATGATAACGATGGATTTAAAGACATCTATATCACCAATTTCGGTGTCAATGTTCTATATCACAACAACGGTAACGGAACATTTACCGACGTAACTAAGGAGGCGGGTGTTGGAGATGAACAATGGTCGACCGGTGCGGCTTTCGCTGATTATGACAGGGATGGTGATTTAGATTTATTTGTGGCCAATTATGTGGAATACCGGTTGGAAGACGATCCAATTTGCTACTGGGTAAGTTCCCGGTTCGATAACAAATCGGATGCATGGAAGCCGAGAAAAAAGGATACGTTCCATTCACCGTTGTTGGTTCGCCACCGCATTTATTGTTTACCTAAAAATTTTGAGGGGGCACCAGATGTGTTCTATCGTAATAACGGAGATGGTACTTTTACCGATGTCACGCATGAGTCGGGATTGGGAAATCTGGATGGAAAAGGGTTAGGGGCTGTTTGGAGCGATTACGATAATGATGGCGATGCCGACTTATTTGTTGCTAACGATACCACGCCAAATATGTTGTATCAAAACAATAATGATGGTACTTTTGTGAATATAGCGCTTCATGCCGGAGTGGTTGCTGTTGGTAAAAATGGAATTCCCTTGAGCGGTATGGGAACCAGTTTCGGAGATTATAACAATGACGGAAAGCTAGACTTGGTGGTGACTAATTTTGAGAATGATCCAAATTGTCTCTATCGTAATAATGGAGATGGTACCTTTTCAGATGAGACCTATTCATCTGGCGTTGGGAAGAACAGCCTTCCCTATCTAGCATGGGGCGTAGGGTTTCTTGATTTGGATAACTCAGGACACCAGGATATGTTTGTCGCCAATGGACACATCGATGACAATGTCAAAGTATACACTCCAAGTGCAGCCTATGCACAGCAGAATCAGATCTTTCTGAATTTAGGCGACAGTAGTTTCAGGGAAATTTCTAACCAGTGTGGTCCCGGATTACAATTGAAAAAGGTAAGTCGAGGTGCAGCTTTTGCGGATTATGATAATGATGGTGACATTGATATTGCTATTTCCAATTCTAATCAGACACCGGATCTGTTGCAAAATGATAGTGACAATCAAAACCACTGGTTAATTATTGAAACCGTTGGTACAACAAGCAACCGAGATGGAATTGGCACCCGTGTGACAATCGTAACTGAAGGAGGGCAACAGATTCGTGAGGTAAAGAGTGGTTCTAGTTACCTTTGTCAAAACGATATGCGGTTACATTTTGGACTGGGCAATGCTGAGATGATAGACGAAGTCATGGTCCGATGGCCCAGCGGATTAGTGGAACAATTCAAAAATGTCAAAGGCGATCAGTTTTTGAGAGCCACCGAAGGCGAAGGGCTGACGGTTGCGCACATACCAAAGTCGTGGTAGACAGTTTTATCCTTAAATAGTTTTCTGTAATCAATTGTCCAAAAAGCAACCCAAACAACAAAAAACATTGAGAGGATATACATGACCGAAGAGCAAAAATACTTATTCGACCTGCAAGGCTACATCGTGTTGAAAGATGTCGTGCCTTCATCTGCCGTAGAGGCATGTAACAAGTCGCTGGATCGTTTTGAAGACATGCCTCCTGAAGATTTCCCATCGCCGCTTTGTCTTGGTACGCCAAAGACAGAAAAGGAAATCTATATCTCTAATATTCTGGAAGCCGATACCGCTTTCAATCTGTTAATTGATATTCCTGAAGTATTGTCAGTCATCCAGGGGGTTACTTGCGGTCCATATCGTCTCAACCATACTTATATGATATACCGATGGGCCGGTGGTTATTCAGGATTACACGGACACAACATCCCAATCAGTTCCAAATGCCAGTACCATTGTCGTAATGGTCAGATGGTTTCGACCTTAACCAAAGCAGTGTTTCCTTTGATGGATTGCAATGCTGAGGACGGTTGCTTTGCCGGTATTCCAGGATCTCACAAGAGTAATTTTGTTAGACCATGGGGCAGCCATCCTGATGAAAATCCAGTTTTTACACCGATACCAGCCAACGCTGGCGACGCCATTATTTTCACTGAGGCTTTAACGCACGGTTCGGTGGTGAACACCTCGGGTCGCCCGCGCCGAACCCTCTACTACTGTTACAGCGTTGGCTATATGCCAGACTGGGGTGGCCAAGGCTTGGTCTTTAGCGACCATTTCATGGAGAGCTTAACGGAGGCGCAACAGGAAATTATCCAGCTGAAATAAAGCGGCCCCATCTGAAGAAGAAAAACTGACGCCCGGCAAGGTCCACCCGCCGGGCGTTTTACCTTGATGGCCAATTACAATCCATCGTCGTTGGTTTGGATTCACTGGATTGTAACCAGCAAATCTAATGAAGATATTTACAGCGTACCTCTTGTTTCTCAAGATTTTTGGGCGGACATAAATCAGACGAAAATCCGATGTTTTCAGGTAAGGTGATCTTTTTTCCAAATATGCGGCGGGCAGTTTTGATTGGACTGATTCTGATTCCTATCAATTGTTATTGGATCATTCAAATGGAAGTGGTGCGTTATTCGGGACATCCGACAACTATTTCACTTTTGTTCA
>DTUY01000021.1 GCA_012963885.1 Candidatus Poribacteria bacterium | reverse complement strand
TTTGCTTTTAGATAAAACAACCCAAGGCTTTTAACATCTTGATAAGTATCATCTTCGACAACATTGTTTACCTTATTTGGCTTATCGAAAATGCCTGATTTGTGTCCTTCCGGAGTGACTTAAAAGTCTTCATCTCCGTTTTCCAACATCAGCAATTCTACTGGAAACATGTCGCCCTTGAAATGCTTATCGTTACTAGTATGAACTAGGACGACACCACCACCTTCAACGTAGGTAGTTAAGTCTTTTTCAACATCCTCCAAATGATAACTTGCCCAACCACCTATTCCGTGGGTGCCGAATAAAACCATGTCATACTGCTTAAGCTGTGCCAGTTTAAAACCTTTCTGAGCATTGGTCGTTAATTTATACGTTATCCTTTCATTTCTGACTTTTGTTACCGTCTCAGTCGTAACTTTGAAAAACCACTGGGCACTTTTTTCATACTCGTAAAACAGTGTTTTAATCTCCACAGTAACAGTACTTAATGTTAGTAAATTGAAGCAACAAGCTAAACCTAAAATGAGAATTATTATGTTTTTCTTTGCCCTCCTCATGTCAAAAGTGACAGTATCAATCATGGTCTTCAACTGATATAAGCAGGGAGTCTAGGACTATGAGTGTCTCAATTGTAACTATTGATAAAATATTTTTCAATTCAGAAGGAAATTAATCTGAAATTATGATTGAAAAATTGCTCCAAGTGTGGTGTAATGAAGTTGAGATAAACTAATATTGTATCCTTATGACAAAGGAAATTTTGATTTGACTAGGGACGAAATAATCGAGGAAGCTTGTCATTACCTGAAGAAACACTTACGGCTACAGGAAGATATCTACAACGAGAAAGTAATCATTGCCAAAGCGTGGCAAGATACAGTAAAAATTACGCCCGAGGAAAATATCGGATCAATACCGTATCCTACTTCGTTTCTCTATGTTGATAAAAGAATTGAATTGCTAGAAAGAGAAGTTGCTCAGAATTTGCCTCTATTTAGCAAGCTAGATTCAGTTGATAATAAATGCGTTAGGGAAAACACCAATAAAATTGTTAGTTACTTTTACTTTACCATAAAGCAAACTCTGAGAAAGTTATTAGAACTGGTTGAGATAAGTCAATTGATGTTGCAAGCCTTGAAGCAATTTAAAAAAAATGAATTTAGAGAAGCAATAACGCGTAATGATGTGATTCCCTTTATTACCAATATCTACGCCTGAGAATTTAAGTTTTGCCGAAATGATTAGTCGTACCGGTTTATGGATTTTTGGCTAATTTCTTTCTTTTCCACTCCTCATATTCTGTTAGAACTTTTTCATCAGGAGGATAAATACCAACAATACTGGCGCCAGCGCGTATCTTTTCCATCAGGAAGTCTTCTTTTTCTTCCATAGCTACCGCCATCTCCGCAACTGTTTCCGCTATTAATGTAGGGACGACAACTACACCCTCCCCATCTCCGATAATAATATCGCCTGGCACCACGGCCACTTCTCCGCATGCGACTGGAACTTGAATTTCGCTGGGATGATGTATGGTTTTGTTGGTGTTTGCGTTCATAGCTACGGCGTAAGCTGGAATCCCAATTTCTGCGATGATTGGACTGTCACGGAAAGCACCATCTGTGACAACACCAACGGCACCGCGCTGATAAATGCGCGTTGCGAGAATCGATCCCATCGTTCCTGCCCGCGTATCCCCTCGGGCGTCAATCACCAAAACTTGCCCTTGGCCAATCTCTTCGATACCAATACGCTGTACGGTCTTGTCAGTTATCAATTGTGCCAGGATCGAGATCTTGGCGTGCTGGTATGTATCGCAGGGTAAAGGCTGGGCCAGCCATCCTCATGTCTGGACGTAAAGGTACAACTCGATGCATAAAAGTATTTGTTATACTTAATTGACGCATTACTGATGTTAAAGTTGCTGTGCTGGGTACTGTAAGGAGATCAATGATATCTTGTCCAATCCGCTCTGCCATTACTCATTTCCTTCGTTTTTATCTGTGTGCAAGCTTTTAGATTCTGTTATTCTATAAACAATTGTGATTTTCACCAACTTCTTTCTTAAATATACATCACCTTGTCAACGATGTGTATTAGTGTGTGAAAATTAAATTTTCTATTCGGATTCAACTGGTTGTGATATGGAACAATCCCAAAATGCTGTTATCGTAAAAGTTAATGCCGGTTCGGTAGCTCGGCATAACGACTTAGTCCGTTTTACCTTCAAACCTCGTAATCACTTTCCTGATTGGCAGGAAGGCGTTTCCAGATTAGTGGTCTCACAGACAACATCCACAGGTCAATCTCTGGTGGAAAAGACTCCTTCTCAGTTCGAACCATCCATCCGCCAACTGACCTGGCAAACGGAAGATCTATCTGCAGAAGAATCAGCTTGGTATGCTATTCGAGCTCTTCCACCACTGGAAAATGGGTCGGTAGAGGATCAACGCTTTCATATTCGCCAACTGACCTCGCACCTGCTGATTACAATGGACGATCGTATTTTCACCCGATATAATTTCTTGGGCGTATGGAAACCGTACTTCTGGCCTCTAAATGGAAATCACGGATCTGTTGTACGGGGAGCAGGCGGAGGCGATCATCCCCATCATACCGGATTGTATCTGGCCTATGGAGGACACGGGGAAGGTGGTTCTGCTAACATCTGGTCTGATTGGGACGAACCCCCATATGGACCATGTGGAAAGACATTACATCAACGATTCATTCGATCAACAGACGGGCCTGTATATGCAGAATTTGTCGAAGATTTGATCCATGTTAAAGGAAATGGTGACATCATTATGAATGAAACACGGACGGTACGGGCTTGGTGTGTTGATCTACAAAAAAGGTTCCTGGAAGTTACCCACCAGACCACATATCCGGTCGATATCGGTGACCGGCAGTTCCTTTTTGTAGCTCGATTAAATCCTTCCATGAAAATCCCGGATCAAGGACATGTTGAAAATTCGGCAGGACAAATAGGTAGATCCGAAGTGCATCATCAGCGAGCACGCTGGTGCGATTTAGCCGGAAATGTAGGAGATGGAGTCAATGGCTTAGCTTTATTCGATCATCCGTCCAATCCGGAACATCCAGGTTTCTTCGGTGAAATAGCGGTTCCACAACAGATGAGCATCCTTCATCATCCACCCAGCGAACTAGAAGGTGAGACCTTTCGGCTTCAGTTTTGTGCCTATGTTCATCAAGGTACCGCTCCCGAAGCGAAAGTGGAAGATTATTACCAGCGTTACATCAATCCGGTAGAAATCGAAATTATTGAAAATTGAAGACTTATCTGAAATGATACTATGATTTTAAATCTAAACCGATTTCAAAGTCACTTCATGTAGGGAAAAAGGAACCAAGAATTTGACCATACAACTTGACTTACAACACCGTAACCCGCAAAACCAGGTTTTTCTTAAAAAACGAACCTTTTCGATTGACCAGATTGGAGCGATGGTCGTCGATACATGGAATTACCATTGGTGCATGACTGCTGCTGAGCGGTGCGGTTCGTTCGCCTTGCGAATGAACCATGCATTGGCGGCATTAAGGTCATTAGGTGTCCAGATTTTTTGGGGGCCAACAGACGTTGCCGACCAGTATGTCGGCACACCACAACGGGAAAAATCGGTAGCCGTAGAACCTCACCCACTGCCAACTCCACTAGATATTCAGTTTCCGACGCTAGATTGCTACGGAGCCGGTGATTGCATGTGTGGATCAGGTATCGATTGTCGTGTTAACTACGGTTGGGACGGAATGAATCCTAATTTAAAAATAGATCAGCTTGATTTAATTGTCGAAGGAACGCAAGAAGTTTATTCCTGGTGCCAAAAACTAGGAATAAACTGTCTCATCTTCTTGGGTTTTCACACCAACGTTTGTACTACCGGTAAACCTGTTGGAATTGGTCCGATGATGCGTATCGGCATCCAATCAATTCTAGCGCGTGATATGACGGATGCGATTTCAGGCTATAATCCATCAGAAGGTCAACATCCAGATCGAGGCACTAAGGAAGTCATCCAGCAACTTGAATCAATAGTGCCAACCATTCACTTGGTTGATGAACTCCGTAAATTAGGACAATGGGACGATGAAACACCCATTGATCCAGTTCGGATTACGCCTTGGGGCACCTTAAACAGACCTTATCAGTTTGAAGAATCAACAGTGGTTTCTCTGTCTGCACCTTTAAATCAGGGTTGCCAGATCTACTATACCCTTGACGGAACGCCACCGGATGAAAAATCATCTCTCTATACCGATCCTTTTCCTGTTTGTGAAACGCAAACAATTCGGACAATAGCTTATCGAGGCCACCAATCGATTTGCCTAGAAAGTTCAGCTACGTTCGTTTGCCTACCGTCCAAACCACCACCCCCAAACATCCATCTATCTGATCTCGAACCGATTCGGATGACGGTGCATGGTTTCAACATCTACTCGTCTGAAAGAAAACCCAGTTGCGATCAATCTTATCTACAGCGGCCATTAAAACTACGTGGAGAGAATTATGCCAAAGGAATCGGTGTGGAAGCACCTTCTCACCTATTGTATTGCATACAGCCAACATATGATTGCTTGGTTGGTTTAGCCGGACTCGACGAAAGCATGCTGGAGGATGAGCTAGGACGTGCCAGAGCCATGCATCCAAGCGTCATCTTCAAGATCTACATCAATGGTGAGTTAGCAGATGAAAGTCCGACAGTACGGATCTCGCAGGAGCCGTGGCGTTTCGAGGTGAAAATCCCATCAGGCAGCCGGACGATCAGCTTGGTTGCCGTGCCCGGTTACACCAATAGTTATGAAAACTTTGTTAATTGGGTCGATGTTGGGTTCTTGGTAAAATAATAATAGCCAAATGCCTGTCAATTCCCCTTTCCAGGCTGGGTTTGAAAAAGCCTTATTGACTGAAAAATATCAAAGTCAGAAAAATGCCTTTATTCTCCCTGCTCAGTCAAGATGACAGGTCTCACTGCTAGAAGCCTAATTCTAATAGTGACCACTATACGTTGCCAGTAAGTGGATTTAGACAATGCCACACCAGAAAACCTGAAATTTCAGCCTTACTTCTTGTCCCAGATACGTTTCATCTGCCAAGCTTCAAGGGATCTTAAAACAACATCACGGCCTTGAGCACGAATTGAGACCCCCAAGCTGTCCTGACGTTCCGGATAGCCCCGTAATGCTACACATTGCCGATGGTTAGCGAAAACCTCAACCATGCTTTTGTCGATAAAGATCTGCAACTTGAGTGGCTCGTCATTTCTAAGTTCAAACGGGGCAACCTCTGGTGGACGTGCCATTACATCTGGGAGCAAGGATGAACGCGATGTGTCAAGTATCAATGTGTCTTGACGGATACGACCATTCTGGCTAAATACGAAAAGTCCGTGACGGTAGAATTTCATAGAGGTGTACTCCTCGCAATTTGGAGAACACAGTGCATCAACGCAAATCTCCCGTGCTTCCTGTGGATCAATCTCGAGGTTCAATTCCATGGTATTACCTTCGATACCTACCAGCTGAATCTCCTGATTGGCAGGCAGATGCGTTTCTCCCACCAATTGAACACGAGAACGAAGTACCTGAGTAGCAGAAACGGGTTCCATTTTCAATGTGTTGTCCGAGTTTAAGGACAATCGACGAACGAGAGACATGATATGGTTCCAGCCCTAGGTTGGTTTGCCGTTGTTGATATTATAGACGTATATATACCGCCCTGACCGTCTGGAGTGGCTGATGGTGCATGAACGCCACCAGCACCAATCTGGCCGAAATTGAAGCGTCCATGAGTCAAAGGTGTGAACCGATGGTGAATCCTATCGTAGTCACCCACCAGATACTGAGCGCCACGTTGATGGCTGCAAAACAGTAGAATGTGCTTATCACCAATCGGCCAGAAGTATGGAACTGCCCCATCCTCTCCCGACGCAGTGTAGATATCTCCTCCAACAAAAGGTCCCATATAGGTCCAGCGTTCCAGATTCTGCGAGAAAAACAGATATTATACCATTCGGCAACTACCAAAATTTGGTCCATTCCAGTGGTGACCGGAAAGTGCGTAATAACCATCATCTTCTTTCCAGATACATGGATCATAGACCCGGTAAGGTCATCCCTTCTCATCCGATTCTATTAGCGGGATAACAGGACAACCGGAGATTTTTTCCCAATTAAGTAGTAAAGGATCGTCGGAAACAGCGATCATGCTACCGGCACTGGTACCGTGATACATGGCGATGACACGGTCTTCTTCCACCAAAGTGGATCCACTAAAACAACAGTTCTCAATTCCCGGATAGATGGCTAAAGGCAGATCTTTCCAATGTACTAGATCATCACTGACAGCGTGTCCCCAATGCTGCCATGTGTCTTCCGGTAGATAGGCTTGACAAAAAAGATGATATCGATCTTGCCAAGAGCACAACCCGTTAGGATCATTCAGCTTGCCTTCCGGATTGAATAATGATAATTTGGTCGGTAAGGATCAGCAGACAGCTTCTGGCGTGACCAAGCGAAACGTTGTATTAGTATCTGTTTTCAGTTGTTCTAGTTTGCTGATCGAGTGTGATGGCGGAAGCACGCTGTGGAGCTTTGGAGGTGAAACCCGCTTTCTGACTCATGTAGTTACCCTTATTTTCAGATTGTGTTGTGATTGGGTCAATGTAGGTCTGCTGTGAATTGGTTCTATACTACCGACGTTCTATCTGGAAGGAGGCATCTAAGGCTTTCTGAATCCGCACTTGTGATTCTCCAAGATGTGCCGAAGTGTAATCGTCCAGATTGTTGTTGTCACCTCGAATCGCTTTTCCAATCTTGCCGTTGATGAAGCCAAGGTTCTGCCAGGCTAATGAACGGGCATCTTCTGGCGTGCCACTGTCAACCTCCAATACCAGCTTGATTAGTATCTTGAGATGTTCACGTTGCAACCCACGACGAAAACTGGAAATAAAAGGATCTGAATTCAACCACCGTTTCCCACCAAGTTTATGTCCTAGCTCACTCCAGACGGCGCCTGTAATTTCTGAAAAAAGTTTCGGCATGGTAAGGGTATTGGCCTTGTCAAACTTGAGTTCTGTGTCCTGAATTCGCGCTAAAATATTTGGATAAAATAGGCGATCCAGAATCTGTCGTTGGTTGTTTAGAATCAGGCGATGTAACGGATAATCCAAGCGCGATGCCTGCTGATTGTCGATACCCCAATGACTCCAGCGGCTGATGGCCAAACTATTCAGTAGTTCAGGAGGGAAGTCGAAGGCTTTGTCGGAAAGTGCATGCTCTTTGAGAAATTTGAGTGCTTCACGCTGCTTGTCTGCCGAAACCGGAACGAAAGGTAGTCGTCCATTTGGGTCCCCTCGGTGATCCCGATGATGGTACTGACCACCGATATAACGGGTAGCGAGAAACATAACACGACTATATTCGTTCAACAGCGTTCCAAAGGCACGTCTAACCCGCTGATACCCCACTCCTTCTATAGCAACTTTGTCAACGATCTCCGTCCAGAGTTCACTGATGATCTCCATCCGTTGCCGGGCAAATGCCAACGGATCGTTCCCAAGATCCCAACGGTTAACTAGCGGATCCAGATCACGGTACCGATACCAAGATACATCGCCATCCGTACCATAAGCCAGTTCAGGAGAGGCAGCACGAGCAGCGATTTCGCCCAATTCTGGCAACTCATCTTCAAGCGTATTGCCCCCAATCGGTTTGTAGGCGTATTCAATAGCCCAGTAGTCCCACGGACCAATAGTAGTAGTATAGTAATTTCCTTGTGCTTCACTCTTGGGAGCGATGTTAACTGGACCATAGTCCATCACTGAACCAATAAGAGCAAACCTATCCTTATCATTCAATTGATCAAGAGACAACGTAGAACTGGCCTTAAAATTGTGCCTCAAGCCCAAAGTGTGACCCACTTCGTGCATAGTCAAAGCTTTCAGCGCTTGTCCTAGATATTCTTCTGGCATCTCGCCGTTCAGACCAGTCAGTTCACGGATTGCCATGGTGGTGGCCATGAAATTCATTTGATGACTTAAGCCGGACGCCATTTCGCACTTGAAAGGTGAAAACCCTATCCAGTTATCACGTTCCTGCTGAACTTGATCAAAGAAAGTCATATATTTCCGTTGCCAAGACCGGATAAACCCTTCATTGATTAAAATATCAGCATCTAAAATCTGCCCGGATAAGGGATTAACACGTGACGGACCGATGGCGAAAGAGGCACCGGCAATCCAACGGACGGTGTTGTACCTCGCATCTTCGGGGTCCCAGTTCTCATCATCCTGTTGAACTCTGACTTCTATGGCGTCGACAAAACCGATTTTTTCAAATGCTTTGTTCCATTCCAGAATACCTTGCCGGATATAGGATCGAAAACGATGAGGCACTGTTTTTTCAATATAGAAAATGATAGGTTTCTTGGGCGGCGAAACCTTGGCATTCATATCTGCTTTTTGCAGATGCCAGCGATTAACATAGCGCACGAACGGTTCTTCATCGGTTTGGAAGGAATAGTCTTTCATTACCGTTAGAAAATGTCCCAGTCGGTCATCGGCCAATCGTGGACGGTACTTTGCGTCCGGCAACTCCACCAAACTGTAATGAATTTCCAACTGCATGCCGCGACTATCCGGTACGGTATCCATACTACCACTGCTGGCATCATAAACGACTGCCACTTTTAGCTCCACATTCTTGGGAAAGGCCTTAATCGCCCCCCAACTACTGAGTCCCTTATCGAATTTGGCGGAAGCCTTAACTGCAGATCCTATCTTGGGTGCTAGATGCGGAAGATCCGAGATAAAAACGGGGGAAATGTTTACCAACAAGCTATTGCGCTGCGGATGGATACTTTCGATCTCAAGGGAAAAGAGGACAGAATCGTTATAAGCCAGATCCACTGTCCGAGCCATCGGGGTTCCTTTCTTCGCACGGAAACGGACATTCTGACGAATTAGGTGCAGACGGTTTCCCAACCGTTTCCAGACAAGTAGCCACTCATCCAACGTGGTTCCGGCCGGCATTCTTGGCATACCAATCCCACGCGAAACACTCATCATGCAGAGAAAAGGCTGATTCAACTGGAAGGGCAGAATTTCACAGTATAAATCAGTCTTCTGAAGATAGAGATTGAAAAAACCTTTGTAGGTCTGGCTATCTTTGACAACCTGATCAAAATCTTTGAATCCATTTTTCTTCTTTTCAGTCTGTTTTGCCGGTTCAGACTTTTCCACTTGCTTGGCTTCATCTGCCCAAATGGTTGTGTTCCAATGATGACTGACCAAGCAAATAAAACAGATCAAGCGAATCAATTTACGTAACATTTCCTTAACCCCTAGCATCCTATCCATATCGCAAAGCAACAATTGGTGATGTTGAGCAAATCAAACTTTCCAGTAGCCGTTAGGTAAACATCGATTTTGGAAAAAACCGATTATTATTCCCAATAATTATAATCGGTTTTTGTGGTCTTAGGCATTCCTAAATGCGGAATGCTGTACATTATTGGTTGATTTCTGCAAAATATTTCCGCAAAGTGAAGTATAATAAGCTCCTTACAGAAACGGTAGAATTTGTCATAACAAGTGCGCCAAGAGCTTTTTCTACCTAACCAATATCGAACAGTACAAGTGAAACAGACAAAATCCAGAAAATCCCACTAAATTTTCGCTGGATTCAAGCATTTCAACTATCTGAAATTGAAGGAGATGTATGGTGAGTGCCCAAAGTGAATTTAATGTACCCCGTCGCAGATGGGGAAAAAGTGGACTTGAGATCCCGGTAGTACCTTATGGAACGCAGGGATTCGGCAACAACTTCGGCCCCGTCTCGGACGAAGAAGCCTGTCAGCTGATTCGACGAGCTGTGGATATCGGCATTAACCATTTTGATGCGGCACTCTGCTATGGTGACTCGCAACGCAAACTGGGCGTTGCCATCAAAAACGGCACTATCAAACGAGAAGAAGTGATTATCAGTGTTCGGGTCTGTTGCGAACGCAATTATGAGTGGGATGGTATAGACTATACGACTATTAGCGAGATTAACCATTCTGCTGATTACGCCATTGCCAATGTTGAAAAACAGTTAGAATTAGTTGGCACAGATTATTTTGACGTAGTGTTTATTCATGATCCACGCGAGATTGATCCCACCTTGACCAAAAATGGCACCTTTTCAGGATTGCTGCAATTGAAGAGCCGAGGATTAGCCCGAAATGTTGGTTTTGCTATGAACCCACACCATTTTCATCTTCAAGCTATTGAGACAGGTGACGTCGATAACCTACTAACCTTTAACGATTATAACCTGTTCGGTCAGTCAGCCGCAGATAGTGTCCTGCCAGCAGCCGCAGCTCGGGATATTGGAGTTTTGAACGGATGGTCAATCGCTCGTGGTCTATTAACTGGTATTGATTTGTCCGAACGGGATCAAGAAAATCCAAACATCAAACGAGCAACGCAGATGCGCCAGTGGTGTCTCGATAAAGAAGTGAGCCTCTTAGCTGTGGCTCTGCAATTTTGTTTGCGTGAGGAACGCATTCACGGCAATCCAATTGGCAGTTTAAACATCGAACAATTGGAGATGAACGCCAGCGCAGTCAGTCAGCCATTAACGGATGAAATCATAGACGAATTTATCGAACAGGAACTTTAACCAGCTGTTTCGGCTGGTTTCGGTTTAGATGGCTGTTGGCCTCAAAACCAAGTTTCCTCAAGAATATTTAAAAGATCAAACTCATGTGTAACCCAGATTTGCACCTAAGTGCTCCCTAGCTTGGCTGCCGGCGTTGCTTTAGGCAACACCGACGTTCCCTACCCATTCTATTAAGTAATCCGATAGCCTTCGATTCGATAGAGGTATTGTTCCGCATACGGATCCTTCAGCTTGAACTTCTCTGCTAGATTTCCCAAGCCAAGCTAACTTCTAAGGCGAGCCGATCTTCGTCAATCTCGATACCGATACCCGGTTTGTTTGGCACTTCGACAGATCCATCTTTGTCGATCCAGATTGGTTCAGCTAGTAAGGTCTGCATCGTATCAGGCGTCAAGATAGGCGGGTCGTAAGGAAATTCGACCATGGGGCAGTTATCAACTGTCGCCATAGCTTGTAATGTGGCCGCCAGCGTGATAAAAAAGTTCCCATTTCCGGTGACGTGTGGAATTACCAATTTCCCAAAGAAGTCTGCCACGCTCGATATTTCTCTTAGCCCTGTAATCCCAAAATTACCAGCCAGTGTGATATCGGGTTGCAGAATGTCATAAGATCCAGCTAAGATGTGTGACTTGAAATCGGCAACAACCGGTGTATGTTCCCCACCTGCAATGAACATATCAACCGAAGCCGAAATCTCGGCTAGCCCTTCCACATCGTTTCTCGGCAACGGCTCCTCCAGAAAGTAGACGTTCAGTAGATCTAGTTCTCTAGCTACCTGTTGTGCTGTTTGCCTAGACCAAAAATTGTAGACCTCAGAAGAGTTATTTTGATTTGCATCAACCAAAATTTCAACGGTATCTCCGACCGCACTTCTGACGGCTTCTATTACTGCTACGTCAGCCCAAGGGTCAGGTCGATGCAACCTCAGTTTGACGGCCTTAAAACCGAAGTTGATCAGCGTTTTTACCTGTTCAATATGTTGGCTGATTTCAAGTAACCGACTGGTTGCCGCATAAACAGGGATCTTCTGACAACTGGCACCGAGCAATTGGTGAACTGGCTGACGAGCAGCTTTCCCTACGATGTCCCAAAGTGCGATTTCGAGCCCTGCCGCTCTTTTCCCTGAATCACCTGCCCGTTTTCCGCCCATATGATTATGCCAAAATTTCCTGATATAAAATGGGTTCAGTCCACGCAGTAGCTTAGGATCCCCACCTAGATTTGGCCCATAGCCAATAATTCCTTGATCGGTATAGACTTTATAGAGCGAGAGGGTGAAGTCAGTCGTGTGTACGCCGTCGGGTTCTCGCCAAGCCGGTCGCCATGGTTCCGTTAGCCGAATCGGTTCTTTGTTGGTCAGAATCTCAACTCTTTTAATTTTCATTAGATGCACCATTTCTCCTTAACAAATTTCGTTGCCATTAATTAGTCCCAACAATCGAGTCCAAGCAGTTTTCGCCCAAGCGGTGTCAGTTCTGCTGAACCATAATTTTTTGCTTCCCATCCACGTGGCTCACCAGGATAGGCACCTCGGCCGAGGGCCCTTCGCTCTTGCCACAGCGTGATCCGTTCTTGTCGCCGTTCCTCATCCATTGGGTCAGGAACTGGGTAGTAGTTCCTGTATTGGGCCAGTCGTGGGCTATTAGAGGTATTAGTCCGTTTCGCATGCGGAAGTGCAATATGCCAGATCAGCAGTGATCCAACCTTGGCGGGTACTTGAATGAAGTCACCCAGCGAAATTTCTGGAACCCAAGGGCTCTCCTTGTTGATCAGCGACTTATGTGCTCTAGGCCAACAGATAAAGGAGCCCTGATTGTCAGCCGTGTTCGTTAGAAACAGAACGCCTTGCGTTCCGAAACGGACTGGTAGCTTTGAGGTGTCCACATCCCAGTGATACATGCCCTTATGGTCCCAATCAGGATGGTCGGGATGCAGAGGCGGTTTCATATTGACCCGGTCAGGGTAAACCCAAATTCGTTCTGTTCCATAAACTTCGGTATAGATTTGATGAATCGGCGGATGTTGGTAGACGTTCCACATGGATTGATGCTGATACATTTCGACCATGCCAGCGCC
>DTUY01000020.1 GCA_012963885.1 Candidatus Poribacteria bacterium | reverse complement strand
TGATCTCTGCCAGTCTCTTTTCATCTTCCTGCAACTTGGACACCAGTTTATCTTTCGGTAAACGCCGATCCAGCATCATCTCCAATGCCTGATCAATTCGTTCTTCCAAGTCCTGCTGCTGTTGTTGTAACAGCCTGATATTCCTCGCTGATTCTGCTTCTTCCTTCTTCATCTCTTCCAAACATTGCTGATAGTACTCTTCAAGATAACCCGCATCCAGTATAGTCTCCTTAACTTCCTGCCAATTGTGTTTGACTGACCATCTGGTAAAGACCGATTGCGATCTTTTTCTTCCGAATACCTGATAGTCACATAAAGCACGCAACGACCTCCGGTCTGACGGCATATCCCGATAAATCTTGAAGTATTCGTAGGCCAAAGCGGATTCGCTTTGCACCTGATTGTATTTTTCTATATCACAAGTGTTAACATGAAATTAATGAACTGTCAAAAAGTAGACAAAAACCTTCACTTTTTCCACTTTGCTGACGGTTTGGAGTGCCTTCGTAGGATTGCAAACTGGAATAAAATACAGCAACATCAGCTATGTTGGTCTTGTAGGTGGGGATAAGTAAACAGAGAGAGAGCCCTGTTCACGCTCGATTAATTGAGCCAGTTTAATCCGCTGATGACCTGAGAATACCCATGGAGGGGTTTTTGAGGATGGTTCGATACTTACTTCAGGATCACCATCTTGCGGGTTTCTGTGTAATCTCCAGCTTGAATCTGGTAGAAGTACGTTCCTGATGATACCATCTCACCAGTATCTGTCTTGCCATTCCAGTAGGCTGCCTTATCACGACTGGCATAATAGCCGAATGACTGGAATCCCATATCCAATGTCCTGACTATTCTTCCTTTAGCATCATAGATACGCACCACAACCTCCGCATCTTGATTTAAATGGTAGGGTATCCATGTCTCAGGATTAAATGGATTGGGGTAGTTAGCCATTAAGACTGTTTCTGTAGGTTGGACGGAACTTAGAATTTCTTTTAACACCGCTATTCCCCGATCAAATTCTACTGACCCATCATGCGAAACTTCCGCTAAATGAATCCAGTTTTCTACCGTTGAGAACATAGCCGTTGGTTGACTGACGATAGTTGGCGCCGCGCCTTGACCAAAACATTGGCAACCAACCTGCCAACCAGTGCAGGCGTTAAAAGATGAGTTGACTGCCATTTGGGATGTTCGTAGATAAACAGCGGGATTTTCACTTCGTCCGCCAGTCGAGCATAATGTTCGTACATCGTGTCATCGTCAGCAGGGCTTTCGAATGGCTGAAGCGCAACTCCACCATCAACTCCCACTGTTTCGTATCTTTTCGCAATTTTGGCCTTGCGATTAACATCTGGGAAGGGTAACCCTGCAATGATTGGAATTCTGCCATCAGCGGAAATCACAGCGGTTTCTACTATCTCAACCATCTCATCTTGGTTTAGAGCGAACATCTCGCCGGTCGAGCAAACCACGAATAGTCCAGTCGTCCCCGCTTCGATGTGCCATTCGACCAGGGCCGCAATACCATCACGGTCGATCGAAGCTGCATCTTCAGTCATGGGCGTTACCATCGGTGGCACACTACCATGGGCTAGAGTGAACGACATGGGTTAACCTCCAACTTTATGGAGGACCATATAAAAGCAAGAATTGTATTTTCGGTTGGTAATCAGACAGTAGATAAGCATTTTAAGCTCAAGTTACATAGTATCGTATTAATATGCCGTTTACCATTATGTTAAAAGTATCATAGCAAAAGGGTGTATTTTAGCTTATAATTTAGAATACAGCTACGAGATTTTAACTGCTAAGTTGTGTCATCATTATTCTTAGATGATGATGTGGCTCGGAAGTTGGAAACCTAACACGAAAAGCGATACACCAATCATAAAAAAAGCATCGGACAATTTTTAAACGCAAAAAGTTTAACTATCTACGGCATAAACCAAAATTAGCGTCTACCCTTCATTTTCGTCTGCTAATAGCATACACCAGCATAGTGGTTGTAAGTTAATACTATTTTAGCGATTCGGAAATAATCCAAAGTAGATATCAAATGTTTAATACAGTAAAAGGGGTTTCTGCCGTATGAAAATAGCATATACAGGATTAGACCTTCCTCAAGGTAAGATAAGGTTCAACGACGAGATATTCGCGGAACTTATCAAGGAATTTCAACCCAAAAAGGTGTCACCATACTACTCATTTTTTGCTGCTTGAATCAAGGCAATGATGTATCCAAACTGAAATGCCCATGCTTGATTAACACGATTCGAAACACCTTTGGGGGTGATATCATCTGGGTGGGAAGGAGCGTGATCAGGCATCAACATGTAAGGATAACCTGCCTGATGAAGAATTTTTACAATTTGGTACATGTCAACGTCACCTTCGTCAGGCCAAGTTTCGCAAAAATTGTGCAACCCACCACGAATATTTCTGAAGTGGATGTTGAAGATCTTTTTTCTCTCGGTGAAGTACTTGATAATCGGAGGGAGTTCTGCTGCAGGGTTTCCTAACCCTTCAGCAGCGACCCCACAGCAAAAATTGAACCCGTGGTAGGGACTGTCAACCAATTGGCTAAATCGTTTCAATCCTTCAAAAACAGGCCAGTTCCACTTCTCCACACCGTTTAAGACTGGCGCTGGTGGATCGTTGAGATGACAGGCCATTTGAACTTGGTACGACTCAGCCACCGGTATCACGCATTCTAAAAAGTAAGCCGCACGATCGAACACTTCGTTGCGACTGACCTCCCCGGCTTTGGTAAGTGTCTTGTTGTCATATTCAGACAGTTCGAACGAGCTGTAAATCGATCCACCTCTTCCTGTTCTGCTATGGGTACGTTGTACTAGTCCCCCTGAAGGTGCACGAAGCACACAAAAATTGTAATTCAGGCCTCGTAACCCAGCTTGGCTAGCATTCTCGATATACTGGCAAAAAGTTTCGATATCCTTTTGACGTTGAGGATCCGCTGCCATTGGAATACTATCCATCGGTTTGATGTGAACCATTTCAAGTTTCACACCATGGGCTGCAGCTTCTTCCTTGTGCCGAATTAGTGTCCCTGGCTTCATGTCATCTACGGTAGCATCGAAATGTGTGACGCCGTGACGAACCAGAAATTCCATTTCTACTTTCGATGTGCCAAGATATTGTGTACCTACATACATTTGTACTTATCCTTTAATTAGGTGACCAAAGGGATAAAATAACAACTATTATTGACGATTTTGGTTGTTTTGAGCTGCAATTCTTGCTTCTCAGCTAGAAATATTCTCCGAGTAGCCAGCAAAAATTATTCCTCTAGATCAACCTCATTCTAGGAATGATTTCGGCAAATC
>DTUY01000019.1 GCA_012963885.1 Candidatus Poribacteria bacterium | reverse complement strand
AGGCTGTTCTTTTGCGCTGGAAAATTATCCGACGTATTGTATGTACCGCCGTGGCATATCGCGACTGGTGGGGTAAGGGAAATTTCCCGTTGGATTGTTCTTCCCTACGAATAATTCTGATCGCACCTAGAATTAGCTTTATTTTCTTGCTATAATTAATTTATGTATGCCGGAAAAAAATTGCCTAACATTCTCCTTATCCTTGCAGACGACCTCGGTTACGGGGATGTGTCATGCTACAATCCTGAATCGAAAGTACCCACACCAAATATCGACAGATTGGCCCGTGAAGGGATGCGATTTACTGATGCACACAGCCCCTCCACAGTTTGTACACCAAGTCGCTACAGCATCTTGACGGGCCGAATGGCTTTCCGAACAGGTTTCGCAGGTGTGTTCACTGGTGCTGGTGGGCCGTGCTTAATTGAAGGCTCCCGCTTGACCCTACCTTCTATGCTTCAGAGTAGAGGTTATACTACTGCCTTGTTTGGAAAATGGCATGTTGGGCTTAGCTTCACCGACCAGGAAGGAGAATTCATCAACGAAAATGGATTCGACCCTGTTCAACGCATTGACTATACACAATCAATTCCCGATGCACCGATCCATCGGGGATTCGACCATTTTTTTGGTACTGCTTGTTGCCCCACAACCGATTTCCTATATGCTTTCATTGATGGCGACCGGATTCCAGTGCCACCAACGGAGCTTCTTGATCGTACCCCATTGCCAAACCACGCCTATTCAAAAGATAATCGTATGGGCATGATCTCTCCCGGATTTGATCTGGAAGAGATGGATATGATCTTCCTAAACAAAAGCAAAACCTTCTTGGAAAATCGCGCTCAGGAAACGCCTGACAAGCCCTTTTTTCTCTTTCACTCGGCTCAGGCAGTTCACCTCCCCTCTTTCCCTAGCAAAGATTTTAAAGGTAAAACCAATGCTGGTCCTCACGGCGATTTTATTTTCGAATTCGATTATGTGGTCGGAGAATTACTAGAGACGCTGGATCGACTAGGTATGGCTGATAACACGCTGGTGATGGTCTCTAGTGATAATGGTCCTGAAGTGACCAGTGTTGTCAATATGCGTGCCAGTTATCAGCATGATGGAGCCCACCCGTGGCGAGGAATGAAACGAGATCAGTGGGAAGGGGGTCACCGTATTCCCTTTGTTGTTCGGTGGCCGGGATCGGTTCCAGCAGATAGCACTAGTGATCAAACTATTTGCCTCTGCGATATAATGGCGACCTGTGCCAGTTTGGTAGATGTACAGCTAACAAACGATGTGGCTGAAGACAGTTTCGATATTTTACCTGCTATGCAAAGTCAGCAGAAGACAAAAGATGCTATTCGCCATCATACGTTGCACCAAACGAATACGCTTGATCTAGCTATTAGAAAGGGAAAATGGAAGTATCTTGACCATAAAGGTTCAGGTGGTAACGACTACCAGCGCGAGAGTCTCAAGCCTTATGCACTGGCCGAAACGGAACCAAATGCGCCAGGTCAGCTCTACAATCTGGAGACAGACCCTGGTGAGACGACCAACCTCTATTTCGTATATCCAGAGATCATCGAAGACTTGAAAAAGCAACTAGATACCTTTCGCCATTCTGGCCGGAGTGCTCCACCTCGCTAAAACTGAAAACCAGCAAATTCGTCCAGCCATTCGGCCGTGGGAGGAATATTCTACCAGTCGATCCAAGACTCATGGTCTCTGGATTCCAAGGTATGATGAAGGCGTTGAGCAAACTCTATATCTTTGCGGGAATAGGAGATGAATACGTCGACCATATCAGCGGCCCTTTGAGACTCAAGTTGCGGTGCTTGATTTGGCATTCTAACACAGTTGCAGTCTCAAGGAAAAGTGGTAGGCTGTCAGTAATTAGCGTTGACTAACCGTGCGGGCACCTTCTAGATGATGAGATGTAATGCTACGTTACGCCGTTTTTGAAGCTTGTTTTTTGCGCTGGAAAATTATCCGACGTATTGTGTGTACCGCCGTGGCGTATCGGACAGGTGGGGGTAAGGGAAAGTCTCCGCTAGATTGTTCTGCCTACGAAGTATCAGGTGATTCGTAAAAAAAAGCTTCTTTGGTTCTTCATGGAATTCCACTCGCCCATCTCTTCACTATTTTAGCCGTTGACCAATTCAATTAAGGTCTCTTATAATAGCAGCAGTAAGAGGATCTTATACAATCATCTCTAACAGAAATTTAACCTCTGGAAGCATTATTAAATTTCAGACCAATCATTATCATTAAGAAAGAAAATTTAATTAGAGGAAAACCATGTCAGGTAAGCTCAAGGTTGGTATTATTGGAACTGGTATCATCGGCAAAAGCCACATTCGCGGTTATCAATCGATGAGAAATGATGTTGAGATTGTTGCGATAGCAGATATCAATCAAACTGAGGTACAAAAGGTCGCACAGGAAAACGATATCCCACACGTGTTTTCTGATTATCACGACCTGCTGGGGATCGACGAAATTGACAGTGTTGATGTTTGTCTGCCTAACTTCCTGCACGCACCTGTCACGATTGACGCGCTTGAAGCCGGCAAGCATGTTTACTGCGAAAAACCAATGGCAAAGACTGGCATGGAAGCACAGGCGATGTATGATACTGCACAGCGGACAGGGAAAAAGCTATCGGTACAGATGGGAACCGTTTTCTCCAGAGAATCACGAACCGCCAAAACCTTAATCGAGCAAGGTGCGCTGGGTCGGATTTACTATGTTAAAACAAGCCACTACCGTCGCCGTGGACGAGTATATGTAGATGGTTACGCCACCCCACACTTTGTGCAAAAGGAGAAATCTGGAGGTGGAACGCTGGTAGACATGGCAGTATACCACTTAGCACGGATGGTCTATCTGCTGGATAATCCAGAGCTTGAAACCGTAACGGCTTCAACATTTCAAGAACTCGATATGGACGAGAAACGCCGACAGGAGAGCGGCTATAACGTCGAGGAGTTAGGCACCGGATTTGTGCGATTTAAAGGCGATATCACGATGTTTGTTGAAGAGGCTTGGGCCGTCCATATTGACGGCGGTGAAGGTGATCGCATTATGGGGTCGAGGGGAGGAATCAGGCTAGAGCCATTTACCTTCTATACAAATATGTATGGCATGGATGCCGATGTTAACTTCAATGTTGAAGCCTATGAAAGACGGATGCAATCTCTCGGGTATGCCATTGGAGGTTATGAGAGCTCGCAGAAACACTTTGTTTGGGGTGTTTTGAACCGCCTTGAAATGATCGATACCGGGGCAATTGGTCTCACCGTCGCTCGTATCACTGAGGCAATGTATCAATCCACCGAAGCAAGGACAGAGATA
>DTUY01000018.1:93904-96416 GCA_012963885.1 Candidatus Poribacteria bacterium | reverse complement strand
CTGTTCAATAATGTGGGTACAGGTGGACCAGGCATGGTGACCGAGGTCGAAGACTCCGTTTGGAATCGAGCTTTAGATGGAAACCTGAAAAGTGCAGTTTTAGCCTGCAAATATGCTGTACCTAAAATATCAGACTCTGGCGGAGGAGCAATCATCAACGTTTCTTCCATTGATGGTTTGCGAGCCGGGATGACACCAAACATCCCCTATGCGGTAGCCAAGGGTGGATTGGTCACCTTGACGAAGGCAATGGCCGTTCATCATGGACGGGAGAATGTTCGGGTCAATTGTATCGCGCCGGGCCATCTCCATGCCCCTTTTGTAGCAGAAATTTCTGACGAACAACGAGAATTGCGCCGTAAAGCTGGACCTTTGGGCACCGAAGGGGATGCTTGGGATGTCGCTTGGGCCGCCGTATTTCTAGCCAGTGAAGAATCTCGCTGGATTTCTGGGATAGTGTTACCCATTGATGCTGGTTTGTTGGCGGCTACCCCCTTATCAGTATTGGATCATCTGCGCTAAACGGATGGTAAAAACTTTATCTTCGCAATCAGCCTTATTTTTAAGGAAGGTATCTCATGAAAGCTGCCGTACTTTACGATATCAATACTCCCCTACAAATCGAGCAATTTGCGCTACCCAACATCGAAAATGATCAGGTTCGTGTCCGGCTAGTCGCCAGTGGTGTCTGTCATTCGGATTGGCACGTGATCAAGGGCGAGTGGCCCTTCATCCCAGTTCCAATCATTTTAGGCCATGAAGGAGCTGGTATAGTAGAAGAAGTTGGATCAGCAGTCAACAACGTGAAGGTGGGAGATCACGTGGTATTGTCATGGAAACGTAATTGTGGTCTCTGTGAGATGTGTCAAGTTGGCTATCCAAATCTCTGTGACGTACCAGCGGATCAACGTGGACATCCCCATTTCCCAGAGAGTGATCGCCAGATGGACAAGTTTAATGGGCTGGGAACTTTCAGCACCGAGACCATCGTACCCCAAGATGTGGTTATTCCGATCGACAAAGAAATCCCTCTCCCACAGGCTGCACTGGTCGGTTGTGGCGTAATAACGGGTGTGGGAGCCGCCCTGAACACAGCCAACGTACAACCGGGAAAATCGGTAGCGGTCTTCGGCTGTGGCGGCGTCGGGCTGAACGTGATACAAGGCGCAATGATTGCTGGTGCGGAACCAATTATCGCCGTCGATATCCTAGACAACAAGCTCGAGTTGGGTCAACAATTTGGCGCAACGCATACCGTCAATTCATCCCAGGTTAACCCAGTCGAAGCCATCCAAGAACTGACCGACGGCCAAGGGGTACACTATGCCTTTGAGGCCATCGGCCTTGTCAGTGATCCATTTAAGCAGTCGATTCTCTGCACTCGCAAACGAGGCATCACCGTCTATGTCGGTCACGCGCCCGTTAACACACCAGTCGATTTTGATGCCCGTATTTTGTTCTTAGAGAAGATGGTGATTGGTTCTTTCTATGGGACGTGCCGTCCGCGAGTCGATTTCCCACGACTGCTTGGTCTTTACAAAGCGGGCAAGCTTAAGCTGGACGAGTTGGTGACGCGAGTCTATCCACTAGAAGAAGTCAATCAGGCATTCACCGCCTTGGGCAAGGGTGAGGTGGCTCGTAGCGTATTAGATCTAACCTAAGAAACATCATAATCAAAGGAGAACACATGATGTCAAAGATGACTGGAGCTCGATTCATGGCTGAGACCATCCACGGGTACGGGATAACTCACGTCTTTTTTATGCCCTACATCGCTCCTAGAGCCTTAATGGAAATGGAGAAGTTGGGGATTAAGCGTATTCAGACCCATGGGGAAAAAGCAGCTGCATATATGGCCGATGCTTATGCTCGTATAAAACGTAGCCCTAGCCTCTGTATGGCACAGTCAGTGGGGGCGGTTAACCTAGCAGCGGGACTACAGGATGCCTATCTAGCCTGTGCTCCGGTAATTGCCTTGACTGGAAGGGAAAACCAGATTAACCAGCAACGTCATGCCTATCAGGAAGTTGACCACGTTAACCCTTTCTCGGCGGTCACTAAATATAGTGCCTTTGTAGCCAATCCGGAACAACTGCCCATCTATTTGCGACAAGCCTTCCGTTCGGCCACCTCGGGTACACCAGCACCAGTCCATCTGGATCTGGAAGGTCTTGCGGGACAAATGGTCGTGGATTACGAAGCAGATCTGGAAGTCATCATCGAAGAGTCATTTGTCCAGGTACCGCCTTTCCGACCGGAAGCGGAGCTAGAAAAAGTGATGGAAACACTCCGATTGCTCACTCAGGCTAAACGACCCGTCATCGTAGCTGGCGGTGGCGTGACTGCTTCAGGGGCCAGAGCCGAACTGCTGGAATTGGCCGAGAAACTTTCCATCCCGGTCGCTACTTCTTTGAATGCCAAAGCCATGTTCCCCTATGATCATCCACTGGCGGTGGGCGTCCCCGGCTTATACTCGCGAGCGTGCACAAACCAAGCCGTCTGCGAGGCAGAT
>DTUY01000018.1:91506-93804 GCA_012963885.1 Candidatus Poribacteria bacterium | reverse complement strand
CGTCCCCGGCTTATACTCGCGAGCGTGCACAAACCAAGCCGTCTGCGAGGCAGATTTGGTCTTCTTCATCGGCAGTCACACTGGCGGCCAAGTGACCAACGGATACCAAATTCCACCACAGGGGACACCGATCATCCAACTCGATATCAACCCAGATGAACTGGGCCGCAACTACCCGATTAAAGTAGGGATGCAGGGCGACGTCAGAAACTCACTGCGCAGAATGATTGAACATGCAGAAACCATTGAACCACGCACACATTGGATTAACCAGCTACAGGAATTAGTTAAAAACTGGAAAGAGAGCGTTAGTGATGTAGTCAACTCGGACATGGTTCCGATGCGACCAGAACGTCTCTGCAGGGAACTGACCGACTACCTCCCTTCCGACGTGATTCTCGTCTCCGACACAGGGCATTCGGGCATCTGGACCGGCACCATAATCGATCTTAAACATTCCGACCAGATGTTCATTCGTTGCTCGGGTTCGTTGGGTTGGGGTCTACCCGCGGCCATTGGTGCCAAATGTGCCCAACCCGGTCGTCCCGTGCTCTGCTTCACCGGCGATGGTGGTATCTGGTACCATCTGTCGGAGTTGGATACCGCTATGAAATGTGGCATCAACGTGGTCATCCTAGTTAACAACAATCACTCCCTGAACCAGGAAAAGGGCGGTGTCGAGTCTGTCTACGGTGGACAGACTCCCGGCTCCGATGAACTCTGGCTTTTCCCCGATGCTGATTTCGCCAAAATGGCCGAATCGATGGGATGTTTCGGCATTACGGTCCACAAACCGAGTGAACTTTCGGGTGCACTTGATCAGGCGTTTGCTGTGGGAAAACCAGCGGTTGTCGATGTCAAAACACACCTTGAAGGTATTGCACCCCGAGCGTGGACTCCAGCATGAGTATTTAGTTTCCCTACTCATTCACCACGCATCGCTCAATGTATTCCTTCTGTTTGGAACACGATTTTGAGAATCGCCTGCGAGGATTATGGGTTGGCTGATGAGACCGCGAGCTAGAGGAACTTCGCGAGGTCCCATTGATGTATCCCGTACTTTCAATGCTATACCTTGAAAGCAGGGTATTTGGGAGTTGACATAAAATGCGAGCCAGATATAAAAACGAGCAAATTCAATGCATGACGATCGTTGATAGCCCTACCCTATAGGCCGAAAACAAGGAGACACCAAAAGAAAGGACACATGAAGAATAATATGAATCTAGCAGATATCAAAAGAGTAGGAGTTGTTGGCGGTGGGACAATGGGCTTCGGTATCGCCATAAACTTTGCGCTATGGGGATACTCCACCGTTATCCGTGACTTGAGTGATGAAATCCTAGAACAGTCAATGAAGCAAGTTAAGTCTGCCATGGCTCTCCTTGTCGAGGAGGAATTGATAACCCAAAAGCAAGCCGATGACACCATGAGTCGAATAACCACGACCACTGATTTGGAAGAAGTAGCGGCGAATAGCGATTTCATCACCGAGGCCATTGTCGAGCGGTTGCAAGACAAGCAAGAACTCTTCAATGCACTTGATAAACTGTGCCCACTGCATACCATCATCGTCAGCAATACATCGGGACTAGTTCTCAGTGATATAGGTGCGGATGTCAAGCGGCAGGATAAAATCGGGTTGACGCACTATTTTGCGCCGCCACACATCGTGCCCGGGGTTGAGGTAGCAAAAGGTCCCGGGACATCAGATGAAACATATAACATCATCTACAACTTGATGAAAAAAGTAAAGAAAGTCCCCATCCGTGTGCTCAAAGAGTTACCGGGCTACTTGCTGAACCGGATCCAGGGCGCAATGAGTCGGGAAGCACATCGGTTGTGGGCAGAGGGCGTGGCGACCGCTGAAGAAATAGAGCTTGGGATCAAAGCTGCCTTTGGTTTTCGTATGCCACATGAGGGTCCGTTTGGGCACTATGATTTGGCAGGTATCTGGAAATGGTCGGCGGATATTCGGGCGCCGCGGCGAACCAGACAAGCCTCCGAACCCTTCGACGAGGCTACTGAAAAAATTAGAGCACGTCTGGCTGAAGGGAAACCGTGGTTCGTCGACTCGGAAAAATTTGACGAGGCGATCGAGAAAAGGGATCGAGAGTACATACGTCGCCTGAAAGAGTTATACTGGTCGAAAGAATAGTAATGCTGTTACGGCAAAGGACGAAAAAGCAGGATTCACAAGTCATTTGTAATTGTCTCTTGAATCCTGAGATCAAAAGCATTTGCTCGGCCAAAGTTGTTGATTCCGGCTGGGAAAATCCTCGAGAGAATATTGGCAGA
>DTUY01000018.1:88721-91406 GCA_012963885.1 Candidatus Poribacteria bacterium | reverse complement strand
CTCGGCCAAAGTTGTTGATTCCGGCTGGGAAAATCCTCGAGAGAATATTGGCAGAAATCACATATGGCCTTTGTTCCTTGCTTTTCGTGGTGCAACGGAGACAACGGCTCGATGAATGTCTGGATTCCACGGGAACGGGAAATGGCAAGTGAGCTACTTATATAGTTGATGTTGGATATACTACACAGTAGAATGGACATAGTCATGGTGCCACACTGCAGGAAATGAACTATCTCAAAATCCGAAAAGGTTAAGTCAATGCAAATTGGAATTATGGACGGAACCATTGTTCGTCCAACGCTTTCAGAAACACTTGATGCTATTGTAAACTATGGCATTTACTGCATGCAATTTGGTCTTGGCAGGGTAGGTCTCCCTGAACTGCCAGAGCAGATCGATGCCGAACTATGTGATCAGATCCGTAAAGAATTTGACACACGCAATGTCAACATGGCCGCGATTTCTGGTACCTTCAACATGATTCATCCTGATTCACAGCAACGCACCGATGGATTACGAAGATTACGTGTGTTGGCATCGGCTTGTGAGAAAGTTGGTACGTCGGTTATCACGTTATGTACCGGCACACGAGATTCCAAAAGTATGTGGCGACGCCATCCTGATAATGATTCGCCTGAAGCTTGGAACGATTTGGTCGGAACCATGCATCAAGCCTTACAAATCGCTAAGGAATACAAAATCACTCTTGCCTTCGAGCCTGAAGTTGCCAATGTGGTGGATTCTGCCCAAAAAGCCCGTCGCTTGCTCGATGAGATGGGTTCACCTTATCTGAAGGTCGTTATAGATGGCGCCAATATCTTTCATGCCGGCGAACTTCCGCGCATGAGAGAAATCCTTGATGAAGCCTTCGTGTTGCTGGATGAGGACATTATTATCGCACACGCCAAAGACCTTGACCATGATGGTGAGGCCGGACATCTTGCTGCGGGAAAAGGTCTGTTGGATTATCGCCACTATCTGTCATTGCTCGATAACCTCGAATTTGATGTCCCGCTTATTCTTCACGGTCTCAGCGAAACACAGGTGCCTGAATGCATCGATTTCCTGCGTGAAAAAATGTAAGCTATCAATCCATAACACAAATTCGAAAGTTAAATTCGACTAGGATTGTAGTCGAAGTCGCAAGCCTTCAGGCAACGCAATCCACCTGATACGGACACAATCTACTACCGACTAAAAGTGAATTTTCAGCCATAATACAACATATTTCGATTTTTATGGGTGCGATGGTTTCTGACCAATATAAACGGAAACAATATCTTTATACTTTGGCTCTTGGTTTTGGTTGCAACCGAAAAATTGCCACACCGTCCCAATCGGACTGAATCGAGAGCTGTCAAGAAGCGTACTAACCTCTATCCGTGGTTGAAACAGCTTGGAAAATTTCATCACAAATAACGCACCAAAAGACATGCGTGTTGTATTTCAGTCAGTGACATTCATTTAGTATTGGTATTATGATCCAAAAACCAACAGGAGGAATATCATGCCTTACAAATTTCAACCTGGCAAGATGTACATGATGCCCACACATTTTGGCCCAAGCATGGGACCAAGACAGGGGCCGGAAGGACGCACATTCGAGTGCAAGGACAACCCCAAGACAACGAGCATATCGGTCAGTTTCTTGACGAATCGCGAGCAACTTGAAGAACTGTTGCCCGAGGGATTCGAGGTTGGTGATGAACCGGTTGTTAGTGTCTCAGCATCCTATATGAAGGAGATCGAGTGGTTGGCCGGTCGCGGATATAATATCCTCGGCGTCAGCTTTTCCGCCATCTTCAATGGAGAGCGAGACCGTGCGAAAGGTGGGTTGCTGACGGTGCTTTGGGAAAATCTGTGCGACCCGATTCTGACCGGTCGTGAACAGTTGGGTTTCTCCAAAATCTACTGCGAACTTCCAGAGCCGACCGTTCTTAATAGGGAAACCCACTGCATTGCCAGTTGGCTCGGCTTCAAGTTCATGGACATGAAACTGACGAACATGACGCCTGTGTCACTAAACCCATCCCCAGCACCAGCAGCCGAACAACCGGATGATGGTGTGCTGAAGGGAACCTTGCACTATAAGTATATGCCTAGAACCGAGGAATGGGACCACGCCGATGTCGGCTACGCCGTACTGACGCCGGCTGAGGGCTCGAATTCCGTGGTCAAAGAGATGTGGCGGGGTGAGGGGACGGTAGAGTTTCATAAAGCCAGATGGGAAGACCTACCGACGCAGTACCATATCGTCAACGCCTTTCATGAGCTGGAAATCAAGGAGTACCGTGTCGCAAGCATTGTGAAGTCCGTTGGCGGAAAAGATCTCAGTGATCAGCGGATCCTTCGATAGAATCTCGGGTTCTCTGAACCATCCTTTATTACTTTTGCGATTCAGAAATCCACTCAAAAGGAGAAGAAGATGGCTAATATTGTAAGCCGAGAAATTCGTCTCAAGAGTCATCCTATCGGCATGCCCGATGAAAGCGACTTCGAGCTAGTCGAAGTTACAATCCCAGAGCCCAAAACGGGAGAAGTCCTTGTTCGAAACATTTACATGTCGGTCGATCCCTACATGCGCGGTGGCATGCGGAATGCCAAGCTTAGTAAGACACTGGAAGGCGGCTGTGTGGGGCAGATTGTGAAATCGAATAGTGATCGGTTTCAAGTTGGAGATTATGT
>DTUY01000018.1:1932-88621 GCA_012963885.1 Candidatus Poribacteria bacterium | reverse complement strand
CACCGCAGGCCTTTATTGGCCTTTTCAAAGGCGAGAATATGGGTAAAATGACTGTCAAGATTGGGCCGTAGAAAGTCGCGAAATAAATATGAACTGGATCGAAAAATTTGCCAGTAGTCAAGTGGTTATCATTGATAGTGGAAGAGGCTCCGAATTGACACGAAGAGACATGCCAAATGCATGGAAACACCCGAAGTAGTATGACAATCCTTTCTCACCCTAACGATGCAAGAAAGGTACACAAGAAATACATCGATCGATGCTGGCGAGATAGGGCGGTAGGATCCTAGAGGGTAATGGCCGAATCGATGAGATCCGCCACCGTGTGCAGGGTGCCCTGATAGACCAGCAGAGTCGAGGGAATAGACTATCCCAGTCCTGATTTGGTGATCTCTAAGATCTGTACCTCAGAGATTGGGACAAGTGATTTGGCATGACGCGGCAGACGATAGAGTTCATTCAGCTATGTCAGCATATAACTAAGTTTTTCTACATCAATGAGGATGACTTTGGTGTCAATTTTGGGTTACTGATAAATTCCTTGGATACAGATTTGGATTATGTTAAGGAGGTGCGCTTCTATTAACACTAGAAATGACAAAACTTAGTAGTTTCGTGACGGAATAATATGCTGTTGATTAAAGGAAATCATAGTGGCATATAAAGAAATCTCAAACGCACAATTATCTGTTATCGATAAAAATCTGGGGATTGCACTTCAATACAGGGTGGTAGTTTTCTTAACTGCAATTGCTCAGCATAGGAGGCGAGACATGGCAAAACTTGCACTGCACGGTGGAGAACCTATTGTTAAAGGACCTTTAGGCAAGAGTTGGCCTACCTTTGATGCTAGAGAGGAACAAGCATTATTGAAGGTTCTACATAGTGGATCTTGGAATAGTGGAGACAAAGTCGACCAAGCCAGCCAAGCGTTTGCTGCTTACCAAAACGCTAAGTATGGTATTCCAGTAGCTAATGGAACAGTTGCTATCCAATGTGCATTGAAAACTGTTGGGCTACAAGCAGGAGATGAAGTGATAGTGCCAGCCTTGACTTTTGTTGCTACCGGCACTGCTGCAGTATTGGTCAACGCTGTACCGATCATCGTGGATGTTGACCCTTTGACTTATAATATTTGTCCTGACGCAATTGAAGCCGCTGTCACACCGCGTACTCGGGCGATTGTCCCTGTACATAACGGAGGTTTCCCCGCTGACATGGATCGGATTATGGAGATCGCTCAAAAACACGATCTGTGGGTGATTGAGGACTGTGCCCATGCACACGGTTCTCAATGGCGTGGGCAAGGACTGGGTTCCATTGGACATCTTGGCACATTCAGTTTCCAAATGGGAAAAACACTTACCTGTGGTGAGGGTGGAATGGTCGTTACGAGCGATCAGGCACTAGCCGAGAAAGCTAGAATTTTCGCAAACCTCAATATGCGAATGACCAACTTTCAAGCAGCCTTACTGTTGTGTCAATTGGAGCGATTTGACGAACAAGTTGAGATACGTGAACAAAACACGATCTACCTAGCAGAAGGAATGAAAGACATAGAGGGGATTTCACCAATTCCCCGCGATGAACGCGTTACCCGCTGGTGTTTCTACTACTGGGACTTCCGTTTTATTCCTGAGGCATTCGATAATATCTCAAGAGATCGTTTTCTCGCAGCTCTGCGGGCAGAAGGTGTACCGTGCAATGTTGGGGCACATGGGCAACCAATTTATCAAGAAGGGCCCTTTGGTGATATGGATTTTTTTGATCAACTGGGGGCGGCCCGACAAGGTCAAGTCTACGATCGGCAGATCGATTATAGCCAAGTTCATTGTCCCCAAGCTGAATGGGTGTATGCTAAAGAAGTTTGCAGCTTTTCGCACGCTCTATTCCTAGGAGAGATCGAAGATATGGATCTGATTCTGCAGGCAATCAAAAAAGTACGTCAAAATACAGATCAACTTAGCTCGTAACTATACTCAGCTGACCCTCCAAGCTGACAAGGTCATGCTTCTCAGTATTACCGCATCCCAGCACAACGACTACAAATATTAGTTCTACTAAAAGCAAGGACTGAAGTCATAATTGAACTGGGCAGACATGACTTGATGATAGCGAAAACTGCGCTAATGTGGCCTTAGATTCATCGAACACTCATATCGAAAATTGAATCAATATGGTCAGAAATATTGAGGGGTAATGCTGGTTATCACTTGAACCTGTATTGAGGATTCCCCTCCCGAGAAGGCGCAAGTCAGGCCTCTTTTATGATTGCTTAGTATTTGGTTATTGGTTTCATCAACATCAGTCAACTGGCTCAGCCATATAATTTCTTGAAAGCCGTTTGCGAATCCAGAATATAATGTTTGATAAAGCATAATTGCGGTGTTAACATATGATGATTGATTCTGTAAACAATACCGGCCAGTCTTAAGTCTGGATCAAGTAACACAAAGATCATTCCGATGCAATCGCTCAAATTTCCAAAGTTGAAGTAGTAGATCTTACTTCAAACCCATCAATCGAAATGCCCTATTACTTTAATACTTAAAATGACGAATCCAATATTTCGGCTAACCGAACCCTCTGCACATGATCTAGCGACTTTTCATCGAGACGGATGCGTTGTTTTACCAGATGTCTTCACGGATGAAGGCCTAGCTGGCTTGACCGATGAAATTCTGAACCACGACCCCGTTAGAGAATATTTCAAGTCGTTAGCAGATCCAGATCTTCAGGTAAATGATCCGCATACCTACTTCGTTAGACCATGGAATGACAGAGGTTCATGGGGTAATAGGTTGATTGATGCACCGCTAGTTACTTCGCTTTTACAGTCCACTATTGGTCCTGATTATCACTTTTGCCATTCTGCTATGAATATCGCCCCTCGCGGCACTAAAAGGGTCGGCTTTCATCAGGATCATCACCATTGGTTTCATGAAAACCCAGTCAATCTAGAGGAAAGAAATAAGTGGTACATCCAAATCCTTTACTATCCAAACGGATTTAAGCAAGGAGACAGAAACCTGATGATAATCCCAGGGAGTCATCGCGTGTCGCCAACCAGGGAAGTTACGCCCGAAAAACTACTGGCGGGAGAATTCGATGATGAGGCGGGTAGAAAATTGGAGGTGCGACACTTGGAATTGCCCCCAGGAAGTATGGTCTATCTGAATGCCAGGATGTTTCATGGCGTTGAACCGAAACCCTTAAATTCACCACAAGAATACCGTCTATTCGTGATTGACATTTTCAAGGAAGTTGGTCCTCCGCATCGTCATACGCAAGAAATTCCACCGGAGTGGATGGAACAAGCAAACCCAGAAAGAAAAAAGATGTTTCAGCGAGCCCCCTATTCACCGGAGTGTTGGTTAGAAACGTAAGACTGGGGTATCCGGAATCACCTTTGGTGAGATTAGTTGACCTGTTATTCTTCGATTCTACATTCCCCTAATATAACCAATATCAGTTCTTGCTCCTTGAAAGTGAAGAAGTCATGAAGATGACACATTACGCTGGTGACGGTCAAGGTAACTTGATATCCTGAAACCTAACCAGATAAGGGAATGCATTGAATTTTGGTCCTGCCGAACAAAATCTTGTCTTTGCAACGAACGAACTAAACATTGGAAACTCGTTCATTTAAATTATTTCCAACAGCTCTCTTTGTTACTCTAGCCTATGCTGGGTAAGCATTTGAATTAGGTGCTATTGAAAAAATGTGCAACGGTGGCAACAAACATGAAATCCAAAATACGAGTAGGAATCATCGGATGCGGCGGAATGGCAAGATCACATGCCGCACGGATGAATGAAGTTCTGGACAAAGTTGAAATCACTGCGGTCGTCGACATTAATTTAGAAAGAGCCCAGATGGTCGCGGAACTTTTCCCCAAAAAGCCAGTGGTTCACAATAACTATGAGGAGATCCTTGACCATGTGGATGCGACGCTGATAGTCTTGCCGCATCATCTCCATCACCCAGTCACGGTCAAGTGCCTTAACGAGGGCAAACATGTGCTAGTAGAAAAGCCCATGGCCAATACCGAACAAGAATGCTTGGAGATGATTGAATCTGCCAGGCGGAATGACCGAGTCCTCATGGTCGCCTACTGTATGCGTTTTCATCCCCTCGTTCTCAAATTTAAGGAAATTATGGACAACAAAACCTTCGGCGATGTGTTCCAACTTTCGATCTGGACTGAGCAGCATACGCAACGAGATTCAAGCAACTGGATGTGCAAAGCAAAGGAAGTTGGAGGTGGCCAATTTTTCAGTCATGGTTGTCACTATATCGACTTGATGCTGTGGATGCTTGGCAAACCAGTGAAAGGAATTCATCTGGGAACAAACCGATGTACTCCTTGGATGGAGGAAGAAGGTACTAGCAACGTGTGCCTAGAGTTTGAGAATGGCGTTCTTGGATATCATTTCGGCACCTGGGGAGCACGAGGTACCCGGCTCGGTTATTCCTTCCACGCACATTGTGAAAAGGGAATGGTAGAGATGCAACTCGGAAAAGGACAGGTAGCTTATCTTGGTGATGTTGAGAAGCATGTACCTGGTGTCCACGACCCAGGTCAGAAGGAGGTCATTCTCTTAGAACAAAAACATGCTAAACCCACGGAAATAGAGATGTCACACTTTATCGAATGCATAGAAACCGGCAAGAAACCATTAACTGATGCCGTCTCCAGTCTCGAAGGGCTGAAAGTGATCTGGGAGCTCTACGAAGCGGAAGAAAAGAACATCATTGCGGACCTGCAAGGAATGGGACTCGGATCGATGAACTTCGATTGAAAGGATTCACCAACGCAAGCAAAATATGCAGCACACAGACTTTGCACTCAGGGCAACAGAACTAGTCCAGAAGCAAATGCGGATTCCAGACAAACTCTATCATTTTTTCACACTAAAAATCTTTATTAGGCAAGTAAAATGAACCGTTCCCAGATGTTGACTGATGTTTTATTGGACAAGCGGGCATGGCATGCAAGTACCATTGATGATGCCACATCCTGGTATTACTTGCTATCCACAAAATGTCTCTTTGCCTTCGACACATTTATCCAGAATCTTCGGTGCCATCCTCAACCAATCACAGAGATACGGATTCAGAAATCACTATTCGACATCTGCACCGAATGCCTTCAACCAGTAGTCGATACCCTTAACATGGGACAAGGTTTTGCTATTGTCGAGCGGATACCCGTAGAGCAGTATACCTTGGAAGAATCACAGATAATATATTGGTTGATTGGCCAGTTTCTTGGTCATCCTTTTGCGCAGGATATTAAAGGAACCCTACTGTACGATGTGAAAGATACCGGTCAAAGCGTAACTCAGGGCGCTCGCTTTTCAGTGACCAAGGCTGAGAGTTCATTTCACATCGATAATTCCTTCGGTAACCCAGTTCCTGACTTCGTTGGGCTGCTATGTGCCAAGACGGCGAAATCAGGTGGGCAGAACCAACTTATCAGTGCCTATTCTCTCCACAACGAACTGCGGGAACGATTCTCTCCTGATGTGCTTAAAACACTCTATCAACCATTTTATTTTGATCGCCGCGGACAATTCAAAATGGGAGAGTCCCCAACATCTCACAACCCAATTTTCCAATGGAACCAAGTGGAACTGACCATGCGGTACATGTACTATTACATTCAGGTTGGTCACCAGCAGGCAGAACGGGCACTAGCCCCGGATCAGGAGGAGGCCTTGGACATTCTGGAAATGCTACTGCGCCGCTCAGACTTCCATGTGGAGTTCAGCTTACAACCTGGGCAGATACTTTTCACTAATAATCATTGGATACTCCACAATCGCACCCAATTCGAGGACTATCCTAATCCCAAGCGCCGGCGTCATTACGTACGGCTTTGGCTTCAGCGGAGGATGGACAGCGACGAAACCAACTAACAGTCAGATACCTCCACAACCAGTCACATCTATGTTGCGCGCTGCCAGTGCCCATCACAACTTACCACTATAGAAATAACACCAGCAATCCTAGGAGGCGGCTACACCGAATAAGCCACAGAACCATCTTCCCGAAGAGGCACTTCCGCTGTATTCATTGACTCAAATGGCGTTTGCAAAAGAAGGTTTTCATCCAGCTCAACACCAAGCCCCGGAGCTTCAGGAATCGGAATGTATCCACCTTGACGTTGGTATGAGGTAGTGAAGTATGCGTACCTGTCCGATTCGTCGTCTTTGGTGTATTCTTGGGTGATGAAATTAGGAATACAAGTATCCAGATGCAATGAAGCTGCTGTGACCAGAGGGCCGAGGAAATTATGGACAACAACCGCGCTATGATATGATTCGGCGATAGCAGCGATCTTCTTGCAATGGGTGAGGCCACCAGCGAGAGCAACATCTGGACGCACGTATTGCGGGCCTCCGGTTTCCAGCAGTTCTCTAAATTCCCAGATTGTGGTCAGACGTTCACCATTGCCAACCGGGATATTGATACGCTTGGCTATTTCTGCTTGTGAAATAATGCTGTCGATCTGAATTGGATCCTCAATAAAATAAAGGTTGAATTTGGTCAAAGCTTCTCCCAAAGCAATGCTGTTCATTGGTGTCAATTTACGGTGCACTTCAACAATCAGATCCAGGTCCGAACCTCCGCCTTCTCGTGTTGCCTCTACCATCTCGCAAACAGACTTAATTAGCTGATCTTGCGTCATGTCTTGGTATCCACCGACCAATGGATCGAACTTAATTGCCGTGAACCCCTCCGCAACGGCATCTTTAGCAGCTTTATACATAGCGTCAGGTGAAGGTTGACCTACTAGCAAATGCAATCGGATTTTGTGACGACAGTTACCACCAAGCAATTCCCATACGGGAGCACCGAAATGCTTACCTTTGATATCCCATAACGCAATATCGACTGCACTGATCGCTCCACAAAGGACATTTCCTCGAAAAGGCCCCATACGATATAAATATTGCCAATGGTGTTCAATCCTCAACGGATTTTGGCCAATAAGGTATTGTTCAAAGCGGCGGACAATGCGCTCAACTGCTTCCGGGTATCCCCAACAAGCAGTTTGCCCAAGCCCGCTAATACCCGTGTCAGTGCGAATCTGCAAGACATACCCGTTGCCTGCAAGGTATGATTCTATTTTATCTATTTTCATCTTAGCCTCCAACTGTGCTATTATCTCACATCGGTTGATGTTGTCAATAAATCGATTCCAACCAGCCAGACATAAAACTAAGATAGATCTTAGGAGCACGTCTTTTTAGGAATTAAAGATAAATTAGGATTACCCGTGATTGAAACAAAAAAAATGCCGGAAAATTTACACTGGTCGGTTGATTATGCCTATCATCATTCATCGAATGGGGATTTTCGAAAACAACTTTGGTCGTGTCTTGAAAAATCTCTCTGCGATGGCAATATCAGATGTAGCCTGAGTGAGAAAAAACATCACTATACAATCTTACCCAATTTCTGGAATGGTTATCAGCCATCATTGCCAGATCAGGGCATTGGACAAGCGACAGTCCACCGAAATCAGGAAAGCCAATCTATATGGCATTACAACATCTACTGCGACAACATCTCCAATGGCGAGGAGATGAGGCTCGACTTTCGTGCCCAGACAAACGTGCAACCAACAATAGTAGATAAATGGCATGTCCATGTCAAAAGTCATGCAGATGGGATCTACGATAGATTTGACTGCATTGGCAGCATCACCAATAACGGCGATCAAAAGCAGATCTCATTAGAAATGCGCACAGGATTGGTGATACCTGCGGGTGAAGTTAGTTCTTCCTCTTCGATTATCTGTGATTGGATGCTCTTCGATTGGATCCCCACACTCGCACAGGAGTCTGCCGCATGGGCAATGTTGGAGGACCTCCAAAGATTGAAGCCAAACCACCACATTTGTCGACTTGAGGATTGGGAATTTGAACTGGACGGTCACGAAATTTGTTTGCGGGGCTACAGTGTCTATGGTCAAGGTACAGAAGTCTCTTATTGGTGGTTAAACGAGGCCAATGAGGTGGTGCTGATATCCAAGACGTTCTCGACTTATGTCTTGACCAAAGGAGGGTGTGTATGACTGACCGACCAAATATTCTGTTTATCAATACCGACCAGCAGTCGTGGAACGCGATTTCAGCCTACAACAATCCGTATGTCCACACCCCCAACATGGATCGACTCCATGGAAATGGGGTCTCATTTATGAAAGCATATTGTTCCGATCCGGTTTGTGCGCCGGCCCGTTCTAGCTGGATGACCGGACGATATGCGTCGGAAACAGGGGTGCCTTTCAATGGTGGGTGTCTGCACGCGCACCTGCTAGATCTCGGGCAGATACTCAACAGCAACGGCTACCGAGCATTCCACTGTGGGAAATGGCACGTTGACGGACGCGACATGCGTCAAAGTTTCCACAATTTATATACTGGACAACGTGACATTGGGGCAGGCGGAGGAGAATACTACGATTCAGCCTCAACCCATGCCGCCCTCTCTTTCCTTTCGACTTACGACAACCATAACCCATTTTACCTGCAAGTTGGATATGTAAACCCACACGACATCTGTGAGTATCTTCACAACCACGAGCAGAAAACCATACCCGATTCGGTGGTACAACAAACTGTCGGTGAATCAGCCCTACCGCCGTTGCCAGAGAACTTTGAGTACGATGTCGGTGAAACTTTGCTACAACAAGTATGTCGCCGACATGGAGGTGCCCTGATCCACGACAAGATACGCCGTGCGGTGCAGAGGTGGTCAGATCTGCAGTGGCGCTTCTATATCTGGAACTATTATCGGTACGTAGAGAAAGTCGATTATGAAATCGGTTTGCTTCTTAACGCACTGGCACAAACTGATTTGGCAGAGAATACATTGATTATCTTTTCCAGTGACCATGGTGAAGCATGCGCCAGTCACCAGATGTTCCAGAAGTTTACCCTGTATCAGGAGAGCATTCGCGTGCCTTTTATCGTCGCATCTTTAGGTGATTGCTTCGGGCTGCAAAAGTCTTCTTTTGATCATAGGCATTTTATCTCTGGAGTGGATCTTCTACCGACCATTTGTGACTATGCAGAAGCAAAGATTCCACAAGGCGTACAAGGTCACAGCCTTCGCCCGATACTGAAAGGACAGAAAACGGATTGGCGGACTTTCGCTTTTATCGAAAGCAACTACTGGGGACGTGCTATCGTAACTGATCAGTATAAATATGTGATGGAGTATCTCCCAGCAGATGATTTTGTCCCACTAGGACCAGATCCAACACGCCTTGGCAGAGAACAACTTTTCGATTTAGTAACAGATCCATTCGAAACAACCAACCTTTCAAAGGAATTGCCATATCAATCTGAGCTTAAATTGTGTAGGAAACTACTCTGGACACAAGAAGAAAAGCTTAATCGACATCCGTTGACTCACCATCGATCACAAGAAACAATTTCCTCGTGGCGAAATACACTACGGCAGGCATGGGTGCAAGCAAACCTAGCCACAAAATAAAAATCTTCAGAGACAATGCCATCGAGACTGATAGCGAGAAGCTTACGCCCCCAACATCACTCACACCGATTTGAACTTGGAAAATCAACTACAACTACAATTACAGAAAAATGATACGCGAGATATGCTTTTGTTGATCTGTATATGTTTATCATAGGCGCAGACAATCCCGCCGCAAGGAAAGACTTCACAGATACATTATGCCAGATTACTTAATTCTACTGGATTAACGTTTACGTAGTCAGCTTGTTTTCTTTGACAAACACAAAGACATAATAAGATTACGCAACTTCTCAGGCAAAAGGCACATTCTTAATTATCTTCTAAACGTCCGAACATAGATAATAAATAATAGTTTAACTATTTCACTTGCTGACTGAGCCATATTAGGACTGATGATGGCGGGTTATAGTTTATATCTTGTCATCTGTTTGACATCCTGAACATTTCAAAAAAACACGCCAAAACTAGGAGAAACAATAAATGAAATACAAGGTACTTTTTTTAATTTTAACCTGCATGTTAATCAGCATGTTGATTCAAACACCGTATTTAGATAGCAAAGATTTACCACCAGCTATCAACCTTAATGGAGTGCCAGCTACATTCACAGATGTCAAATATGGTTCACATGAAAGAAATTTACTTGATGTTTGGCTGGCAGATAGTGATGTTCCAACACCAATTGTTGTTTTTATTCACGGTGGTGGTTTTTCCGGAGGTGACAAGTCTGAAGTGTATGAATCAAAGAATATACCCCGATTTTTAGATGCAGGAGTTTCCTTTGCAACAATCAACTATAGGTATATGAAATATACTGATGCTCGTTCCGTGATGACATGCCTTGGTGACGCCAAACGGTCATTACAGTTCATTCGTAGTAAAGCTGATGAGTGGAATCTTGACAAAAGCAGGATTGGTGCTTATGGAAACTCTGCTGGTGCGGGTACTTCACTCTGGCTTGCTTTTCAACCTGATATGTCTGATCCGAATCATTCAGACCCAGTTTTAAGGGAATCTACCCGGTTGAAAGTGGCTGGTGCGTTTGCCACCCAAGCCACCTATGATATCCTAAAGTGGCCAGAAATTCTTCAGATTCCGGTTAGTTCGGAACTACTTCTCATGTTTCTCAGTGCTCATGGGTTGCAAGATGCGCTTCTCAACGCTCTGCAAGATACGGATTCACCCAACAAAGAGTTAGACTCAAAAATCCGAAAAAATGTGGACCTTCTCGGTTTAATGTCGTTGGATGATCCACCTATTTATGTTTCTAACGGGATGCGTGGTGGAACACCCGAGGGTCTTGGTCATTTGCTCCATCATCCTCTCCACGCAGTTGCTTTAAAAACGCGGGCGGAAGAAGTTGGGTTGGAAGCCGTAGTGTACGCCAAAGAACTCGGAATCGCACCAGATAAAGAAAAACAGGAAACACTGGTTTCATTCTTTCTTCGGCATTTGACGGACAAATAGTAAAACCATGAGGCTTAAACTACATTGCCAGTTCAGATTTTGGCAGGCTGTCGGTCATATAACAACACATTAGTCGATCTGCAAGTTTTCGAATTAAGACTGTCAGAATTAGACCTAAACCAGAACGTCACTCACCAGTGGCATTAACCATCGGTTCATGCAGAAACAGTACCAACGGATTGGTTCCTTATCAGCAACCAGTGTATGATGCACTCCGGGCGGATGTCCAATTAGGTCCCCAGCCGTAACGGTAAAAATCCGGTCATCCTGTTCAACATACCCAGAACCTTGATGGATATACCAAAACTCTTCGTGCTCTTCATGAACATGGTCGGCTGCACGAGTCCCAGGTTCATTGCTATTCTGATCCCAGTGATCCAAAGTCGAATGCGGACGCGCATGAGGATATCTGTAACATGTGTTGCCCTCTTGCGGTGGCAGTTTTTCCCCTTCAATCAACATTGGTTGGCCTTGAATATGATCTCCATGTGGTTCTCCAATACCATCCAGTAACGCTTTAGCGGCTGTTTTCCAAACGGCTGAATGGAACGACAAGTCGAACCAGTCAATAGGTGATTGGTCTGCAACCAGAGAATGCGGAACATCAGGCGGGATAATAATTAGACTACGCGGCTGAACGGTAAAAGTTTCAGAACCAAGTTTCATCGTACCTGTACCACTGATAATGACCCAAAAAGATTCAACAGACGGATGGATAAAATCGGAAGTACTACAACCAGAATTCAGCGCCCGTCGATTAAAATGATTAAGCGTCCGGCAGTCTTGATTTATAGTTGGGTAAACAAGAACTTTTCCGTTAGGTAGAGACTGAGGAAGTGAAAGATCTGCATAACGAAGGTGCATTTTATATCTCCATTCAAGTTACGAAGTCTTCAAAGTGTCTTGATACTAGGTTCAAAAACAAAATTTCGAGTATTCTGGAAATAGACACAAAATTGGTCGCGTTCGGTTTTCTTAATATGACACAATTCAGATATTGATTTTACCATTAGTTTGGATTACCTTTTTCCGAATAAACGCCCTCTACATACCCCAGAACTGATTCCACTAAAAGTTAGGAAATCGGTAAAACAAGGACCCAATCCAGAATTCCTTGCACCCATTAGATAAGTGATTATCAGATGTTTTAAAATTGCGTTAATCTAGCTTGATTCCCAGATTTATTATTCCAAAAACCAAGCTTTTCTACTACCAGATCTTTGGCTAGCTCTTTCAAATTGTCTAAAGGCCCCATCACTCAAAGCAAATTCATCTTCTAACGCCGCGCTTCCTCACAATCATCTTCTATTCGTCCAGGAACGAAAATTTGGCTATGCCTCCAGCTTTGAGTGTGGGTTGGATCTCGTTTATCAAACGTAACGCGTAATGACCTTCCCGTATTTTAAGCACAATGTCAGGAGAAGTTGGCAAGGTAGTGCAATAACCATCGAAAAAATTATTTCTTCTTTGTAATTTTTGGCACGTTGGCAACATAATCTTCTACTCCGGAAACGATTGCTGCAGCAAGTTTCTGCTGATACTCGACCGTGATAAGTTGCTTGGCTTCAATTTCATTTGATAGAAACCCAATTTCAATCAAAATTGCCGGAACCTTTGTACCAATAAGAACAACGAATGGTGCGTGTTTGACGCCACGATTTACCAAGCCTGTTGTGTAAATTAACTCCGACTGCACACACTCTGCCAGACGTTGACTTTCCTCACTTTTACTTTCGTGCAAAATTTTAGATACTAACAAGTCTAATTCCTGAATGCTATAGCTTGCTCCTACGTTTTCACGTGCAGCCGTCTCACTGGCGGACGCGTCCGAGGCTAACGCCAGATAATAGGTTTCAATTCCAGACACTTTTGGATTTTTGTGTGCGTTCACATGAATACTGAGAAAGAGATCTGCCCCTTGATTGTTTGCAAATTCCGGTCGGTCCTGAAGTGGAATAAATCTGTCGGCTTCGCGTGTCATGCGTACGTCATACCCTTTGTTGACCAACAAATTACGCAGAATCTTGGATAAACTCAAGACAACTGATTTCTCTTTTCCGAAACTGCTAACAGCACCTGGATCTTTTGATCCATGACCAGGATCTATAACAATTTTTCGTACGTTTAATCCAAGTTGTTGTACCAGTGAAGGATCCTCGATTATCTTAGGCGATACCTCTACTAGATTAGCTGATTCAATTTCAGGGGTGCCGTTCCCATCTTCTGGTGAGACTTCAGGTTCTATAGTCGAGGTACTGGCTACAGACTTAGTTAAGGACACATCTGGCAGAGAAGAACTCACTACCAGCTCTTCATTCCTTGGCTGTGATGTCGGCAAGAAAAATTGTACTTTCTGTTCCAGTTTCGACTCAATTTTAGAGGTTGCAAGTCTTTCTAACTCCAATCGTGTATTCTGTACAATCTGATGATTTGGATACTGATCCAAAACCGTCTGAAATTTCAATTCTGCTTGATCAGGGTCTTTAATATCGCGATAGCAACATCCCAACCAGAAATATGCTTCGGGAATATATTCAGAATCCAAGTGATTGGTAATCAACTGATTAAATGCTTCTATTGCGCGCTGCCTTGATCCTTCAGTTGATTCTCCCTCCGATTGAGCGAGCCACATCCAACAGGAAGCGATTGCCCATCTCGTGTCATCAGCCATCTCACCGTTGGGTTCTGCTTCAAGAATACGCTCAAACTCACCGATCAGTAAATGCCATTTAAACTCCGAAGTACTCGTTGGTTCCTGCACCATCCGGTCATGCTTCAAGGATGCTTGCTGAAAAGCCCTTTGCGTATTTATCGAATTCACGCATGACAAACAGAGAGTAACCAAAGGAAGGATATAGAAACAGACAATTCTCTTCATTTAACCTGTTGTTGCGGTGAAAGTATTAGCAATTTCAGCAAATTCCGAGATATATAACGTCTCGCCTCTCCGATTCGAATCAATTTTTAAAATTGTAAATACTCGATTCATTTGCTCCATATCAAGATTAATACAACCATTTTCAATCGCGTTCCGTAACATTTTACGTCTAAACTGGAAAGCGGAACGTACAAGTTGAAAAAACAACACCTCGTCTTTTACTAAAACTTTGGGCTGGGGGCGTAAAGTGAGTTTAACTAGCGAAGAACTTACTTTCGGAACTGGATAAAATTGATTGGGCGATAGATGCAGAACCACCTCAGCTTTTGCGTAGTAATCGATACCGATTGACAACGCGCCATAATCCTTACTTCCTGGTGATGCCACGATACGCCGAGCAACCTCTGTCTGAAACATCAGCAAACAACAACTGATGTGTTGATTATATTTAAGCAGTTTCCATACAATTGGTGTGGAGGCATAATAGGGCAAATTACCGATAATCTTTACATTTTTTCGATCATAACCTAAAAAAAAACGGGAGAGGTTCAATTGGAGAACATCATCTTCAACTAGCGTAAAATCTGGAATATCCGAGAATTGCTGGCGTAGCGTTTCACACAAAAAACTATCAATCTCAATAGTGACAGTCTTGTTAGCCCGCTTCACAATTTCGGATGTCAGAAACCCCAGTCCAGCGCCAATTTCAATCACCAAGTCTACGGGTTCTATATCTGCTTCGGACACAATCTTCGGTAAAATATTGGCATCAATTAGAAAATTCTGCCCCAGTCTCTTATTCGGATACCTACCAGTATGACAAACAAAATCACGAACTTTTTGTTTTAGGCTCATTTCTGAAAAAGCTGAACAACACGGTTCAAAATCTGGTCGGCAATATCATGTTTTGACATCAAAGGAAGCTGATCGCACTTTCCACCACCATCAATGATGCTAACGATATTTGTGTCTACTTCAAAACCAGCGCCTTCTGCAGACACATCGTTTGCGATAATGAGATCGAGGTTCTTGCTAACAAGTTTCTGTTGTGCATTCTGAAGAATATTGTCCGTTTCAGCAGCAAAACCAATAAGGAGTTGATCTGGATCTTTTCGGTTGCCGAGATCTAACAAAATATCAGCATTTCGACTCAGCGGGATTGTCATTGGTTCTTCGGTCTTTTTTATTTTGACTGAGCTATATTCACTGGGACGATAATCGCTTACCGCCGCTGACATGATGACGACATCTGCCGTATCAAAATCATCCAGAATCGCTTTTCTCATCTCGGCCGCTGTTTCAACTTGACGGAATTCAAGGTTAGCGGGTGCTTCTAGATGCGTTTTACCACTAATCAGCGTGACTTTAGCTCCACGGGCCATAGCCGTTTCCGCAATAGCATACCCCATCCGACCACTTGATCTATTGGTGATAAATCGGATTGGATCAATATATTCGCGCGTTGGTCCAGCGGTAACAATCACTTTTCTACCAACCAGATCCCTTTTAGGAACCAGCACACTTACAATTCGATCAAGGATAACATCTACATCCTCCAATCGGCCGATTCCTTCATGACCACAAGCAAGCAGACCACTTGCCGGTTCAATCAGGTTGACACCGTTTTTCCTGAGCTTTTGCAGGTTCTTTTCTACAAAGGCGTTTTGATACATGTAACTGTTCATGGCGGGAGCTAACAGTACGGGGCAATGAACTGAAATTGCTACCGTGGAAAGGGCATCATCTGCGATCCCATTAGCAATTTTACCCACAATATTGGCTGTGGCAGGAGCAACCACAAGCAGGTCAGCCAGATCAGCCAGACTAATATGCGGTGGTTGCCAATCGTCCTTAGAATCGTAAAGATTGAGGAGAACAGGATTCCGGGATATGACTTGGAATTGTATCGGCTGAACCATGCGTGTCGCGTTTGACGTCATCACAACATGAACGGACGCCCCTTGCTTCACCAGTTGACTTGCGACATCCAATGATTTGTGAACCGCGATGCAACCGGATACTCCTAAAATGATGTTCTTGTTCTTTAGTTCCAAAGTATTTATCTGTTTTCAGGTATGATGGCATCAAACACGTCATAGATTTGCTTCAGTATCACCTGATCGATTCGATGTCGTTCCGTATAAATAACTTGAAGGATTTCCGAAACGGTTTGACCTATTTGATTGTCGGCATTAATCACCCAGAAATCATAGTCCTTGGCAAAATAAACTTCGGTTCTGGCACGTGCCAAGCGGTGATCAATCTCAGTTTGCGATTCTGTTCCTCGACCACGAAGTCGGTTTGCTAAAACCTCTGTGGACGGTGGCAAAATAAAAACAAAGGTCCCTTCGATTCCAAGCTCTCGGAGTTGTATGACACCATCAACATCAATTTCCAGTATTAAATCTTTTCCGGACGCGGTTGTTGATTCAACCATCGATCTCAAAGTACCGTAATAGTTTTCACCGTATTGTGTCCATTCAACCAACCCGCTTCGGCTAATCAAATTTTTAAACTTGGAAACCGATACGAAATGGTAATCAACGCCGTCAATTTCGTGGGGACGTGGCGTACGAGTGGTCGCCGATATTGACTTTACAAGATTTTCATCTTGCTGACAAAGCAAATCGATAACACTACCCTTTCCCACCCCGGATGGACCGGAAATGACAATAATAGATCCCTGTCTTCTAACTCTATTTTGCCACATGTTTGGTACTAATGACTCGTTTCAATTTTGGCATGCAATTATAACACGTATTCTACATCATATCAACGCAGACAGGCCAAGGTAAGTATCACTTTAGTTAGCTTGACAGTGCCAAGCTTTTACGTTAAGATTCCGTCGCTTGAGAGGCTGAAATCCTGGAGTGAAATTGTTAAAATACATATGTTTCATCCTATCGTTGGTACGTTTAAGCTTCGCAATTGAAACAGATCCAACTGCAACTGAAATGGTAATTGATGACTTTGACTACGAAACCAACTTGAAAATACAAAAGGTTTGGCGAGGGGTACAGAGTGAACCGCCAGACGTAGTGAAAATTATTCGTCATGGCTATGGATTGAAGTCTAACGCTCATTTTTCACAGGGGATTCAGCGGGTAAGTTATGATCGAGACATCGAACTTGACCTCAGTATGTACGGTTCTTTCACCCTTGACATCTTTCTATTAGAACCATGGGCTTTTCATGCCTTTACTCTCTACTTTAAAAGTGGTGATGGATGGTTTGGTTGTTACTCACCTATGGCTAAATTAGGCTGGCAGAGATTGACTTTCAATAAGTTGGAGTTCCATCCAGAAGGAAACCCAGATGGATGGCATAACATCACCGGTATTCGGCTCTCCGCCTGGTCCGCTCAAAAGGAGGACTGCCAGTTTGTGTTGGATCGGTTATTGGCACGGCGTAGCCAAATTGCCATAATCTTACCAACCACTAAATCAGGATGCCAATTAAAGGAAGTTGAGACAGCCAAGAAATTCGCCCAAACTCTTAGCAGAATGTTTGCAACAATTGGTCTACTAAGCGATTCTGTAACAGACCATTCACCATCAGTCAATCTATTAGTGAGACATAAGTACAAATTCGTTGTTCTGCCTATGAATCCTAAAGTGTCTCCAAAACTGGCCATTGCCTTGAAGGAGCTTATTGTATCAGGGGGGAAAATTCTTGCTATTTACAAGTTAGATAAAAATGTTGCCCAATTAATTGGGGTCAGGCCCACTGGCTGGGTACAGGAAGAAAACGATGGACAGTTCGCTGAAATTCGGTTTCCTGAGCAACATGGCTTCCCCAAATCGGTGAAGCAAGCATCATGGAATATTACCGTGGCGGAACCAATAGATAACCGAAGTCGTGTGGTCGGTATATGGTACGACAGTGAAGGAAATCCAAGTAAATATCCAGCTGTGATCGTCGGCAAATATGGAGCGTTTTTCTCACATCTAATCTTGAACGACGACCTTGCCCAGAAACAGCAAATGTTAGCCGCTGTTGTCGGTCATTTTTTCCCAAACATACATCAAATGATTGCTAAACATTTAATTGGCAACATGATGCGCGTCGGCCATTTCACTGACAGAGATAAACTGGAGAGGTTTATTAAAAGATCTAGCAAAAGCGAAGCAACGAAATTACTAAATCGGGCCAAGAATATACACGAGAACGCAATTAGGAATTATGAAAACGGCAATATTGCCTCGGCAATTGAAATGTCGGGGCAAGCTCGAGATCTGTTGTCCCAAGCTTACCTGTTTTCACAGGACAACCCAACAGTGGAAGGGCGCGCTATTTGGAACCATTCTGGAACAGGAGCGTATCCCGGTGACTGGGATCGTTCCGCCTATGAACTGGCCGCTGCCGGATTCAACATGATTTTCCCCAACATGTTGTGGGCGGGGCTTGCACATTACGCGAGCGATATTCTGCCGAGAAGCTGGACTTTCGATCATTACGGGGATCAGATCAGTCAGTGTGTATTGGCTGCCAGAAAACATGGTTTAGAGGTACATATTTGGAAAGTAAACTGGAATTTAAGTAATGCGCCAAAATCATTTGTGGAAACGTTACGTCAAGAAAACCGACTACAAAAATCGAAAACCAACACCGAGATTCTTTGGCTCTGTCCATCACATCAGGATAACCGGAAACTGGAGATAGATAGTCTGATCGAAGTAACCAAGAAATATGATATCGACGGTATTCATTTCGATTACATCCGGTATCCAAGTTCGGATGGATGCTACTGCGATAATTGCCGACAAGGTTTTACCCGGTCAATTAATCAGAAAGTCAAAAATTGGCCGGCTAATGTCTTGAAATCAGGTGAAATGCGAAAGAAATTTATCGCTTGGCGGGCAGATCAGATTACAATCCTCGTTAAAGCAGTCAGCGAAAAAGCAAAATTAACTCGACCTAACCTGAAAATCTCAGCTGCTGTTTTTAACGACTACCCGTATTGTGTTCAATCAATAGGACAAGATTGGGTCAAATGGGCTAAACTCGGTTACGTTGATTTCCTCTGTCCAATGAACTATACTGCCGACAATGACCATTTTTCCCAAATGGTGCAGAACCACAAAAATATTCTTCCAAGAAACTTTCCCGTTTACCCGGGTATTGGTGCGACTGCCTCGATTTTCAGCCTACCTGTTGATCAGGTAGCTGCTCAAATCTACCTCACTCGACAATTCGGATCTGCTGGTTTTACCATCTTCGACTATTCAAAGAATACATCGAATATTTTAATACCAGCCATCTCAAAAAGTATTGGAGCTCACAGGGCCAAAATACCACACTGAGACACGCCCAAAAGATGATTTTTTATTGACACCTATCTCATTTGTTAAGACGTCGACCCTATTTGAGTGAATTGATCAGCAACTTTGTAAAGAGCCTCATTTCGCGTAGTGGCTTGATATTGCTTACTTCAGCATTATAAATAGTATTAATTGGAATACTCTGAATTTTGAATCCAATTCGTCCTGCTTTAATTAGCAATTCAGATTCTGTTTCATAGCGTTCGGTATGGAGTTCAACTGATCTGAGGACTTCTGTTCGGATTAGGCGAAATCCGGATTGAAAGTCCTTCACCTCCTGACCACAGAGGGCTGACCCTACCGATGAAACCAGCCAATTATTAAACCGACGATGTCGAGGCATCTTAATTCTATCATGTATTCGCGCCCCAATTATAATATCTGGTTTATTATTCTTAAAATAATCAATGAAACGAGGTAGATCACTTGGCTGATGTTGACCGTCACTATCCATAGTAGCGATCAAATCGTAACCTTTCTGTGAAACGTAGTCAAACCCTGTACGAAGCGCCATTCCCTTACCAAGGTTCGTACTGTGTTTGATGACTTTCCCGCCGGCTTCTTCTGCAATCTGTGCAGTTTTATCAACTGATCCATCGTCAATGACAAGAATATCATTTACAAACTCTGACGCTTCCCGAACAACTTGACCTATCGTTTTTGCTTCATTGTAGGCAGGCAGAAGAAGACAAACATGCATCTCTAAGTGCTTGATAAGATGAGTCTAGCAAATTTGCGTTTGCCAACTTGGAGTACAGTTTCATTTTGAAACTCAATCGTTGCTTTGTCATCTGTGATCCTTTCTCCGTTTAACCTGACAGCTCCTTGTTTCACCAATCGTATTGCTTCGCTAGAGCTCTGGGCGAAATTGGATTCCGCTATGATATGCGCAATCCAAATCTTGCCGTCGGTAAAGTTTTTTTGGGAGATCGCAACTTCAGGGATCTCTGCTGGTAATTCTTTGTGTTTATGAACGCGTTCAAAATGAGCCTCTGCTGATTGGGCGACGTCCCGATGGCTATATATACTGACCACTTCTCTCGCTAGACGCTGTTTTGCAACCTTGGGATGAAGCTCGCCGCTATTGAACGCAGACTGCATCTCATGCATCTCATCAAGTGGAACATCAGTTGTCAACTCAAAGTAGGTAAAAATTAATTCATCAGGAATAGACATCAGCTTACCGTACATATCGTTTGGTGATTCATAAATCCCAACGTAGTTGCCGAGCGATTTACTCATTTTTTCCGTACCATCTAAGCCAACGAGAAGCGGCATCAGCAAAACAACTTGCGGTTCCTGACCATCAGCACGCTGCAAGTCTCGTCCCATGAGATTGTTGAACTTCTGATCCGTTCCTCCCATCTCTATATCTGCTTTCAGCACGACAGAATCATATCCTTGACAAATTGGATATAGGATCTCATGAACTCCGATCGATGTGTTGCTTTCCAGACGCTTAACGAAGTCGTCACGCTCTAGCACTCGGGCAACGGTTGTTCTGGCTGTTAATTTTATTACGTCAGAGAATGCCATCCGATCTAGCCATTCACTATTGAAAACAACCTGAGTCTTTTCTGGATCAAGAATCTGACAATACTGTTTTTCATACGTTTCAGCGTTAGCTTGGATTTCATCAACAGAAAGTTGTGGTCGAGTTTTTGACTTGCCACTTGGATCGCCGATAGCTGCCGTAAAGTCACCGATAATGATGATTACTTCATGACCAAGATCTTGAAATAATCTTAATTTCCGCAAAACTACCGCAATTCCCAGATGGATATCGGGCGCCGTAGGATCAAGACCAAGCTTAACACGAAGCGGTCGATCTTCGTCTCGAGCTGTTATCAACTTCTGACGAAGTTCATCTTCAGAAATAACCTCTACCGCGCCCCTTCGGATGAGCGTCATCTGATTATCAATACTCATGTCTTTATTTATCTGCAAAATCGATATCCTCTTTCACCGCAAACGAGCCTTGGCCATTATACAATAGACCTATCATAGCAGTCAACGGATTTGAAGATCGGACGGTATCAGCAATCAGCAAATACACGATAGTTGACAAAAACGGCGTGATACCTACCGCAAGTGTCTAAGATAAAAACAGCTAAGCGAAGAGCTGTTTCAAAACATTCACGGATGTTCTAAAACCATCCTCGAAACTACCGCCTTCGGGACGATATACACTTTCAAGTGAAATTACGCCGTCGTACCCATCCGTCCTCAGAGCATTTGCCAAATCTTGAAGATAGACTGCCATATCTCCCGTGTTTAAAGCGGCGAATTGTACTGTTGCTTTGGGAATATCAACGATTGCATCTTTGATATGAATATGCTCAAGGTAGCCGCCACGGAGCAATGCATAACCGTCAGGATATGTCTTTTCGTTGCAGTACAAACTATTACAAGGATCCCAAAGCACTTTGAGCCGATCTGTGCCAAGCTGGTCGATCAACTTACAAGCGAGATGCGCAGACGTAATCATGGCATTATTACCAGTTTCAACAACCAGTGTAATACCTAACTCTTCCGCAATCTGTATGGGCAGATCCATCAACGATACCAACTTGTCCCATGCTCCCTCAGAGACAATCCAATCATTTGCGCCATGACTACCAAAGAGAATCATCTCTTTTCGAAAACTCATCACTCGAACCAATGGACAATCCACTGCTTTTGCCATGCCGACACACCTCCTCAACGCCTCAACATGTTCAAGATAAACGGGATTGTCTCGTCGCATTTCTCCAATCGGAAGTCCTCCAAAGATATGTCTGGAAATACAGGAAACTTTCACATCATGCACATTGACTAAATCTCTTACTTTATTTACTTCAGCCGCACTTAAGTCACCGACCTCCTTATCCCAAAGAAATTGCAATTCCGCGTACTCAAGCTCAAACTCGTTCATGACATCCAGAACCTGCTCAAAGTTCTGACTGATACCATCAGCAATAACGCCTAGCTTTGCCATACTTATCTTACCTTCGCTTTCATTAGATTGGTTGTCTGTCTATTTTGTACTACCAAGTTACCTCTGTGTCAGCAATCTGCTCCAAAAGTTTCACGATCGACCAATTGTCTTGATCCGGAAAAAGCGAGATGCCTGATTGAAAGAGTTCATGAGCGGCTGCGGTCGTAAACATAGCAACACCATTTTCCTTGGCCATTGCCATGCTGATACCAAGGTCTTTGTACATAGTACCGATATGGCTTCCAGTATTTTCAAACTGCCTGTCCATAATGAGCTGAGCGCAGTTGCGAAATAGTGGACTGTCTACCGCGCTGGCACTAAAGACCTCAACCAAAGTTTCTCCTTTTACACCTGCTTTTACACCCAACACTAAAGATTCAAAAATGGCAGTAAAGGACGCACCAATCAAGGCTTGCAAAGCACCTTTGACTGTTTGACCTATACCTATCTCTTCACCAACGTGAAATATTTTTTCACCAACCGCCCGAAGTACATCTTGATTGGCGTCAAAAACCTCTTTCAATGCTGCGGCCATCATGGTGAGGGTTCCAGCTTCTGCACCGGACTTTCCACCACTAACCGGTGTGTCAATCAGGTTGACCCCTTTGGCAAAGATAACCTCGGCGACTTCCCGAATTTCCCTTGGTTCAATTGTGGCTGTGACAATGATAGTGGAACCAGCTTTCATACTTTTCAATAGGCCGTCGTCGCCAGCCACTACTTGATAAACCTGTTCTCCGTTAAGCACCATCACGAATACCGCATCAGCCTGTTGCCCGACCTCTTGCGGACTTTGAGCTATCTTACCGCCCAGATCCTTTAGTGCTTGGAGGCGGCTGTCCTCCAAATCATAGCCGGTGAGGATAAACCCACTCCCAATAATATTATTGGCCATGGCCATACCCATATTCCCTAGCCCAATTACTCCGATGTGTTTCACAATGGAACTTCCTTTCATCCCAGTTTTAACTTGATTGCTGCCTACTAATCAGTGTGAATTCAAAAGCAAAAAACAAACAAATGGAACTTGGTACAATCTTCATAGCCCTGCCTGGTTGATGGGTGCTACTTTGCCTCTACAGCTGGCTATTGGTTTGTGATTTTTCAATCACAAAGCCATTCCAAACCCAATGGTTGTGTTTACCAGTGCCACGCTGCACACGCTCCCTAGAAGTATAAATAACCTGAGTCAGTTCTCTATCTGTTACGTTAACAGCATAAGTCCTCTTAATTACCGCTTTATCGCTTGGTACGATTAACTTCTTGATCACTTTCCGGCTATTGGCCATCAGATACACTTTGTGCTCACCAGCATCAACTGAACAGAAATAGCTCGTTATCCGATAGTCACCATTCGGCAGATTAAGCTTGAATACTCCGTCTTGAGTTCCACTAACGCAATCGCGAGGCAGTGAGTCAATTTTCTTGTCCCCTGAAAACTCAGTATGCGGAGGTTGTGTTACCCAACCGAATTTCCCATAAGTATAGCGATGATCTTTAGTAACTAACTGACATCCATTGGCAAGTTCAGAACTACTTCCTTGAAAATCAAATTTGATTGCCAAACGACCATCATCAGCTTGATACCAAGCTGAGAGATCTAAATCATTTGTCTGTTTTCGACGAAATATTTTCAGATTCTTGATTGAGTGGATCAGATCAAAGTTAGGTGTCAGGTCGGAAAATTCCTCAGCTTCTGGATATGCCCATGCAATGACGTAATCTTCTTTACCACTATAGTATGAGTGATTGAAATGATTGACAGGAAAATAATTATAGCTGGCTTCATAATTTGCTAGGTGTCCAATATCCTTATTCACTGTGCCATAAAGGGCTACTGCATGCACAAATGGAGCAACATACTTAACGACTCCTAACGAATCGGATTTATTCCAGCTTGGGCTGCGAATTGTGTATGTGGTATGAGGTTCAATCAGATCAACAGCGGAAACTTCCTCAGCTATCTCCATGCTCAATCGCCCATGATCATATGCCGTTCGACCAAAATGCAAAAGTGTGATGACTACCAGAGCCAGAGTAAATCCGATTTGGAGAATCCTATGCCCATTATGGATTAGCCAAGGCACAAGCATCAACAAAATATATAAGTGTATTCGGTCGTTTATCCATCCCCCGGACCAAAGGACCATGGCGCCCTGAAGAACATAAATGTAAAAATAATTGAGATGAGTAGAAACGAATCACTCTTTTTGATCCACTCCTTCCGAAGTATACGATAAACCAAGGACATCACTACGGCTAATCCCAAAACTCCCAGTAAAGCTTGATTTACTGGAATATGCCAATCGGTAAAATAGACGATTGATTTAACTCCCCAGAAGTATTCCCAAACCCATTCAATCCCCCTGTAATTCCCTGAATTGTGATCCCTCAAACTCTGTAAGTAATAGGTCGCTAAAACAAAATAGATTGGTAAAATGTAACCAGCAAACTGAACTAACGGTCGAAGACCACGAAAAAAAACCCTAGTTGATCGGTCACGCCAAGTTTCAGAGATTATCCCGACCCCGCACAGGCAGATTTGGCAAACTGAGATGGCAAGTAAAACTAAGCCAAAAGAAACGAAGTGTGAAAGGTAAGTTAATAGCAGGATACTATAAAAAACAATTAAGTTATTAACTTCCATTCCGTCTTTGTGACGCCACCAGTAACCAAAACTTAAAAAGAAGAACGAAATCGAAATGGTGAAGTTGTAGAATCCCATGTAGAGCAAATAATTATAAGAAAAAATAAAACCCAGCCAACTGAACACCCATGCATTCTCTTTGTGAATGGCGTTCAAGAAATACAAAAACGAAATTGGAATACCGATAATCATCAATGTTAGCAGAATTTTTTCTGCTATAATCGGTGGGAAGACATACAGCATTCCGGTAAGGCTAATGTGCGAGAGCCAATTGGGGAAGACTGTCAGGTTGAGTTGCCAAACATCCCTAATGATATAGTTTTCGTGCCTATGATACTCTTTGAGTACATGGGCATTGTAAATATGGCTGACACCATCCTGAGAAGGGAAGAAGGAAAAAATCCAGATTGGTATGATATGAAGAATGAGAAATAGGACAAAAAGGTGTTTCCAGCTAATTCGATTGATTAACAAGCCGTTAGCCGACAAACCAAGATCACCTAATTTCATATTTTTTGCCTTACCTTTTTAGCTAGGAAAGAAAATCAACTATTGAACTATTTCGTAATCAGAAGTTTAGTTACTGGACTACTCGCTACCAACTGATTACCAACTGAAGCGTTAACCACAATATTATACGGACTTACGGCGAGTTCACGACCCACGAATGGGTTTTGACGCTGATTGCCAACACCTGATCCAACAATATTCGGGAATATCTCTATTTCCGTCTCGGACTGGCTTTGATCTAATACCGTAAAAGCACGTTCCAACCTTACACCAGACGGCAATCCCAAAATGGACAAAGTCAAATTCTGCCGAGAACTATAACGGTTGGCTATTATCTTCAACTTGGCAGATTTTTCTGGTGAAACCGATATTTGATTGGGAACCACTTCAAGCGTCAATTTCGGTATTTCAACAACTCCAACGATAATGCTTTTTCGTTGAACGGTCCGGTTTTGATTCTGGATCCGATAGATTTCGATTGGAGTCGCTACCCGACGGAGATAATGATTCCCCGCCGTTTTCACACGTCCAATGATGTTAACAACACGATACCCTAACTGCGCATCTCCAGCCGCAGTCAAAGTGATAAATCCCTGTGTCATGTCCTTAAGGATTGCTCCCGAACTAGCTATAACTCCATCCGGTAAGCTTTCAACCAGAATCTCAATATCTCCCGTAAATCCAACGCGTCGCGTGGCTGTCACTGTCAGTAGACGTGTGCCTTTTCGTCCAACGTTCGGATTAGCTGGCGTCACAGTAATGGCAAAATCGGGGGCTGCCGGTGAGATACTCAGGTGGTAGGTGTAAGCGACGCCGGCCGATTCGGTCGCGTCCTCAATTCTGACAGCGTAGTCCCCTACATTCCGAAAACTATAATCAATCCGTGCATTTCGGGTTCCTCCGATACCGGCATTATTCTGCAAGACTTGTCCCTGTACATCAAGCAAGGTTAGTGAGGGACTCAATGGCGATCCTATTGCTTCCGCGGTAAGTTCAATGGCATAACCGCCAATCAAAGCCAGAAATCCCCAAGGCCCCCAACCATTTGAAATTTTGATCAGCAGTTTATTCGAGCCCTTTTTCAGCGGCAAGGCTATAACATCCTGAGCCGGCGCCAGCGCGCGATGGACAAAATTACTCCAGATTAGCTGGTCATTTACCCAGACCTTGATTCCATCATCAGATCCAAGCGACAGAATTTCTGTCCGTTCAGTCTCCGAGTCAATATAAGTCAGCGCATACCCGATGACATCGTCTTCCGGCACATTTGAAAAAGCGCTCTCACCAGACCCAGTGGTTTTGTACCATTTCAGTTTACGGTTGTTCTTACCGATGTATTCCTGTTCAAGGTTGATCTCCTTTTCAGGCGAATAAGCAATATCAAACCCAGATTCGTCAGGATTATCGAATGGATGGATCACCCACCAATCATCAAGTGTTTTGGCTTCTGGAATTGTAAAACGATAATAATCAACTTCACCGGGTTGGGAAATACGACCACTGACAGCAACAGGAACTTCAATTCTCTGCGCCAATTGGATTCGGCTGGCCGTCAATTGACTCAGGCGTGTAATTTCAGAATTGAAAAAAGTAATGATTCGCGCCGCTTCTGAAGGCGAAATATCCGAATTCTGTTTCTCGCCCATCCGTTGAATAGTTACGGCCCAATCATCAGCCGTAAGCGGACGATTGCTGGGTGACCGAGGTTCGTGACATTGGACACATTTCGTCTGAAAAAGAATTTCTGCCTCAGCGTCCGTCGCCCCGACACTACTGAATAACTTATCTTGAATGTTTATGTCAGCTTCAACAAGCGAAGTTACTTTGCTAACGATAAAGGGAAAAACTCCATAAGGAGTATCAATCTGTTTCAGCCCCTCAGTTTCATTGGTGAGATCTATTTGCCATGGAGCTTTGGTCAAATTTGTACCGCCAATAGTGCTTTCGATAACAGATCCAAGCTGACCACCAGTCGGAAACAAGTACGTATTATAAGGGAGATTCCCCATCGTTAATCGATAGACACAAGCGGGACTCCCTCGATAAAGCAAATCCCGAATACAGAGATAATAAACCCCTTCAGTTTGAAACACATAATCGATCAAGGGATCAAACGCATAAAAACCGTTGCTATGAGCAAGTTCTTCTCCCTTTTCCGAAAACAGGATAATCGTTGGATTAAAAAACTGTTGACTGGAATTATCAAGGCGGTAGGCTTTAATATTAAAAATATACCGATCTCCAGCTTTGGCAAGGAAAGAAAAGTAGTCCTGATCGCCGTTCTGTTTAATTATACCGTTGATAATGATTGGCGGGTTAGCCCTTACCGCATCTGTGATTAAATCATTTGGTTCGGTATCAATTGTTTCGGTTTGACAATCAATTTCAAATGGAAAGGCAGTGGATCCACCGTGCTTGCCGACAACCCGAATTTCGCGTCTACCCAGAACAGCATCCGGCTCAATCTGGAGTTGTGCTGTCAGTCCACCGCTTGCTCTGGCGGCAGATTTCAGGTAGACCAAAATATTGTCTCTGTCACTACTGTCGATTGGCGCACCCTTTTCACTAATCATTCGGTCAACAACAGCCTCCCATTGAGAAGGTGTCATTGATCTGTTTCTTGGTGAACGGAGTTCATGGCACTGCGCACACGTATCTTCAAACAGAGACTTGTAGGTTGTATCAACCTTTCCGCCGGCGGAAAAAAGTTCCCCTGTCACGCCACGACTGCCACTAACGATCAGCGTGTGCGCACCGTCTAGGTCAGATCCCCGAACCGATATCTCCACTGTTTGACCGACCTGACCACCCGCAGGAAAAATTGCGCTAATTGTTGGAGCTCGTTGTGCAAATGTATATCCAGAACAAAGGAACCAAAACAGCAACGATATCAGCGCAACTTTTTTCATTCGAGTCCACTAAGAAGATTGATGGCCGACTACCAATCGACAACCGAATCATCGTCTTGCAGGTACGATTCAGGATTCTTCCAATCGTGATCTATCTTATTAGCAATCGCATCCTCATCCAACTCAATACCCAACCCCGGACCAGCGGGTAATTCCACGAAACCATCTTTAAATACAAAGGGATTTTTGAGATAACCCTCGCCCAAAGTCGTGTGTTCCTGAATTTTAAGGCGGTAAACCCTTGCCCAATTCCTTCCTTGACACCCTCAGGGCTTCCCTCTCCTCTGTAAATACGAACACAGTTACGTGCTGGCCCACCAAAAAGTTGATAAACCGGCACACACCTAATGCTTTACCTACTAAATCTCAGAGCGCCTGTTCAACGCCACTCAGTGCACCGGTAAGAATAGGACCTCCACGATAGAAAGCGTGCCGATACATTAGCCTGCCAATGATGAACGACACGACGTGGATCCCTTCCGATTAAATATGTTTCCAATTCTTCAACAGCAGTCGCGCATGTCTTGGCCCAATCTTCAAGAATCGGCTAGCCCAGACCAACTAATCCTTGATCTGTATGAATCTCCAGGAAAAGCCACCTTGGTTCAACCAGAAAAGTTTCAAGCTTTATAATCTTCATAATTCAATCCCTTCCCTAAGCAGATTGATTATTCAAATGATACTCAAACTATCTTCTAAAATCCTAACTGTCTTATCGATTCTATTTTGTTATAAACAGATTCTGGAGAAAACCTTCAAGTTGATTTCGAACCCTCGATTGTAACTCAAACATTTTGGCCTTAATTTCACTCTGAGAGCTAGCAGTTGTATGCTCAAGCTGACTATGAGTTTCTATCAATGCTGTCATTTTCTTCTTAAATTCTTGAATTTCTTTCAACACCTGTGTTTGAAACTCAGTGATAAATGTTAGATCCATTGCAGTACTGTCAACATCATCATTGTTCTTGTTATCTTTGGAATCTTCCCCTATATGTTGCAAGGCAAAAATATGGGCAGTATTTTTAACTAATAGATTTAGTTTCTCTTCTATTGTACCACGGTAATCGGCAAATTCTCGTTGCATTAAGTCAATTGCATTTTCAAGTTTCTTGCTATTCTCATTTAGTTTAACAATGTCGCCTCTGAAAATTCTGAGATCGGCAATAATTGTCCCAAGGTGATGTTCAACTGTCGCAGAGGGCTCCATCTCAATTGTATCTAGTGCATCATCGTGCTGCTCAGTAATTTCAAAGACACTTGGATAGCTATTTTTTTTAAACATAACTATTCACACTTCCTATACACCATATAGTAATTCAACAATATAAATGCGAAAAATCATTATAATCTTAATAACATTTGACGTCAACTATACGGAAAACCGCGAAAACCCACCGCACCCTTGTGTAACAAAGAATAAAGTTGACAAATTTTTCAAAATATAATATAGTCCATACTTATTTGTAAACATAATCTTCACAGAGGCGCTAAATGCATGGAAAAATCTATCTGATGATCATGCTATTTTTCATCTCCTTGATGGTGATACCGCAGAATTCAATTAAAGTTCCGATGAAAATGACACTCACCCCAGAAGGAAACACTGATTCCGCTGAGACAGAAGAAAATAATCAGAGAGAATCGACATCACTTTCTGACACGCTCAATATGCCTGTCATTTTAAAGTTTTGGGAGGATTTCCATTTAGCAGAAAATCAGTCGGTTGATAGTATGACTATTTTATTTGGCAACGCAACTATCGAAGGTCATGTCAACGGACATGTAACTGTTTTTCGCGGCAATATTGATATTGGAACCAGTGCGTCAGTGGAAGGAACAGTCAAAACCATTTTCGGGCGAATTCGCGGGACAGATAAAAGTGACGATTGGAAACAGACTTTACAGCGCAATAATTATCAAGAAATTGGCATTTGGAAATTTATGATTTATCATGTGGTACCACTTATATGGGACCCTTTTTTGCACTTACAGGAACACTGGGGAATGTCTAAAAACTGGGAACTGTTTTGGCACGCATCCATACTATTGACAATGGCATTAACTTATGCGGGCATCGGTACAATTTTCTCCCAGCAAGCGCAAAACATGGCACAAATCATTGTGCGACGTCCATTCGGCAGCGCTGTCATCGGTCTGATAACAGCTATCGTAATACCTTACTCGATTATGTTTGGAGTCCTCTCAATTATTGGAATTCCGCTTGTACTGATTATCATGTCTGGGTTATTGGTTATGTCCATATATGGAAAAACCGCTATCTTTCTTTCAATCGGTAATACCATATGGCCACAGCAAAAAGTACAAGCAATTAAGATTATCATCGGATACGCAATTTATGGGCTAGCCGTAAGAATCCCTTCCTTTTACCATGTTGGTGAAATCACCTTTGTCGTTGCCAGCGTGATTGGTATTGCGCTCTGTATCCGATCCATTTTTGGAAATAGCCTTACCGACAGTACAAATTATACTCACTCACAAGCCAAGCGACCGATTCCCGTCACATGGCAGTAAAGTGATGAGATTTGGCAATCCCATATTTTTCATTCTGATTCCTCTTATTCCGTTAATCGTCATATTCCTGCGAAAAAGAAAAAACGCCGGCATTCTGTTTTCGGATACCAAATTGATTCATCAAAACCGAAATACTTTTCGCATTTCGGTATTCCGTTCGCTCGACTTTATCCATTGGTGCATTATTGTGTTAATCATTATCGCTCTCACTCGACCACAATCCACGCAAAGCATCGAAAAAACTACATCCGAAGGTATCGACATTTTGCTCGTTCTTGATATCTCAGGAAGCATGAGAGCGGAAGATTTCGAACCAGTAAACCGTTTGCAGGCGGCGAAATCGGTGATTCGATCATTTCTGCAGGATCGCCGAAACGACCGAATCGGACTGGTTGTTTTTTCAGGCAAAAGCATTGCGCTTTGTCCGCTGACAACAGATTACCTAATGCTAGTTAAGCTACTAAAAGAAGTCGAAATTGGAATAATCGAGGATGGCACTGCCATCGGTTTAGCATTAGCCAACGCGACTAACCGTTTACGCCATTCCACAACCAAAAGTAAGACAATTATTCTGCTTACCGATGGGGAAAACAATGCTGGCGAGATCGACCCAATTACAGCTGCAAACGCCGCCAAGACAATTGGCATTAAGGTTTATACTATCGGTGTTGGCACGGAGGAAGGCGCCTTGATACCATATCATGATCCCATATTTGGAAAACGGTATCGACCAATCCGTGCGTATGTTGACGAAGAATCACTAAAACAGATTGCAGAAATCACTAATGGGCGTTATTTCCGAGCAACTGATGAACATAAACTTGCTGAAATATACCAGGAAATCAATCAGCTTGAAACCACCAAAATCGAGACGACAGAATTTATCCGGCACAAAGAACTTGCAGGCTACTTTATGTTCCCTGCAACAATCCTATTAATTCTAAAGATTGCTCTTGTCTCGATCCTACGAAAAATCCCATGACATTTGTGTGCCGTGCCAAATGCAAGCTTACCGTTGGGTAAAGTATAGGTTTTCGTCACCTCGAATCACTACAATTTGATGAAGAACATACCTTTACAAGCCTGCTTGAACAGAACGAAACTCCGTTATTTGGTAAAATTTTTGGTTATCAGTCGGCAAGTATTAGTCAATCTATCTCGTCGGCTTGATCTACTCGCTCTAGATCGGCATGGGAATTGCTAAGTTTATTGAACTGAGACGTTGGAGAGCGATCCGAACACCAATCGCTCAAATTTTGGAATACGCTGTCGCCATGGTCAAATTTTCTTTTGTTAACTTGGAAACCCCAGCACGAAAAATGGTTCATAGCGCAAAGACTTGAATTCAGTTCACTTTTAGTTCTAAGCAGTGGATTTTTTCGGTTACGATCTTGAGTAGTCACCGAAAATCGATCTTCAACTGTAAACAGCGGATTTTGCTTTTTCAGAAAGTATTGCATCACAAGCGTTGAATGTCGCAGAATATTTACGAACAAACAGCATTAGTTTCACTTACATCTACCTACTGCTTCCTACGATTCGCAGGAGGAGATGCTGATTACCACGCAAGGGGATTAAGTAGGCTCATTGATTGCTGAATCGAATCGCACTTACATGGAAAACATGAAACCAGATTACGGATTGTAGGTTACAGTTTCCAAACACAACATGGAAAAAATATGGTATTTCTTTCAACATCATATCACCTAAAGATTTGGTGTATGGAATTGAAAATTCCGAACACATTCGACGTTTGATTTTAGGAGTCTAATTCGTGGCGGACGAAACCCCAACAAATGCATTAGTTGTCAGTAGCGAGAAAGCTGTTGTTAACTTTAGTCGAAAAAGTCAGCCTGATTTGGAGCAAATAATATCATTCAGTAAAAAGCTAATCTATCAGAATGAAGAAGATGCTACCACATACTATAATCTTGGTTCAGCCTACTTTTACCAGAAAAGATATAATCACGCACTTGCTTGCTTAAAAAAATCGATTCAACTTCGTCCCGATTATGCCAATACCTACAATAATCTTGGATCGGTCTATCAGAGAATCGGCAAAGAGCAGCAGGCAGTTCAAGCCTATAAAAGGGCAATTCGTCTAGACCCAGACCAACCCAGTTCGTATTATAATCTTGGTTCTCTTTTCTACAGAAAAAACGATTTTGATAAAGCTTTTGGAAATTACGAAAAAACCATTGAACTTGATCCTGAACAGGCAACAGCACAGTATCGACTTGGGAGAATTTACGAAAGACGAGATCAAGTAGACCAAGCAACTCTATGTTATCATCAAGCAATCAAGCTCAAACCAACACTCATTCAAGCATACGAAAGACTTGGAGAAATTCTTTATAAACAACAGGAATACGAACAAGCATCAAAGTTATTCAAACAAGCCATCACCTTAAATCCTGATCTGGTGAGAACTCAACATCATCTTGGCCTTTGCTACCATTATCTTGGCAGATATGATGAGGCGATAGAAGCCTATGAGCATGCAAAGCGTCTTCGTCCAAATAAGAACTTGGTGAATTACTATATTGGCATTGCTAACATTGAGACCGAAGATTACAATGCTGCTATTAACGCATTACAAGAATCACTCGGTCAAACCGACGACAATCTGCAAGTGTATTATCGTCTCGGCATGGCATATTATCATAAGAAAGATTACTTATCTGCTGCCAGACACTTTGAACAGGCACTAAGTTTTAGCGTCAATAACCACATTATACACAACAACATTGCCGCCGCTTATGGGCAGGCAAAGTCATACGAAAAAGCAATTGAACACTATGAAAAATCATTATCTCTGAATCCAAATGACGCAGTGACACACAATAATATCGGTGTCGCTCACCAAACGGAAGAGAAATTTGAAGAGGCACTTGAACACTATAAAAAAGCGATTGAACTCAACCCAGAATTAGCAAATACCCACAACAATATTGGTCTGGTTTACATGAAGATGGCAATCTTCGATGCAGCACTTGAATCTCACCAAAGAGCAGCAGACTTAGATCCTAACAAGGCCAAAATTCAATTTGATCTTGGCCTTGTCTACCATGTGTTAACTGACTTTGATCAATCAATTATCCATTATAAAAGAGCAATTGAAATAAATTCAGAAGATGCGCAAACTCATTACAACCTAGGAATCGTCTACGAACTACAGGAAGAATCTGAACTGGCAATTGAGCAATATCACGAATCCGTTCGGCTTGATCCAGGCAACAGCGATGCCAGATATAAAATTGGCGTTTCATACCTGGGAAAAAATGACGCTGATAATGCACTTGAGATGCTTGAGAGAGCAGCAACTATAAACCAAGACTCGCATGAGATCCACCACAAAATTGGTGTCGCTTACAGGATGAAAAATCAACCAGAACGAGCAATCAAAGCGCTCCAAAAATCAACCGAGTTAAATCCAGAATATCTTGAAGCTTACTATGACCATGCAATGGTTCAAATCGACACAAAGAACTATCAATTTGCTTTGAAGCCGCTACGGCAAGTATTAAGAATTGAACCAAATCACGCAGAAGCGAAACGACAACTCGCAATGTTGTCCCAGTAACATGAACTTTAGGATGTTTTTAGGAGAAAATAAAATGTTTACCAAGCATGCCAGCATAATTGTTTCTGTTTTGATGACAGTGCTGATGGCTTGCTCGGATACCAACATCATTGTTCCAGATAGTACTCAAAGTAAAGGAATCCGTGTCTCAGGAACAGGTATCGTCAAAGCCTCACCAGATATTATACATGCCAGCATCGGTGTGCAAACCTTTGATGAAAAAGCGAAAACAGCTGTAGATATTAATAATGAAAAGATAAACGCAATCTTTTCAGCACTCACAGAAAAGGGTGTTTCAAAAACAGATTTTGAAACCGTATCTTTTAACATATATCCACAACGTGATTTTCGGCGTGACCCTCCAAACCAAATCGTTGGCTTTCAGGTTAACAACACTATTTCGGTCACCATCCGAAACCTGAACCATGTTGGTGAAATTCTACAGGCAACTATTCAAGCAGGAGCAAACAATATTTCTGGCATCAATTTCACGGTAGAGGATGTAGTAAAAGTCAGAGAAAAAGCACGTGTAGAAGCGGTCAAAGATGCCAAGCAGAAGGCAGAAAGTATGGCCGAGACCCTAGGTGTAAAAGTTGGAAAAGTTATTAGTCTTAACGAGACTGGTGGTAATTATCCGCCAGTAGTACGAAGAGAATATGACGTTACAATGGCTGACGCAGAGGTTCCAATTCAAACTCCAAGTGAATTGGAGATATCAATCACTGTTGAAATTATATTTGAAATTGAATAGTCTCTTTATCTACAATTTTCTCGAAAATGCTGACAAATTTATAGTCAATTAGGAAGTCGTGAATGACTAATCCCAGTGGGATGTTTTTCTCACTACTTAAAATAACCTTCTCGCAATCGAAACAAACCTTGGATTTATCCAGTGAGTCTGAAAAGAAACCATACTTAAAACAGGCTTCAATCTCACCCGATGGCAGCAAAATCGCATTTACCTACACGGGCGATATCTGGATCGTCAGCGCTAATGGCGGAATTGCTAGGCGAATTACCTCCCATCCAAGTTACGATTCTCATCCAATCTTCTCCCCCGATGGAACAAAATTAGCATTCGCTTCCAACCGCACAGGTGGCGGCAATATTTATCTGACAGACCTTGAGCAGAATGACACTCCTACACGCTTAACCTTTCACTCTGGAGCGTCTCCCCCTGACTGTTGGTCACCGGATAGCAAATGGATTTATTTCACCTCAAACTATGGTGGTATTGGAGGATACCCTTACAAAATTTCTGTTAATGGAAATACGCCGATTGAAATTGGTGGAGATCCGATGGAGACTCATTATCATCTCGCCACCTCACCTGATGGCAGCACGCTGGCGTTTAACAACAATGGACATCCGTGGTGGCGACACGGACAGAATCCAGCAGGACATTCTGACATCTGGATTGCCGATGAATCTGGAATAAGCAATCACCGACGATTAACGCAGTATCAAGGCAGAAATCTTAGACCTATGTGGAACGCAGATGGTAGCAAAATATATTTTCTAAGTGATCGGGATAGCCACGAGAATATTTGGTTGATGTCGCTGAATGGGGATGGTGATGCTGAGCAGATTACGAATTTCACTGATCTGCGCATGATTCGACCATCTATTTCAGCCAAAGGGAATTGGATTGTCTTTGAACGGAATTTTCAGATTTGGAAATTGGATCTCAATCAACAGCAAGCAACGCCCATCGAGATAACTGTTAATTCCGATGAGAAATTTTCACCCGTACGAAACTACACAACAAATAGCGAAATCAACGAATATCATCTTTCACCTGACGGTAAAAAAGTGGCCTTCATTGCACACGGATCCATCTTCGCTGACCTTAGCGAAAAAGGGGACAAAATCAAAAAGGGAGGTAACTCCTTCAAAGTCACAGATACACCATTTCGTGAAAGCCAGCTTAGCTGGCATCCCGACAGTGATTCTATCATTTACGTTTCGGATCGGTTGGGAAACAACCAGATCTTCAGCTACAATTTTAGAGACCAGGTCGAAAAACAGTTAACAGATCAACCTGATCAGAAATATCTGCCGAAATATTCACCTGACGGCAAATGGCTCGCCTATATTCAGGAGAAAACTGAAATTTGGCTTATCAATACCCAAACCGAAGATAAATTCGCATTTATCATCAATCAAATTTTCACAGGCGTTCCCTTTCCAACTGATTTTGAATGGTCACCTGACAGCCAATGGATAGTTTTCATCGCCCAAGATAACAACTTCTTTTCAAACATATATGTACAAAATATTGAGGCCCTATCCTCCCAACAACTTACGTTCCTAAGTAACATTTCTTCACATAATATCGTATGGTCTCCCAATGGAAAGTTCATTATCTTCAACACAGGCCAATATCGGACGGAAAACCAAATTGTACGGGTTGATCTTAAACCAATCCAGCCTACATTCAAGGAAGAAGATTTTGATAAACTTTTTGAAGAGTCAGAAGGAGAAAAACAAAAAGAAGAGACACCAAAAGAAGAAAAAAACGATCAAGACCAATCTGATACCAGTAAAAATGGAAATAAGGATTCCAAAAAAAATAAAGAGATTGAACCCACTGAGATTGAGCTCGGTACAATTAAGCGACGAGCTATCTTTCTAACTGACTTTAAACTAAACGCACAAGCGCTTCAGATCCGGCCTGACAGCAAGACTCTCATCTTTCAAGCATCATTCACCGGACAACCCAATTTATGGAGTATGTCGCTTGAAGAAGAGAAAAAAAGGGATTTACCAAAGCAACTTACGTGGTCAGCAGATAAAAAAAGGCAAATATATTTCACCCCTAATGGCAAACGGATTCACTTTCTTGAAAATGGCCGGATCCATTTCCTCGATATAGAGGAAGACGGTAGTAAAGACGGAGATCAGAAAGTACTCGATACCCAGTCAGAACTTGAGGTTGATTTCCATCTTGAGAAGATACAATCCTTCGACGAAGCGTGGCGACTAATCCGTGATTACTTCTACGATCCCAACTTTCATGGTTGCAATTGGGAACAGGTTTACGATCAATTTCGCCCAATCATGCAAGGGGTTCAAACAGGTTCAGATTTTCAAGAAATTCTGAACCTGATGGTTGGCGAATTAAACGCATCACATCTTGGAACAGGAGGAACAGGATACAATTCACGGGATAGTTATCTTGGTGTTGATTTCGATAGAGATCAACTTGAAAATCACAATCATTTCCAAATCAATTTTGTGTTGCCTGAATCTCCGCTGTCCCTACCACCAGAGCCAGCAAAATCAGGGGAATTTCTGGTAGCAGTTGACGGAATCGAAATCAATCAAGAGTCAAACCTAAATTGGATACTACAGGATAAAAGTAGCAAACGAATAAAAATACACCTCAACGACAAACCCCAACTTGAGGAAGCCAGAGAGCTAGTCGTTAAACCAATCAATGCCAAGAAACATGGTCAACTTCGTTATCAGCATTGGGTTCGGTGGAATGCCGACTATGTAGACCAAAAAAGTAATGGGCGTCTTGGTTATGCCCACATTCGTTCCATGTCTTACAGTGCATATATTAAATTTACCGCTGATCTCGACACTGAAACTCATAACAAGGAAGGGGTTGTCATTGACGTTCGCTTTAACGGTGGTGGACATATTGCCCCGTTTATTCTTGATGTTCTAAACCGAAAGGCATACACACAATCAAGTTACCGTCAACTGGTGACAACTTCTGATTCCAACTTGGCTGGAAATCGAATTATCCAAAAACCCCTAATCCTAATAACAAATGAACATTCGGGTAGCAACACTGAGATGTTTAGCCAGGGATTCAAAACACTTGGTCTAGGAAAAGTTGTTGGTATGCCAACTTCCGGTGCGGTAATCTGGACATGGAACTGGCACCTTCTTAACAATGTGACCTTTCGTTTGCCTCGCATGAAAGTTAGCACAGAAACCGGCGAAAATCTGGAAGGGAATGCTAGACCTGTCGATATTGAGGTTGACCGTATCCTGGGTGAATTGAACCTAGGGATAGACCGACAACTCAACACCGCAGTCGCCGAGTTACTTGATCAGATTGACGGTTCAGAAGGCGAGCAACTCTAACCCCAAAAATAATATAATAAAATGGTTCAAGCTATTACATTCGATTTCTGGGATACAATCGCTATTGACGAATCAGACGAATTAAAGCGAAAAGATGTTGGACTACCAACCAAAGTACAAGCACGACTTCAACTTTTTGCCGACGAGATCTTAAGATATCATTCAGAAATCAATCTTTCCCAAATAGGCAAAGCATTTCAACACGCAAATGAAAATTTCACCAATCTCTGGAAACAGAAGCACATAACACTTCCAGTTGTGGATCGCTTTCGAGAAGGATATAGGTTCTTAGAAATTGAGCTTACGCCGAGTTTCGACGTCTTTGTAAAAGCGATCGAAGAAATGGAAGTCCTGATTCCACCGTATCCGGTGGATAATATTGCCAAAGTCATTGCCAGCCTTGCTACAGACTACAAACTCGGTATTATTTCAGATACCATCCATACACCAGGACGTGGCATAAAAAAAATGTTGCAAAACTGGGGAATTATTCAGTACTTTAGCGGTTTCATCTTCTCAGATGAAGTGGGCAGATCTAAACCAAGCCCTGTCGTATTCAAAAAAGCTGCCGAAACACTAGAAGTTTCAACAAACGAGATCCTACATATTGGTGACCGCGAAAAAACGGATATTGACGGTGCAGTCAGGGTCAGAGCCAAATCAGTTCTCTATACAGGTGCTAATGATCGTGACCTAAGCGATCAAACACGTGCCGACGCCATATGCAGAAACTATGCAGAATTAACCGAAATCTTGAAGCAGTTGTAGCCCCAGTAAATTAAACTGTGAACACCCAAATAGCCAACTGTTATGTTAACCTAATTTTCCTTGACTCGATGTCTATCTAGCTCAAAACTTGATCATTTAGCCAATTCATAAATTCGATCTGCCGAATAGAATCATCCAGCAAATCATCATCAATAGCATATTTCCAACGTAGATCCTTCCGTGACGGATCTTGGGCAATAGTTTCCAAGTCATGCACGTACGCTAGCACGTCATCATCGGATGTGAAGTACCCCTCACACATCAGTTTTTCCCGCCGGGCAACAATTAATTTAGCCATTTCCCGGAGATCATATTCCGGATGGTACTGGATTGCCCAGAAATTTCCATTCTTGTAAGTAACGGAAACTGCTTGGATCCGAGTAAAATCATTTGATGCCAACCACTTGGCACCGTCTGGCAAACGAATAATTTCATCATCGTGGCTAATGAATCCATCAAACACTTCAGGTTTTCCATAATACATCGGATGATCTTTCCCATCAGGGGTAAGATGTATTTTTCGTGCTACCCCCATCTCCCTCCCTTTTGGATTAGGCTTCACTTCACCGCCAGCCACGTGTATGGCAATCTGAGCCGCCCAGCAACTACCAAACTGGGGCGTACCAACCTGATAGGCCATATCAACAATCAAAATCATCTTTCGTACACGTTGATCGTCAGTATGATAGACAGTCAAGTTGCATCCCGGCCACAGAATACCATCGTATTGCCTAATTTCTTCTTCAGTTGGAATTTCAGCCGCATCATCACTGATGTATAAGATTTTATATTCTGCATCGGCTACATATAGCAACAGCAGATTAGCATATAATTGACCAGCGCATGTCATACCCACCAACTCAAACTGCTCACGGTTGGGCTTTGGATATCCATCAATAATCAGAAACTTCAACAAGTTTGTCCTCTACCAGAGAGTGTCTTCTAATCATGACATACTGCGAAAAGTTTACACGCACACTTAATGATAGATCTATGTTAAACCATAGGATCAACTTACCACACCAATGTCTTTGAGATATTGAAAAGACTGTTCTACTCTGGCTAGAACTCCGGCCCGATCAAGATCCTCTCCCTCAACTCCTTCCAATTCCATGGTGAACGGCCCATTGAATCCATAACCATTCAACAACTCAAAAACTGACTTAAAGTTAACAACACCTTCACCCAAAGCGGGGAATTTCCAAGCATGATACCCACCCATAGTATCTTTCAAGTGTACAGCCTTGACATAACCTAAAACCTTTTGAATTTCCTCAACGGTATCAATTTCACGGTTGGTATGGTAGTGGACGTTAGCAGTATCAAAGTTAATTCCTATACCGGGATGATTGACACCATTCATCGTCTCAAGTGCAACATCTCCGTTGTTTGCTAAATCAGGATGCGTTTCTAAGCAGATGATGATTCCCAGTTTCTGTGCGTTTTCACCGAGTTCCCTCAACCGGTTGAAAACCACTTCTCTCGGTAAATCGCCGCCATGTGCACTAAGAAATATTCGGTTCACTTCCATTTTACGTGTAGCCTCTAGAGTTTTCTGAAAGTCTGAAACAAAATTCTCACTCTTAACATCATGCGATGCTGTAATTGTTGTTGCCGTCAATCCATATGAATCCAGCTCTTCCAGTACAGAACCTATTTCTTGCGGTGCTGGTGTACCGACTTCAACGTTGGTCAAACCGATCTGATTAAGATGCCCATAGGCTTCCTGCCTGCTGAATTGTCCACGATAACTTCCTAAGTTGCATGCAACAATATTGGCCATTTTCTAGGCTCCTTGAAAACATAGTTATAATTTATCTTCTACCTACTGGTGACATGGCCGATCCCAAATATAAATCATTTCTCCATCATCGCCCGTTTTAGAAGAAATCTGGGGTAAATTCCCCCGTTCAACTTTAGCCATTAAACTGGTCATTACCGAAATCGGATTCTCAATTTGACATTGAGTCTGTAATGTGGATTCGGATGCCACCTGGTGTTCAGACAAGTACCTTAAGACAAAATTTTCCTCACGGCTCAATTGAATCCCTGTCGGATTTCCCATGGCATAACCAATCTTTGGACTATGCAGTTCGGAACCAACCAGTTCTTCCGATTCAAACGACCAACCCGGGTCAGGCAGAGCAACGCAACTCCTAATTGTATCTGTGTTTTCTAACGACTGCAAGTCCTGGTTTGCTATTTGTCGTTTTAGACTTTCCAAATCTGCTCGGAGCTCAGTAAAATCCTGAGTCAACTGCATTAATACATCCGCAAAATCATTTTCAGGATGAGATGAGATTTCACAATCAGAAGACAATAAATCCTGCTGAGGTTGTTCCTGCCCAATAACGGCCTCTTGTTTTGTACTTACGTCAGCGTAGACCGCCTTATTCAATTCATATGGATCGGTAGAAACGTCATCAAGTAGATCTATATTATAATTATAGGGAGCTATACCTCCACCGCAGTCTATATATACTACTTTCACGTGGCATGACTGACCAATTCCAAGCTGATTCAGATTATTACGTACCCGATTAACAATCCGAGACCTATAGCTACGCAACATCTCAGGCATATCGCGAAAAATCCGGCGGAAGTAATCAACTGGATTAAGATCTAGCTTACGACACGACGCTGGCGTTAAAGGTTGGGAGAGATTGGGTAACTGCAGAATTTCTGCTGGAACGGAGCTGCCTAAAGATTTAAAACTGACAGACCAACGACTTTTCGATTCCTTCAGGCAAATCACCACATACGCATAACGCTTGGACATATAAAACACCTCAAAATCCTGTTTAATTAGACAGATTATCCTATTTGGATAATCCACAAAACCAAACGCTTATTATCCAGTGTCTGTTCCAAAAAACGTTACAGCTATGAAGATCCATAGCACTTAATCGATCCCTGTCGTTTTCATATGCTCAACTTGAGTAAGGAGCAAAAAACCATGAGATCCTATTTCATCACATAGCTACATAGCTAAGTACAGTTACAATAATGTAAGCGGAAACTAGAACAAATCCAAAAGGGCGCTTGAAAGCAGTTCCAGAGACGAAAATACCAATTCGGAAGACCAGTAATACGAACAACATAGCTGGGAACAAAAGACGGAAGAAATGTGGGGGAGCGGTTAACCCACCATTCGTGATAGCCGCCGAGGCACCAGCAACAAACAAAACATTTAAAATGTCCGCTCCTATAACATTACCAATCGCTAGCTCCCCATGCCCTTTTCTGGCTGCAGTCACCGCTGTAACCAACTCAGGCAACGAAGTTCCAAACGCAACAAGGGTAGCAGCGATAATGCTCTCAGGAACATGAACTCGTTCTGCCACTTCCAGAACAGCAGGAATCAGTACCCACGAAGAGATTACAACCAAGGCAATGCCAAATACCAGCTTAATAAGTGCAAGGATTGAGTTGGAACCATGGTCAACTTCCATTTCATCAGTTTCCGTACTTGGCCCACTGGACCAACGAATCGTGAACCATAAATAGACAGCAAGTAAAATTAGGAAGATGAAACCGAAACTTTGTGGGAGTTGCCCCCCTTTTTCAAAAATGGTTTCTAATGAGCTAAGTGGTAAACAGCCAACTACTAATAAACAGCCAGCACCAAACTGAAGCCATCCCTGACGATTTACCATCTCTCTGTTTAGAGGCAGTGGCGAAATAATCGCCGCTATACCCAATATTAAGCCGGTATCGCAGATAATTGATCCAACGGCGTTGCCAAGCGCGAGATCGGGCAGCCCTTTAACGGCCGCTAGAACTGAGACCACTGCTTCAGGTAATGTTGTACCGAGACTAACGATGGTAGCACCGATTAAGACCTTGGGTACCCCCCATTTTTTCGAGAGATCTACTGCCTCTTCAACAAGTATATCTGCTCCCTTCCCAACTGTGTAAAGCGTCCCGGCAATCACCAGAAATAAAAACAAATTAGGAAGATCTTTGATCAAATGCTCCAGCAACTGTTCCATATTTAGCTTACTCTCCCTTCACCGGTGGTCGAGATATAGTCAATTAATCGATTGATCCTAGAAATTGTCTTTTCCTGACCAAGCAAAATGATAATAGCAAATAAATCAGGTCCAAATGTCTGACCAGAAAGTGCAAGCCGCAAAGGTTGCATCACTTGAATTCTTTTCACCTCAAGTCCATCCAAATAGGCTTTAACTTTGGTCCCGACCGTTTCGGACTCAAAATTTTCAATATCCAACAGCGTATCACGCACTCCTGAAAGAACAGTAACTGGATCGCCTTTTGTTAGCCATTTTTTAACATCCTTCGGATGATAGTCAAAATCATCGGTAAAGAAGAACCTAGCATAAGTGGTTATGTCAGCCAATGTGGTAAGCCGGTCACCAACCGATTCCACAATTTTCTCAAGCCAAGATAGTTCTTCATCAGCAATCTTGTCTTCAAGCAAACCATCCCGCTGCAGAAATGGAATCAGGGCAGAAGTTCTTTCAGCCAGATTGAGTTTCAAGATGTAGTGGTTATTGAGCCATTCTAATCTCTTAACATCAAATACGCTTCCACTTTTACCAATCCGATCAAGGCTAAAGTTGTCAATCATATCATCAATGGAAAAAATTTCTGTCTTGTCATCAAGCGACCAACCAAGCCGAACCAGAAAATTAACCAGTGCCTCAGGTATAAATCCATCTTTTCTGTACTGATCAACAGAAGTAGCTCCGTGTCGCTTACTAAGTTTCTCGCCTTTGCTGCTACCAAGTACCATTGGTAGATGAGCAAACTGTGGCGGTTCAGTACCAAGTGCGTTAGCAATAATCATTTGCTTTGAAGTATTATTCAGGTGGTCTGCCCCACGAATCACGTGAGTAATCTGCATTTCAATATCATCAACAATTGAAGTCAAATTATAAAGCGGCATCCCATTTGACTTGACAATTACTTCATCTTGCAGAGACGAAGGGCCGACTTTGGTTTCGCCCAATATTAGATCTTGAACCACAACCGGCTGATTGGGTACTCTGATACGTACAGTTGATTTACGTCCTTCTGCCTCAAACTTCCGATGATCTTCCACCGTTAAATTACGACATTTTCCATTATAAGACTGGTTGCTATTTTCCGCCCGTGCCTGTTCGCGCATCTGCGACAATTCTTCCTGTGTGCAGTAGCAATGGTAAGCATCACCGCTATCAAGCAACTTCTGGATATATCTTTGATAGATCTCTCCTCGCTCGGACTGGACATACGGTTGATAGTCCCCGCCGATAATCGCTCCTTCATCCCAGTCTAATCCTAGCCATCTCAGTGAATCGTAAATCTGTTGCATCGATTCCTGTGTTGATCTTTGTTCATCGGTATCATCGATTCTAAGAATATAAATTCCTCCGTGATGTCTTGCAAAGAGCCAATTGAACAACGCTGTACGTGCTCCACCAACATGCAAAAACCCTGTTGGCGAAGGGGCAAAGCGTACTCGAACCGACGAATTCGTTTCCATTTGTAATGTCTTCTATATCAAGTAAACAACATTAAACGCCTGATCTTAAAGCGACAGTGATATAATTTTCCCTGTTCGGCTCGACTGATATGCGGCCTCAATCACTTCAACGACACGCAGACCATCATCTCCTGTTGAGAGAGGTTGGGCGCGACCAAGAATGGCATCAATAAAATTATCCACTGGCTGCTGAGGCGTTTCCATCTGATCCTCTTCGTGTACCAATAATTCACCATCGGGTTTTTGCATGGTAACTTTAAACGGTATCCCGTCCACAATCAGTGTACCTTTCGATCCAAAGTACGTACTATGAAACCGGCGCCTGATTTCGCTATCACCAACCAGAGAGATCGTACAAAAAGCCCCATTTTCCAGTCTGAGGTTGACTGCACATCTTAGATCGGTGTCGGCATCATCCATAACTGCAGAAACCGCAATTGGACGCAATTTGGTTGCCCATAGAATTTCGCAAACTAAATGCGATCCGCCATCCAACAGATGCCCACCGCCCGCCATTTTTGGATCAGCTCGAAAGGTAGTGGGAGGCACAACGCCGGGTAGATTTGCAGGGAACGGAATTTTCCCATAAACTTCCCGTACATCACCCACCCAGTTTATATTGATTGCTTCAATTTCACCAATCTCTCCATCCTGAATAGCTTTTTGGAGAAACAACCCGTGCGCCCAGTACGGTGGATTCAGCGCAATAAGTAGCACACGTTTCTTTGCTTCAGCTAACACGATCAGATCCCTTGCTTCATCAGATCTAACTGTCATTGGCTTTTCGATCAACACGTGGAGATTGCGTTCCAGAGCAGTCTTAGCATGTTCATAATGCAGAGCATGTGGTGACGCAACCAGAACGCCGTCCATCTCCACATTATCAAGCATGGCACAATAATCGGTAAATGTTCTCTCAACATTAAAATGATCTGCCATTTTGACGAGCATTTCCTGATTTCGTCGGCAAAGCGCAACTATCTCAGCATCACTCGACTCTACCAAAGACGGCAAGTGCCGGCGCGAGGCAAAAGCTCCAGCCCCAATAACACCGATTCTGATTGCTTTATTATTGGTCTCATTCAATTTCGATTTTCCAAGATTATCTGTTCTTTTGGATTTTGGCCCATGTATCGCGTAACGATACTGTCCGGTTGAAAACAGGTTTTTCAGCAGAAGAATCGGGATCAACGCAGAAATAGCCTTGCCTTAAAAATTGATAGCGATCACCGGAATTTACATCCATTAAACTCGGTTCAATCTGACATGAAGTCAAGATCTCCAAAGAATTTGGATTCAAATTTGATTTAAAATCATCACCATCTTCCACATCATCCGGGTTCTCTTTCAAAAAGAGATGATCGTACAAACGGACTTCAGCTTCAAGCGAGTGGTTAGCAGATACCCAATGCAACGTTCCTTTGACTTTGCGACCATTTTCAGACCAGCCACCCCGAGTTTCAGGATCGTAGGTACAATGAACTTCAAGCACCTCGCCAGTTTTTTCATCTTTAACTACGCGTTCACACTTGACATAATATGCGTGCATCAGCCGAACTTCTCGCCCAGGAGCTAAACGGAAGTACTTTTTGGAAGGAGATTCCATGAAATCTTCCTGCTCGATATAAAGCTCACGAGAAAAAGGGATCTTCCGTGATCCCATGCTCAGATCTTCCGGATTGTTGGTAGCTTCCAACTCCTCTGTTTGTTCCTCAGGGTAATTGTTGATCACAACCTTAAGCGGACGCAACACTGCCATCACACGTAACGCATGCTTATTCAAATCTTGACGGATACAATGCTCAAGCATAGCTATATCAACCAGATTATCACTTTTAGCAACCCCGATACGACCACAAAAATCTCGAATTGCCTCCGGTGTGTAACCACGCCTGCGCAACCCTGACAGCGTTGGCATTCGTGGGTCATCCCAGCCACTGACATGTCCTTCCTCCACCAATTGAATCAACTTTCGCTTACTCATGACGGCATAGCTAAGATTTCGCCGAGCAAACTCAATCTGTTGTGGATGGTAGATTTCTAATTCATCGAGATACCAGTCATACAATGGACGGTGATCTTCAAATTCCTGTGAGCACAGTGAGTGGGTTACTCCCTCAATAGAATCTGATTGGCCATGCGTGAAGTCATACATTGGATAGATGCACCATTTGTCACCTTGTCTGAAATGAGTTGCCCTTAGAATACGGTACATGACGGGATCTCGCATGTTCAAATTTGGCGAGGCCATATTAATTTTTGCACGGAGCGTGCGAGAACCATCCGGAAATTCACCCGCCAGAATGCGCCCGAACAAATCTAAGTTCTCCTCAGCAGAGCGACTACGATATGGACTATCCGTACCGGGTTCAGTTAGGGTGCCACGATATTTTCTAATTTCACCTGGGCTCAGATCACAAACGTACGCTACCCCTTTTCCAATCAGTTTCACGGCATATTCGTAGAGCTGTTCAAAATAGTCCGAGGCGTAGAATTCCCGATTTCCCCAATCAAATCCAAGCCAGCGAATGTCCTCCTTTATCGATTCCACATACTCTATGCTTTCACCTATCGGGTTAGTGTCATCAAATCGCAAATTGCAAAGTCCACCAAAATCTTCGGCAATACCAAAATTAAGGCAAATGGAGGTAGCATGTCCAATATGTAGATAGCCATTTGGCTCTGGTGGAAACCGGGTATGAACCCGTCCATCATATTTACTAATTCTTACGTCCTCTTCAACAATTTGCCTGATAAAATCGGTGGGAACGGCAGAATTTCCTGCAGATAAGCTTTCGGTGTGATTGTCAACCCTATTAGCCGCTTTATCTCCCATGCTCTGTCTCCTCTCCTGCCATGTAATTCCTGCGCTCTATCTAATATATGTAAAACAAACGTAACTATAACTTTCGCATCATTATCTCTTAACTAAAAAAGTGTTACCTTTTGACCAGTTTCATAGTTAGTTATTGTGTAAAGATCGCAATTGAAAAGCATATCAAACCTCTACGGGCTGTGTCAATTAGAAAGCAAGCCCTTCAAGACTCAGGATTTGGCATTAAAATTGCCAGTATTTTAGTTTGACTTAAAACAGTCGACTATTGTAAACACCAAGGAAACATTTAAAGATGTCAATCAAAACTCAGGTGCACCGAGCCAACCTTTATGAGCAGGCTCTCCTACTTGCTGATTCACATTCACGTAAGAGCAATGCTGATAACCAATGGGTAGCTTTCATCGATAACCTCTCACGCATCTGCAATGAATTTGCAAATAGCGCTAATACCGATCAAAGAGATTGGATCAGCTTAATTTCAACATCACCAAAAACCTATAAATTAAATTAGGGTTGACAAACATTGGACCGCTTGTTAGATTGCAGATATGGCTAACTTACCCAAATCTGCACTACTAACAGAAACGAATATGGCATTATTCGTTGACTATTATGAGTTGACGATGGGCCAAGCTGATTTCGACAGCAGCCAGAACGCTGTATGCACTGAAAATTATTTTGCTCGTGCTATCCCGCAAGGGGCATACCTTATCGCTGCAGGTCTTGAGCAGGTCATCCACTACATCCTGAATCTGCGTTTTTCTGAAGATGATTTGGCATGGCTCCAAAGTAGTAAATCCATCCCCGAAATAAGTCCGAATTTCGTTGATTACCTCCGTAATTTTAAGTTCGATGGTGATGTCTACGCTGTTCCGGAAGGAACCATTGTCTTGCCAAACGAACCCATCATTAACATTACCGGGAGATCAATTGATGTACAACTTTTTGAAACTTATTTGCTGAGTATAATGAATTTTCAAACGCTGATAGCCACTAAATCATCTCGTATCGTAAATGTCTCAGGTGGCCGAATCTGTTTCGACTTTGGTGCTAGGCGTGCTCACGGACGCGATGCCGCGATCTTATCTGCACGTGCAAGTTTCATTGGAGGAATGTCAGCAACTTCTCTAGTTATTGCAAGTCAATACTTTGATATCCCCTATGTCGGAACACTCGCTCACAAATTTATTCAAGACCGGCCTTCTGAGCTTGGGGCTTTTCGTGATTACGCAATGTCTTTTCCTCACAATACCATACTTTTGATCGACACGTACGATACAATTCAGGGAGCCAAACATGCTGTAACTATCGGTCAAGAAATGAGAGCCAAAGGGCAAGAATTAAGAGGTGTTCGATTGGATAGCGGAAATTTACTAGAACTCAGTAAACAGGTGAGATCTATTCTAGACGATGGTGATCTAAAGGAAGCCAAAATTTTTGCTAGCAATGACCTAGATGAATTTGAAATTGATCGCTTACTAAAATCGGGTGCTCCTCTGGATGGATTTGGAATTGGGACACGTTTGGCAACTGGTGCGACATTCAATCCCATTTCTGGAAACGGTGGAGTTTCAGCATTGCCTGGTGTGTATAAACACGTCGAAAAAATTAAAGGAGATCAAACTATACCAACCTTTAAAATAAGCAATGATACGGCAAAATCAACCTTACCCGCAAGGAAACAGGTTCAACGGTTCACTGACCCAGATCAATACTACATCAAGGATCAAATCTGTTTATGGGATGAAATTGATCAAGATGGTCTACTAATTCCAATTGTCAAAAGAGGCGAACTTGTTTACGATTTTCCAACTTTAAAAGAAATTCAAGTTCAAACTCAAAACAACGTCTCAAGTCTACCAGATAAACACAAAACCTTAGATCAACCTGCCACTTATCCCGTTACCCTAAGTCAAAAATTAGAGAATCTCCAACAAGAATTAATAAACGAAAAGCAGTCAAACGTATCATAACCACTTCTCTATAGAAAGTAGAAATGATTTGTTGGGCCATGACCATGGCCAATCTCAAGGGAGTGACGAATTGCATTCGTAATGTAATCTTTGGCAGCTTCAATGCTAGAGACAAGATCTTTACCCAACCCAAGTTGCGTTGCAATCGCTGCTGAGTAGGTGCAGCCAGTGCCATGTGTATTCTTAGTATTTATCCGTTCTGACTCAAAAAACCAAAACTTATCGTCTGAGAACAATACATCAATTGACGTTTCATCTTCCATGTGGCCACCTTTTACTAAAACACTATTGCAACCAAGTTGATGAATATTTTCCGCCGCAACTTCCGCCTCCTTCACATTCTGAATTTCCAAACCAGATAGAAGTTGGGCCTCATGGACATTGGGAGTTATAACCGTTGCTAATGGAATAAGATCGGATTTGATTGTTTCGATTGCAGATTCCTGTAAAAGCTGAAACCCACTTTTCGAAATCATCACTGGGTCAACCACTATTTTTGCAGGAGAATGATGATGCAATTTCCGCGCAACAACCCGCACAATTTCCGCGCTTGATAACATTCCAGTTTTTACCGCTGAAACCTCGAAATCTGAAAAGACAGCGTCAATTTGCGCTTCAATTATCTCAATTGGTAAATCAAAGGCACTGGTTACTTCACACGTGTTTTGTGCAGTTACGGAAGTGATCACAGACATCGCAAACCCCCCGTTGGCATGGATTGATTTGATATCCGCCTGAATCCCAGCTCCACCGCCGGAATCAGATCCCGCAACGGTCAGAATTTGCTTCATGTTTCATTTCTGATCGAAAACATCTAGCTGATTAATTTCTGAGGGGTCAGGAAATTCCTCAAGCAATCCCTCAATCTGATTCAACTCAAAGTCATCATTAGTTGGTACACTGCTCGTTTCCAACTCAGCTTGCCAAAACTCATCGTAATAGACATCGTCAAAATTAAATCCAGTATCGTACCATTCAGTTTCCAGAAACAGATCAGTAATTGGATCCTCTAGTTCGACGGCGAGACCTAGAACCTCGATAATTTCTTCATCTCCATTTGCTGTTGCAGGATGGGTTAGTTCGGACTCAATCGCATTAAATAAAAAGTCAAGATTGACGTCTTTGTTGCTAGGTCCAGATTCACGCATTTGATCCAGTCGCTGCTTATATTTGGCCGCGGGTACTGTAGAAGGAACAACCTTAGTTTCGTCAGTTGGACTTAGGAATTGATGCTCACCCTTGAGAAGAACTTGATTCTCAGATGTCGTCTGAAGTTGAAACACCAACGTTACTAGATAACGAATTGAGGCAGCCATCGAGTAAAGGATTGGATTAAGACCTGCAATTGATTCAATTTGTATCAAAGCAAAAAAAGCAAATAAGACAAGAAACACAATGGCAATCAATTTAATATTTATCACTTGGCTCGATATTTCTTATAATCAAGGAACTAAACTTATAATTAAAACCTTTTTTCTTTTTTCAATTTTCGGTACACTCACAAGTAAGAACGATTGCAACTTAGTTAAGTATACCTCGAATTTTATCATGTTTGCCAACCATTTAATCTTATAACTCAACCTATAACAATGTATTCAGCAAATAATTTTAACAACAATCAGCCATATATCTTACGGTCACATACCATAAAGTACCGCCAAATTCCACTTGACATTTTACAGTCTGTAAAATACAATTACCTATGGAATCTATACTTAAGGAGAAATCCAAATTGAATTGGTTGGTTTTTTTGCTACCTGCTATGAGAAGGATAAAGCAATACATGGGAACCTATTTGTTTCTAATCTTGGTGCATCTCAGTTTTCTGAACATAATACAAGCGGGGGAAGTTGGAAAAATCCCCGAAGAAGCTCCATGCACAATTCGCTCAAGTCAAGGTGATACAACTCCCGTTGAAGTCGGAGCTTGGAGAAAATACGAAGGTAAAACCTATTACTTCTGCTGCCAAAAGTGCAAAGAACAATTTGATGACAATCCTACAGCCTATCTTCCTCCGATTATTCCACGTCCTGCTCCCGATTTCGTTGTTGAGAATCTTAAGGGTAAAGATATAACCCTGAAAAACTACAAGGGTAAGGTAGTACTAATTGACTTTTGGGCAACTTGGTGTATTCCATGTGTAGAAATGATGCCCGAACTCCAGAAACTAAATAAAAAGCATAAGAAAAGCAAAAAGTTTGTTGTGCTAGGAATCTCTATTGATCAAGGCAAAGACATCAGGAAAAAAATTAAAAATTTTATCAAAGAGAAGAACATTTCTTACCCAATTTTACATGATGCAAAAAAAGATTCAGCGTTTAAATCTTTTAACTTAAAAGTAGTTCCAACGATGTTTTTGATCAATACAGAAAAACAAATCGTTGCGCAATGGACAGGCAAAACTAATCACCAAGAAGTGGAAAAACACGTTTCAAACTTGCTTAATAAAAAATAGACCGATTATTAGCACTTAACTTAAGGCAAAATGACATTGATCAACCGACTCACAACACAGAATAAGGGACTCCACCAAGTACTTGGTCATCTGGAGCAAGACTTACTAAACTATCTCTGGGAGAGTGATGAAGCTACTGGACGGCAAATCTTCGATGCTGTTTCCCTGAAACGCCAGAATGCCTATCACACCATTTTGACTGTATTGAACCGCATGGTCAAAAAGGGACTATTAGGTAAGAAAAAAAAGGCGGGAGTTTTCCACTTTTCTGCTGTTCTTAGCCGTGAAGAGTTCAAACATCTTGCTTGTCAGCAGGCCATAAAAAGCGCATTGTCTATTTCCCGCTCGAACGCGATTTCAGCTATTGTAAATCTCCTTAGCCAAGATGATCCGCAATCAATTGAGGAACTTGAGTATGCGATTGAGCAAAAACGCCGCCAGCTGAAGGAAAAAGATTCGGATGAGTAGCTTTATTCACCATAAAAGAAAAAGTGATGCCAGTTTCTGGGGCGTGATCTTCATCTTCATACTATTCGCTGGGCTATTGCAGTTAACTATCGTAACCACCAAAACACTGCATTCATGTGGTGATTCGATTATTTGTTTTCAAGTTTGTAATTTCTCAGCATACAAAATCCCAATCTGGATGAGCATTGCGGCTATGGTTGTTGGAATCATTTTTGCCACTATTCGAGTAATAGCACATCTCTACAAAACGCAGAAGTTTTTAAGCCAGCTTTCAATTGTCAACTCACTACCCCTTGGATTGTCAGTTAATTTCCCAACCAACCGCATCCATGTTTTTCGAAATGATACTATCTGTTGGGCGTTCTCTGCTGGAGTGTTTCTCCCCAGAATTTATCTGTCAACCGGATTAATTCAGCTCATGACGACGGAAGAAATTCAGGCTGTTCTTAGGCATGAAGTATACCATTGTCGTCAGTTCGACACTCTAAAAAACCTGATAATTAATTTTTTAAGCGATTCTATGTTTTTCTTACCTGTTTGTCGAAATCTCAAAAGAAACTTTCAGATATCAAGTGAAAAAGCAGCGGATCAATTTGCGACACGCTGTGGGAGTTCACCACTGGAACTTTCCAAGGCTTTAATAAAACTTGTCCGGGTAAGAAACCAAGTTCAAAAATTCATGTTCGTTTCTGTCAATCAAGGTGACTTGATTGATAGAATTGAATCCTTAATTAATAGCAATGAAACAGAAAAAGAATCAAAATTCACATTTTCTTTAGCTCTATCGTTTGCTTTTGCAATTTCAATTTCTGCTGGAGTCCTATTTTCAGAAGAACGGCCAATTCTAAATGAAAAAGAGTGTGAAACAGAATTTTGTAACTTTAACTACCGATCATGTTACCAGAAAGGAAACAGTCACTAATGAAAAACGCCTTCATTCTCCTGTTCATAGCTGCTCTTTGGTTCTGCCAAGTTTGTGTTAAAGCACAAGATAGCTGAGGCGCTTGAAGCAACCCCGTCTTTCCTCGCGTGGAGACGGGAGAGGTCAGTTCGGCCTCAAAAATTGAACGTCTGAATTTTTCCCTGAACGTTTTAAGAAGTCCGGATTCTCGAGGAGGCCATTTCGAATATCGAGGTCTGGGACCAAAAGGGGAAGTCATTGAGCATATTCATCCCCAACACAGGCACGAAGTATCTCTCGATTTCACCAGAATAGAGCTTGGTATCCGGTATTTCATGCGGAACGCTTTGGCACTGTCATTGGACCTGCCATACGATATTAAGAACCAAAAGGCACGGGTTGATTTTTTGGGGCGCAACCAAACACCAGAAAATCGAGACGCTATTTTAGCAAACCGCGACATACATCATCGAACTGAAACATACACTGGATTAAGTGACTTCGAGTTTAGTGTTAATTACTATTCAGGCAACCTCCTTCGTCTGGGAGAGAAATTGGTTTTTTCTTTAGGAATGAGTCTGCCAATTGGCAAGATAGAAGAGGATCCATATAGACTTGGTGATGCGGGTAAAAAGCATCTTCACATTCAATTCGGTACTGGTACGTTCGTACCAATAATAAAGTTTCAGCACAGCATAAAATTGCTGAGAAAGCTCGCTTTACACAGTTATGTTACCGGCCGTCTTCCGTTCTACGAAAATGGAAAAGCTTATCGTGCACCAACCGAACTTAACTATAACTTTGGTGTTCGATATCGCATCTCAAATTCATTGGCGCTAAACACGCATTATACCGGTTTGTACCAACATTATGGCTACTGGGATGGCGAGCGGGATCGGAACACAGGCTTGATAGTGAATGCACTACTCTTCGGTGCTAGTGTCAGCTTCTGGGACAGATCCGTTGTCCAATTCAACTTGATACAACCCCTTGGACAGAAAATGCTTTCCGAAGATAGCGATACTTTTAAAAGAGGACTTACTTTCCTTTTAACGTTTTCTTTCCCCCTCCTATAATTTCACATTCCTTTCTTCCGGTTAAGTTACATCATAAATTTTAATTGATATGGTAGAATAATATAGTGAATCTATGTCATTTGAGGGTTTATATGAAACAAATTCAGGGAGGTATCGCGGCGGCACCAGGTTTTAAAGCAGCTGGTGTACACGCTGGACTTAAAGATAACCATCAGAAGGATTTTGCAATTATACTCTCGGACCCGACGGCGACAGCCGCTGGTGTTTTCACACAAAATCGTGTCTGTGCAGCCCCAGTAACACTTTGCCAAGATCACATCAGGAATCAGGTTGCAAATGCAATTGTCATTAATAGCAAGAATGCCAACGCATGTACTGGCCAGGAAGGTTTGGAAGATGCTTACCAGACAGCGGAACTAGCCGGTGGAGCTTTAGGAATTAATTCAAATTCTGTCCTTATCTGTTCAACGGGTGTCATCGGTCAACGGCTGCCAATGGATATAATTGAAAATGGAATTCATCTTGCCGTCCAAACGCTAGATGAAGGTGGCGGCCATGACGCCGCCCAAGCAATTATGACAACGGACACTATCCCGAAGGAAGTCGCAGTCGAAACCAAAATCGACGGACATTCCATTATTATCGGCGGCATGGCCAAAGGGTCCGGGATGATCGCGCCTAACATGGCTACCATGCTCAGTTTTCTGACTACCAACGTGAGTATCTCACCCGAGATCCTGCAAGCTACTTTGCAAACTGCTATCAGAAAATCGTTTAATCGGGTAACAGTTGACTCAGATACAAGTACAAACGACACTGTGTTGATTCTAGCCAACGGTACTGTCGAAAATCCTCAAATCACAACGCATCACCAAGATTTTCAAAATGCTCTTGATTTTGTCTGTATCGAATTGGCAAAGATGATCGCTCGTGATGGTGAAGGTGCGACAAAACTGCTGGAGGTTGTCATCAATAACGCTAGAAATGAAAATGAGGGAGCACTCGCAGCACGCGCGGTCGCGGAATCGCCTCTTGTCAAAACGGCAGTTTTTGCCAATGATGCCAACTGGGGACGAATTATGATGGCAATTGGCAAATCGGGGGCGGAATTTGAACAGTCAAATGTCGAAGTATGGATTGGTGACTGCCAAATCGTGAAAAATGGGGTTGATGCTGGATTCGACGAACAGAAAGCTACAAATCAACTAAATAAAGATACTACCAGCATCACTATTGACCTTCACGCTGGTCATACTAGTGTAACATTTTGGACATGCGACTATTCATACGATTACGTCAAGATAAACGCAGAGTACCGGACTTGATAATGACTAAATTGAATCCACATATCTCATGCATACATCTGAGAAAACACACCAAAAATGGTTTGCCCCGTGAAAAATCACTATAGTATAATCGGAACTGATGAGGATTATCGCGGGTAAGTTCAAGGGACGGCGTCTAAAAACGCCAAAAACCGATGTAATTCGACCAACAATTGATCGTGTGAAAGAATCTGTATTTAGTATCCTACAGAATCAGATCACCAATGCAAAATTCTTAGATCTGTGTGCCGGTTCGGGTAGTATTGGTCTTGAAGCTATAAGCCGTGGTGCAGAGTCAGTCACGTTCGTCGATCAGCATTCCGGTGCTATTCAGCTAATACGCTTCAACTTGAATCTTTGCGGCTTAGATGCAAAGATTCATCGGATACAATTAAGGAGATCAACCGCTCAAAAAGCGATCAAAGCACTTGGATACAAATCGGAATCGTATGACTTGATTTATTTTGACCCGCCTTACGATTCCGGAATATATGAAGGATGCCTTCAGCTAATTTCCGACAATCAGTTGCTCAATAGGTCAGGACTGATTTGCGTTGAGTGCAGGCAAACTAATGAGAAGATAGTTGAAATGCTGCAATTAGGAGTTGGAGATTTTCAACCATATAATCAAAAATGCTATGGTGAAACAACACTTTTTTTTTACAAACTGGAGAATAAATCATGATAGTAAAGGTCGGTGCTATTGGTGCCGGCAGTATGGCTAGTGGACACTTTAATAATCTAAACGAGTTTGAAGATGTCGAATTTGTGGCATTCTGTGACATTTCCGAAGATCGTGCCAGACAAAGGTGCCAAGAATACGGAGGAAATGCTTATACCGATTTTGCCAAGATGTATGATAAAGAAAGACTCGACGCTGTTTACATCTGTACACCACCATTTGCGCATGGTCAGTCGGAGTTAATGGCGATAGAACGAGGAATTCAAATTTTTGTTGAAAAACCGATTGCAACGACTATGGAAACTGCACACCAAATAAATGAAGCTATCGAAAATAGTAGTACTATCAGTAGTGTTGGTTACCATTGGCGTTATCAAAGTAATGTCGATAAAGCAATTGAAGTACTTGATGGCGTTCAGATTATCGGGGCAATGGGCTACTGGATGGGAGGAATGCCAGGTGTCGGTTGGTGGAGGACTCGTGAGGGATCTGGGGGCCAACATGTTGAGCAAACAACCCATATTTTCGATCTCTGCCGTTACCTTGTCGGGAGCGATGTGGTTGCTGTTCACGGTTTTGCTGCAGATGGATCAATGAGTGACATCCCTAACTATGATGTTGACGATATGAGCATCATTAACATTCAATTTGCAAACGGTACCATCGCAAATATAACCTCAGCATGCATGCTCAAAGGTTTTGGTCGCGTAAAACTGGAGATCTTTTCAAATGGTCTTGTCGTTGACGTAAGTAGTGGTTCAATAAAAATCAACCGTGAGGATGAAACAGAAACATATGCAAATGAAGTAAACGGTTATCAACACGAAGATAGGGTCTTTATCAATGCGGTCAAAAGTAAAAACGGCTCAAAGATTCGTTCACCATACGAGGACGCGTTGAAAACACTGCAAATTACACTGGCCGCGAGCGAATCTTTCATAACAGGAAAACAGGTAGACCTTACCTAAAGAAAAATTAAAATGGGCAGATTAATTTGTAACAGGCTAATCTGTTTGCTCAGTTAATGAGAGGAAAATTTTGAAGATTAACGTAAAAGTTGGCGATTTTCGACAAGAAGAAACCGATGCTATTGCTCTTGGTATTTACGAAGGAGAGGATAGCCTTACACCTCTGGCAGAATCTGTTGATCAAGCTCTCGGCGGTGCCATCAGCAACTTAATGGGTTTAGGTGATTTTGAAGGCAAACTAAAGCAGGTAGTAACTCTTTATACCAACGGTAAGGTCTCTTCACCCAGAATCTCTCTCGTCGGATGTGGCAAAGCTGAAGATTTCAACCAAGAAAATATCCGGCAGGTGTCAGCGAAACACGCGCAAAGCCTTAGAAACTTGGGTGTTAAAAAGATAATCGTGCCAATTCCCGATGACATCTCTGACCTCCCTGTTCAAGCCATTGTTGAGGGTGTAAAACTGGGGCTATATACATTTGATCAACACAAAACCGAAGGTCGCAATGAAATCAAGGAATTAGAAGAGCTAACATTCCTAACGGCCAATGAATCCAGAACGTCAGTAATAAAACAAGGCATTGAACTGGGAAACACCATCACGGATGGAGTAATCTTAGCTCGTGATTTAACCAACCAGCCAGCGAACTATCTTACCCCCACTATCTTGGCAGAAACAGCACAATCAGTTGCCAAGGAGAAGAATCTGAGGTGCGAGATTTTCGACTCGGTGAAATTGCAGGAAGAAAAGTTCGGCGCCATGCTTGGTGTCTCACAGGGAAGTCTTGAAGAACCGAGGTTTGTAATCCTTGAATACGGTTTTGAAGAAGCCAATGAAAAAGACACCCTTGTTTTAGTAGGCAAAGGCATTACATTCGATAGCGGTGGTCTGTCCCTGAAAAGTGGCAGCGGTATGGAGACCATGAAGGACGACATGGCAGGCGCAGCGACTGTACTGGGTGCCATGCAAGCAATTGGAGAACTCAAGCCGGATTTGCACGTTGTTGGTCTTATTGCTGCCAGCGAGAATATGCCAAGCGGGACAGCACAACGTCCAGGTGATATCGTTACCTCGTATGGAGGGAAAACGATCGAGATCCTCAATACCGATGCTGAAGGGCGTCTGGTACTAGCCGATGCACTTGGATACGCTAAGAACTTTAAACCTGAAGCAGTAATAGATTTCGCCACGTTGACAGGTGCGGTTGTGACCTCACTCGGCCGCTCCACCGCAGGTATAATGGGAACAGATCAGAAACTAGTGGACCGGATCATTTCAGCTGCTGAAAAAACGCATGAACGTGTCTGGCAGTTGCCACTTTGGGATGATTATGAAGAGGCACTTAAGAGCGAAGTTGCGGATGTAAAAAACACCGGTGATGGAACAGCAGGTGCTATTGTTGGTGGTACGTTTCTGAAAAAGTTCGCTGAAGGTTATTCATGGACTCATATTGATATTGGTGGTACGGCCTTTGACATCAAGGGCTCTTCATATATTTCGAAAGGAGGATCCGGCTATGGTGTCAGGTTGTTGATTCAACTCGTTCGTGATTGGCATTGATAATAGACTCTATCCTGATGTGATAAACATCATTGAATATTTAAGTAAAATAATAACCTAACAAGGAGATTTCAGTGAAAAATCTAATTCTGTCATTCATCCTATTGGCCTTTTTGATTGTTCCAACCTACGGTCAAGGACATAAAGACCTCAAGAATATCGCTCCCCTGGCGAAGTTGAAAACAGACGGTCAAGACCATCCTGTTATTCACATTAACGATGAAAATTTTGATACGCGGTGGAATGCAAAAAATGATGATGTGGATACTTGGATTAAATTCACCTGGAAGAACAAGCAGAAGGTTAATCGAGTACATGTTACTGAGTTTCGATCTCGTCTCCGCGGACACACCATTGAATACAATGAGACTTTAAAGGAAGTAAAAGGCTTAACTCTGAAACCAGCAAATGCAGATGCCTCTGCCAATCATCCAGGCAATCAAAAAAAGCCAGTCGTGGTTCCAGATCATATTTTGACTTTCGATACAGTCAACACAACTATCCTGCAGTATCATGTAACCAAGACCACCGGAGCATCTGACGAGCCGAGTCTTTGGGAGATTGAAATCTTCTTTGATCCTGAAATCGATACCACACCTGTCAATCCTACCGGTTTACTGACAACAACTTGGGCGAATCTGAAAGATCGAAGGTAAATTAATATCAGCCAAAAATCGCCTGAAATTTTAAGCAAAGAAGAAAAACACATTCAGGATCTACAAGGACAAATTGCATGTCTCTGGAGTCAGGTTAAGGAGAAAGATGCGCAAATTAATCGGTTACAACACCTCTGTACAGCCTCTCAAAAGTCCATAAGAAGACTGATCCAACAGAATAAGTTACTTCCCACATCCAGTCGGAAAAGCGGAAAACGACATTCTCATACCAGCAGTAGTAGATCAAACCGACATAGTAGTCGTGATCCAACTTATAAAAAAACGGTAGTTCGTAGCTTAATCAACGAGCATTTCCCCGATTGGCCGATTCGAGAACTGCGATTTTGTGGGCAGGGATCCAGCTTCTGCACCTATACATTAAATCAAGACTACATTATTCGTTGTGCCAGACATCGCGATTCCGTCAGGAGACTGCGTTGGGAAGAAAGGTTATTGCCGCAATTACAACCGCAGTTACAAATTGCCATTCCGCAGTTTCAGCATGTGGGGTACATGAGCAACGGACTCCCTTTTTGTGTTTACCCAATGATTTCAGGCCAACCTTTCGAGGGAAAATATTACCACCGACTATCGATGGATCAACGGGAAAAAGTGGTGCAGCAGGTCGCTCACTTCTTGAAGGTTCTACACAACTTCCCAATTGAGGACGCCATGACCTATTCCATACCATTTAGAGAAACGATGGAATTGCCAGTGCGGGACATGTTGCAATTTTCTCGACAAAAAGTGTATCCTAACCTCAGTCCAACTGAGCAGGAACAGTGCCAAAAATGGTTTGATTTCTACGTTAACAATGAAAGTGATTTTTCTTACCAACCTTCATTAATTCATGGAGACCTTCAACCAAGACACATTTTGTTCAATGAAGAAAAGGGTGAAATTGCGGGTATCATCGACTTTGAAGATATTCGCGTCAGTGACCCGGCTCACGACTTATATTATATGCATCGGAACTACGGAGACGATTTTTGGCATCGGCTTCTTCAGCACTACAGTCTGTCCAACCTGAAACATTGCCAATGGAAATTTCGTTTTTCCCGATTGGCTGACATTATCCACCATATTCTGGAGGATACTGAGGATCACAGATCCAACGATATTGAAGAAGGCTTAGAAGAACTAAGGGAGTTTTTGAACAACCATAACCCAGATGAAATTGAATAATCAAATGGAATTATCCAAATTTCAACTATCATGGGCAAATCATCTGCTATCTTGGTGAATGACCTTGTTAACCACATCAACATAGGCTCTTGCACTCGCCTCAATCACGTCCGTGCTTGCACCGTAACCAGTAACAAGATGGGCACCGTTTTGCACCTTAATTGTGACTTCGCCAATCGCATCTTTACCTTCGGTAACAGATCTAATGCTATAATCAACCAGTTTAAGCGGTAAGTTTGTGATGAGATCAATTGCTTTGTAGGCGGTATCAACTGGACCATCGCCCGTCGCAGCTTTTTCGATAATTTCGCCTTGAATCTGAAGTCCAATCGTTGTTGTGGCTGAAACCCGAGTTCCACTCAAAACCTGAATGTACTCAAAGCTGTATGTTTCAGGGATCGACCGCACTTCATCACTCATAATCGCGTCGAGATCAGCGTCGTGAACCTCCTTCTTTTTATCTGCCACGGTTAGAAAACGCTCATAGATCTTGTCAAGTTGTTCTCCATCAACTTGATATCCCAGTATCTCTAAACGGTGACGTAAAGCATTGCGTCCGGAACGAGGACTTAAGATAATTAGGCTTTCTTTCAAACCAACATCTTCTGGATCAATAATTTCAAAGGTATCACGCTGTTTAATTACACCATCCTGATGAATTCCGGAACTGTGTGCAAAGGCGTTCGAACCGACAATGGCTTTATTCGGCGCAACAGGTATACCCATCAAACGGCTAACTAAGCGGCTAATTGGGACAATCTCTTTTGTATTTACCTCAGTACAGACTAGATCAAAGTGATCTCCACGTGTCCTGATTGCCATTACAATTTCTTCCATCGACGTATTTCCTGCACGTTCACCCAAACCATTTATAGTACACTCAATCTGTCTGGCACCGTTCTTAATGGCTTCCAGGCTGTTAGCCACAGCGAGACCAAGATCATTATGGCAATGAACACTGATGATGGCTTGATCTATGTTCGGAACATTCTCACAGATACTTCTAATTAACTGTCCGAATTCCGAAGGGATAGCATAACCAACCGTATCGGGAATGTTAATGATAGTTGCGCCTGCTGAGATGGTTGCTTCAACAACCTCGTATAGGTACCGGGGATCTGTCCGTGCCGCATCCATCGGTGAAAATTCTACAGTTCGGCATAAACTTCGTGCGTATGTAACAGCATTGATAGCTTTTTTCAGTACTGTTTCTCGGTCAGAACGCATAATTCCTTTAACATGAATCTCCGATGTGCCGACGAAAGTATGGATTCGAGGTCTAGGCGAACACTTGATGGCATTCCACGCATCGGTGATGTCCTGATCTATTACTCTTGACAGTGCACAGATTTCCGGACCTTCAATTTCGTTAGAAATCCGCTGAACGGCTTCGAAATCACTAGGCGAAGATCTAGGGAAGCCCGCTTCAATCACATCAACATTTAACTGGGCGAGATGTTTTGCAATTTCAAACTTTTCAGCACTATTTAATGCAGCCCCTGGCGTTTGTTCTGCATCCCGAAGCGTAGTATCGAAGATAATTACTTTATCTGGCATCTTTTGACCTCCATTCCGATTTCATTTTTCCTAAGATAATCATTCACTTTGCAATTCTATGTGTACTCACTTTGGTCGCTCACCAAATAAATTAATCACCTGAAACCTAACTTGATCAAGCATATTTTGCTAACCCAGGATAGGAAACACGTGTGAACAGTCAATATCATATCTCTACCTGAAAGTTTTTCTCAATCCTGATGACGAAATCACTAAGAATTTGGGGTCAAATGTTAAATTTCCCTATCAACAGCAGTAGCAATTTGCCTTAAGCTCTGCATTAGTTGATTGAACTGATCTGGGAAAAGAGATTGCACACCATCACCCGTCATCGAATTATCTGGATCATGGTGAACTTCAATGATCAACCCATCGGCCCCAGCAGCAACTGCAGCCTTGGCCATGGCCGGAACATAACTTCGGATGCCAGTACCATGACTTGGATCAACAATAATGGGCAAATGGCTAAGTTCTTTTACAGCTGGTACAGCATTTAAATCAAGCGTATTTCGAGTGTGAGTTTCGTAAGTACGAATTCCACGTTCACAAAGAATAACATCCGGATTTCCTTCGGAAAGAATATATTCAGCAGCGAGTAACCATTCTTCGATGGTAGAGGAGAGACCACGCTTCAAAATCACAGGTTTCCCGTGTCTGCCAACTTCGCGTAACAAGGGAAAGTTCTGCATATTACGTGTGCCAAGCTGGAAGACGTCGGCATATTTGCCAACGAGGCCAACTTCCTGTGGTGTCATTACCTCTGTAACAACCCGGAGACCTGTTTCCTCTCGTGCAGTAGCTAGCATTTCCAAAGCTGGTTCACCATACCCTTGAAAACTATAGGGGCCTGTGCGTGGTTTGAATGCACCACCGCGAATGAATTGTGCTCCTGACTTCACAACATGTTTAGCTATTCGAACAATTTGCTCTGTATTTTCAACCGCGCATGGTCCAGCCATCATAGCCAACTGCTTGCCACCTATTTTAGCCCCATTAACGCTAATTACGGTATTTTCTTCATGGAATTGTCGACTCGCAAGCTTGTAAGGAGCGCTAATTGGCATGGTTCGCGCCACCCCCGCCATAGACTCTATTGGAGTGTCACTCAGTGCTGTTTTATCACCAATGACCGCGATTACAGTACATTGTTCTCCAACGTTCGTTTGAGTTTTCAACCCCGCGGCATGAGTACGTTGAACTACCTGTTCAATTTGTTCTTCGGTGACACCGTTTTGCATTATAATAACCATCTTTATTTTTCCGTCCTCTAAATTTTCCTGAAATTAAAAACGCCCGTCATCGATTTTCTGTTTCGATGACGGGCGTTTTTTGTAGAGCTACTGGTGTGAACTAAGGCTCATTTCCAAATCGCCTATCATCGATTTTAAAATAGGTGTCAAGTGCAACGCTATGAAGGCAAAAACTACTTGAAAGTGCGATTCGGATTTGTAACATCGGAAATAAGTTTCTCCTCAAAAAATTGTGGCATATATTCTAACAAGATAACAAAATAGTGTCAAGAAAATCCTTAGTTAATAGCATTTATCGACCATTAAGAGAAAAATCTTATAGCTTAAAGCTCAGCCAACATTTTCTGTACCTTTTCAACAAAACAATCAACAGAGCAAACTACCTGATCTCGCGTCTCCATATTACGGATTGCCAGTTGTCCATTTGCTAATTCATCAGGTGCGACAACTAAAGCAAGTGGAATACCCTTTCGACTTGCATAACCGAAAGTTTGGCGGAACGATTTCGGCTCACCATAAATTTCAGAATTAACACCAGCAGACCTAAGTTCAGCTAAAAAACTCAAGCTCTGAGAGATTAGCTCTGTGTTAAACGGAACGACAAGCACCTGAGTCTTTGTCCTAATTTGGGGCAAAAGGTTAAGTTTTTCCATTGAATCAATTAAACGTTCCAACCCGAAAGAAGTTCCAACCGCAGGAACATTATTGCCAGTGTATTGACCGATTAACGTATCCCAACGTCCTCCTCCAACAACACTGCCAATACTTGCATCCTTGACGACGACTTCAAACACCGGGCCGGTGTAATAATCCAATCCTCTAGCTAATGCCGGATCAAACCGATAACATCCCTCATCAATCCCAAGCTTTGATAAATATGATCTAACCTCACGCAATTCGTCAACACCCTCTTGGGCAACATCACCAATGATCTTTTCTAAATCGGCCAAGACCGTTTCATGATTTCCATCAATCTCAATTACAGCAAATATCTTCCCAATAGATTGAACGGAGACATCAGACTTTGCCAGTTCCTGCCTAACTTGGTCTGATCCAATCTTCTCCAACTTGTCAATTGAGCGACAGACCTCTTTCAATTTATCATCAACTCCCGCATATTTAACCATACCATCGAGGATCTTACGATTATTAATCAGAATTTCAAATTGATGGAACCCAAAACCGATCATCATCTCATAAATTGCAGCGATGATCTCAGCATCGTGCAGCATTGACGCACTACCAATCGCATCAATATCACACTGTGTGAACTCGCGATAACGCCCTCTTTGCGGACGTTCACCACGCCACACCTGCTGAATTTGATAACGTTTGAAAATTGGTCGAACCAGTTCAGCATTCATGGCAATCACCCGGGAAAGCGGAACTGTCAGATCATACCGTAAGGCAAGCGTCCTTCCATCTCTGTAGTCAAGTCGATAAATTAAATTCTCAGCTTCTTCCCCATATTTTCCGGTCAGAATATCGTAAAATTCCATGGCGGGCGTCTCAAGGGGTTCAAAACCATACTTCTCAAATAGGGACTGAAGTTTCGAGACGACAAATCCGCGATAATTCATCTGTTCTGGTAGGCGATCCCGAAGACCAGAATAGATCCGAGGTTTGATGAATTCCATAGGAAGAACTCCTTATTTACAATACCAAAATAAAATGCCCATCATCGAAACTGAAATCGGTGATGGGCATTTTCGGTAGTTTCTACTGAGATTAATGAGGCCTCGATCTCAAATCACCTAACATCGGTCCTCAAAAAACATGGGAATCGAGTTAGAGGTTTTCATAACCACGACGGGAAATCGAATCTTACTTACAATAAAAATTATCCTCTAAAAAATTGCGACCCCCATTATAGCAAAACAACCATATGATGTCAAGCAGATCCATCTCAACTTCAGATCGGGTAAACAATATGTGAATTTCGCTCCATGATTATCGGTTTCGGGTCGGCATCCGAAAAATTTGCAGCCCATTCTTCCGGATTATAATCGCGTTTGACAAAACAGGCCCGATGAGTCGGTGCAACGTGCTTGAGCCCTATTCTCCTCGCCATTTTCACGCTTCCACTGAAGAAGGGAAATTCACCTTCGGTCGGATGATTTGTCAGAAAACCAATATCTGGATTTAGGTCGGCAATCGGTGTAACAAGGTCATCGTGATCAGCAAAATTATTGATTGGATCTCCGGAAAAGTACATCTTTACTCCAAAAGCATCAATCACGTAACCCAAGTGAGTAACATCCGGAGGTGCAATATCCGCCGCTGGATCGCCTGCTGGTGGTTTGGCATAAACAGCATAAGCCGTCATCGATCCTAATTCAACTATGTCACCAGCATCAACTACATGGGTTTGCCCTGCCGGAATATCAGTTTCAGTCAGGATCTGTCGAATACTCTCATGTGGTCCTACATACTTCACATTGTTGAAGTTCGCATGAATACGCAGTATGGATTCAGTACAAGTGTGGTCACCATGAGCATGTGTCAAAAGTACTGCATCTGTATGCAACTGAGACTCATCCAGCGGTGCTTCAGCATGAATAAACTGTCCAGGAGATCTATCACGTGGAAAATATGGGTCTACTTGTACAACGGTACCACTCGAATCCCTGAGAGCAAAGGTGCTCTGTTCGAACCAATGAATAGCAACAGTGCCCCTTGCAACGTCAAGATCTGTAAGTGGATGCATTTAGGTTCCTCCAATTTTCTTTTGTAAAATGAAATATTTCTGATCCTCACGAACCAGCTGATCAAAAAACTCTTTTGCCACTGGATAATCATTTGGCAAAATCACAGGATTTTTAACTACTAAACTCAACTGGGCATAAATCATGTTGTCTTCATAACTGTATTTACTGCCGAAACTGGCAAAACAATAATTCTCACTAACTTCCGATGGAAGTATCGCATCCCAACCCTCAGGAATCCAAATTTCGGTTGATCTAACCACTTTTATCGGGTGACTCAGGTCCAGCGAATATTGGCGCTCAGGTAGCGCAAAGATCTCAGCATAATTCTCAAAATCACCACCAGGAAACAAAAACAAAAATTGATCATTAGCCACTGGCATCATGTTTCGATCAACATGAAATTTAATTCTAAACCACGTTGGTACACTTAAGTTTTGTAGATCTGACATATGGACTTGATCAACCTGTAAACTTGGAAACCGCCCATTCAATTCAGCCGCAAAAGTCTGCTTGATATTGATCGGGTTAATCTGCTTGTAGGTAAACCGATAATCAATATCGTATTGTCCAGTTGGTAGAATCTCCATTTCACCACGAACTAAACCATCTGAGTTAATTACAATCTTTATATTAACAATCAATTGATTAAATTCCGGTAGCGCTATAGGGGTTTCAAGAAACTCAGCCGTCTCTTCTTTTACTACCAGAACCCTACGTCCCTGATCGCTTACTGGCAGAGTCCCAAAAGGACAGGTTTCAGACGTAGGATCCAACCACATAATTTCGTCATCCTGCTGGGGAATCATTGTAATTAGATGACTGAATTGACCAGTCGATGGTATATCTAGATCAATCCGTTCAAAAGGTGACGGATTGATTAAAACTGGAAACGCCTCCACACCAATCTGATTGAGCATTGATATCATCAAAGTCGTTTTGTCCTTACAATCACCATAACGTCTATATAATACTTGGCTAGCTAAAGAAGGTTGATATGCACCTTTTCCTAACTCGATTCCAACATATCGAATTTTGCCTGTGACAAAATTGTAGATGGCTCGAATTTTCTTGTGCTGTTTTTCTGGATCAGAGGTTAAATTATTGACTATCCGCTCAATTTTTGGATCGAAATCGTATCGATCTTTAGCTAACTCCCGATACCAATTCGAAACTTCATCCCACGATTCAAAGGACGAAAAACTGAATCGTGGTACGACCTCATTGATGTTAGGCATTCCAACTTCTTCACGGATTGCCGGAGTTTCGCCATAGTGCCAGAGGTAAGTTACAATCTCATTATCCAACACAATCTGCGGTTCGATCATGCAATTCACCGCCTTCCACCGGAAACCTCGATCCCTCGGCAACCGAAGTGCATAGTTCGTCTGCAACGTTGGATTAGTTGACTGAAAATGAAATCCTCCCCAGAAACGGTTTTCGCCACCGGAGGCTACTGCATCTTCAATTGAAATCTGATATTCAATTGTGCAACCCAGTTCAAGTGCTGACATCGAAATCACGTGCCACACAGTATCAGAATACAAATTATACTCAAGCAGTCCTGGAGGTGTTACCCTGTTAAACACCTCCGACTGATGCATCGATCCATCAGACAAAACAGTACGAGCTTGATTAACGGTGAGGTACTGAACATCCGGATTATATGGAATAGCGATGTCATCGTATTGCTTAATACCACGATACGTTAACAGTTTAATTATCTGATGTGTGGTATAACGAGTTTGACCATTAGTCAAAATTTCATGAGAAAACTGATTAAGCAAGATAACAGCATCCGCATTCGGATATATGGTTTCCACCAGATATCCATCTTCGATGATTTTCTCTTCATCGATCTCAATGATATCGACAGGACTTACCTTAACAACATTTGGTATAGATATCTGGTTTAAGGCTCGCAAACGATCTTTGGCAAACAGGTTTTCCGAATCTATCTCCAATATTTTGCTGTATTGGATTTGTGCTTCAAAATGCCGACCTTTATCCTCAAAAATAGCACCCAGTTGTTGTCGAGCCCAAACATCGTCATGGAAAAGCCGAAGAGACTCTCGAAACTCCGCAATGGCTTCACCGATATCTCCACGCTCTTGAAAGATAAGTGCCAGATAGTTATGCAAATTCTTGCTTTCGGTTCTTTGACATACTGGATCAATGGCTAAGGCTTTCCGCAATATCACCTCAGCATCATCAAGTCTACCCGTCTGCTTGTATGCTAAACCAAGATGGTTTAATGCATACAAATCACGCGAATTAATTCGTAACGAATTTTCAAATTGCTCCATAGCTGCTGCATAATTTCCAAGCTTTTCGTGAATGTAACCAAGGTAATTTCGCGCATTTCGATCCTTAGGTTCCAACGCTATATACTTGGAAAAGGCATCTCGTGCTTTCTCGTAGTCCTGAGTCTGAAGATATATTTTTGCTATCTCAATGTGGGGATGACTCTGCTTCGGCTTTATCAACAAAGCATTCTGAAAAGCTTCAAGTGCTAGCGGAAAATTTCGATCCAGTAACGCCTGATCAGCTAAGCTAATTTGTTCTTTCCATTGTCGATTCCGCAATATAAATGGATCAACAGTCTCCTGTCTTCGCAGCAGATGTCCCCTGCGAATCACTGAACACCCGTTCAGTACAATAAAAAACAGAAAAAATAAGATCAATTTGCGCTTGAAATAGTGCATAAACATAGTTGGCCGAAATTGGAGAGAAGGAGTTGAAATAAAAATGCCAGTTATCGTCGATTGCTGAGCCGAACATTATATTCAAAATTCATCTCTCAACAATCTAACGATATCATCAGTGTAACAAATTTGTACTTCAGACTGCAAACAGAAGCTGATAGTACAGGAACATTGACAGCAGAACTAAAGATTTGATAAAATAAATATGTTTGAGAAAGCGCCACTATAAACTCTAGGAAATATTAAAATGTCCCCCAAGACAATGTTTAAAAAAATCTGGGATAACCACGTTGTCCGGGAATCGGAAAGCGAAGCTACGGTTTTGTATATTGACATACATTTAGTCCATGAGGTTACCTCCCCTCAGGCTTTCGAAGGGCTTCGTCTGGCAAACCGAAAAGTACGTCGACCAGACCAAACGTTCGCCACCATGGATCACAACGTTCCAACAACAGACCGGTCGTTACCAATCACTGATTTGATATCAAAAAAGCAGATGGAAACGTTGACAAAAAATTGCGAGGAATTTGGGATTAGGCTTTATGATCTTCACCATTCAAATCAGGGAATCGTCCACGTCCTTGGCCCAGAACTGGGGATCACACAGCCCGGCATGACAATTGTCTGTGGTGACAGTCATACGTCGACACATGGTGCATTTGGCGCGCTTGCATTTGGCATCGGCACCAGCGAAATTGAGCACGTTCTAGCCACGCAATGTTTGCTTCAACACCAGCCTGAAACCTTTGAAATCCGTATAGATGGACAACTTCAATTTGGTGTAACGGCTAAAGATATTATTCTATCAATTATCGGCAAGATCGATATAGACGGTGGTACCGGGACAGTAGTCGAATATACTGGCTCAGCTATAAAGTCACTGGGTATTGAAGAACGGATGACAATCTGCAACATGTCGATTGAAGCTGGTGCCCGTGCGGGCATGATCGCTCCCGATGATAAAACCTACGAGTATATCGCCGGTCGTGAATTTGCTCCGAAAGACGAGGACTTTGATAACGCTGTCGCCAACTGGAAAAAATTACCGACTGATTCAGACGCAACATATGATCATTCAATCACGATATCAGCTACAGACCTAGCGCCGCAGGTCACTTGGGGGACAAATCCTGGCATGGTTATTAATGTTACAGAAACCATACCTGATCCAGACAAGATGCCGATCCAGAGTCAGAAAAAAGCTGCTGAAAACGCACTGGCATACATGGATCTCAAGCCGAACACTCCAATTACACAGATTGCGATTGACAAGGTTTTTATCGGCAGTTGTACGAACTCACGCATCACGGATCTTCGAGCAGCTGCAGAAATTGCGAAAGATCGGAAAGTATCTTCGAACGTCAATGCGATCGTCGTGCCAGGCTCGCAAGCCGTCAAGCGTCAAGCGGAAACCGAGGGACTGGATGAAATTTTTCGAGCAGCGGGGTTTGAATGGCGAGAGGCCGGCTGCAGCATGTGCTTAGCCATGAATGATGACGTTCTTCAACCCGGTGAACGATGTGCTAGTACATCCAACCGAAATTTTGAAGGCAGGCAAGGTAAAGATGGCCGAACCCACTTGGTAAGCCCACAAATGGCTGCTGCAGCCGCTATTGAAGGGAAATTCGTCGATATCCGTACCTGGGGAAACTAAGGAGTTAATTAAATGGAACCATTCCTAGAACATACCGGCCTTTGTGTGCCATTAGATCGAATTAACATCGATACAGATCAAATTATTCCCAAGCAATTTCTGAAACGGATCGAACGGACAGGGTTTGGAGAATTTCTGTTTTATGATTGGCGGTACTTTGATGATGGCAGCACTAACCCAGATTTTATACTCAATCACAACCAATATAAAGATGGAACTGTACTAATCACCGGCACAAATTTTGGATGTGGAAGCTCGCGAGAACATGCTCCTTGGGCTTTACGTGACTATGGCTTCCGTGTAATTATCGCCCCCTCATTTGCAGACATCTTTAAAAACAATTGTTGCAAAAATGGAATCCTGCCGGTGATTCTATCAACCGAAGCCGTGGAAGAATTGATGTTGGCGGTAGCATCTGAAGATAATTATCGACTTAAAATTAACCTTGACGCACAATTAGTAATCCAGCCAGATACTGTTTCCCATTCTTTTGAGATTGATGATTTTCAGAAGGACTGTATGCTGAAAGGTATTGATGAAATCGGTTGGACCCTACAATTTGAATCGCAGATTGCTGATTATGAGGCACAATCTGGAATCTGAATGAGTAAGCTAATTGTGGGACTCGGGAATCCGGGATCACAATACGAAAACACCCGCCACAACGTCGGTTTTTGTGTTATAGATCAACTTCTTGCCCAACGGAATTTGGCCCAGTTTAAAAATGTATGTCAATCACTTGTTGCCGAACAACCCGATCCAAAAAAAGCAGACCACAAACTGATCTTTGCCAAGCCGATGACCTATATGAATCACAGTGGTGTTGCTGTATCCATGCTGGTTGAAAAATATGGGATTGATCTTGAAAAGTTATGCGTGCTTTATGACGACCTGAATCTGGATTTAGGGGTATTGCGATGCCGTAGATCAGGAACTCACGGTGGACAGAAAGGCATGCAATCCATTATCAAACATCTGGATAGCGACGCATTCTCGCGAATCCGCATTGGGATTGGAAAACCAAGTGGTGAATTCACCGACCATGTCTTGGCCAAATTTTCAGATCAAGAAATCGATGAAATCAAGTCTGCAATATCACAGGCAGCAGAAGCGGTGGAAATCTTCATTACAGATGGTATTGATGTCACAATGAATCAATTCAACGGTAAGACCAATCCCGCTGACTAATCCCTGCCAAAAAAAACAGGCCATGCAAGATCAACCACAAAGCCTGCATTTCTGTTCAAATTAATGCGGTTATTTTAAAATCCAGATTAAAAACTGACTTCCATTGAACCAACCAGCCAATCCGCTTCTAAATCACCATACCAGGCAACGTCCAAGTTCAAAAATTTAAATATCCTGAGGCCTGTTCCGACAGTCGGGAAACCTTGATTGTTTCCTGCTCTTAATGCAACTTCGACCAGTTGCCCAGGCAACAATCGCACTTCAGCTCCCAGATGGATGTGATCGGTATACTGATCGAGGGCAAAACCACCCAGATTATCATCACCGTTAGGATCATCCCAAGAAGCAGCGAGCGTTAGATCCAGTAAGTTATTGTCAACATTTAGCAGACTAAAAGGTTTAGCCGCAACTGCCATAGTGAAGTTAGGAGGAAAAGACTGATCAGATATGCCACTCACCAGATTTCTGAACGTAAGCCCAAGATTCAACCCATCCATAGGTGTCAATAATGAACCGAGATCAACACTGTAACCAGTCGATGTCTCAAAATTATCGCGTGCGTAACCGCTAAATCCTTCATCACCCACATTGAAGTAATTCTTTTTAAACTCATCTGGGTTCAACACATCGGCAATCATAAACGGGTTGTCTTCGTCAGTAAAAATACTGCGACGAATTAACCTTAGTCCGGCACCGATTTTTATCGACTTCAGAAAAGATGCATTCAAATCATGGTTATATGATACAGCAGTCGCCAACGATCCTTGAAATGCGACACGATAGATCACCTGATTATCAAACATTTCCATTACAGGGTCAGGCCATGGTAAACCACGCTTAACGATACGAAAGCTTGTATTTGTCTGAGTCATCGGTATAAAGGATACACCTAAAGCTAACTTTCTATCGGCCATTGGTAAAACTAAACCAAACGCAGGCAGATCCAAACCGAAACCGATACGTCTTTTCAGAATTTCTTCAGCCCTTGTAACGAGAGCTTCTCTCTGCGCTGAAAGGGTTGGATCCATTAACGGGTTATTCGAGTCTGTCAACGGCACTATCGTTTCGTTGACAAAATCCTGCATTGTTGAAGCTTCTTCAACAACATCAGAAGTAAAACGTCCCCGTACAGCCATTAGTTGAAAAATCGTTTCACCAATGTTGGTCAAACCAGCTGGGTTATAATGCACAGCGTAAATATCATCGGCGATCGCTTCATAGGCGTTCCCCAATGCAGAAGCGCGCGCGCTTCTGAAAAGGTAAAGCGGTTTTTGATCTTCTTCTGCATTTACGTCGGTATATAACAAGCTGCCAGCAATAATCAACAATATGAACATAGCAACTATTTTCACAACATCACCGGTATCATTCAATCTCATTTCACCCCCCTAACCGCTAATTTGCTTCTTAGCTTCATCTGAAACTAAATTTTTGATCTTATTCATTACATCATCGTAGTTTTCGATCTTAAACCCCCATTCCGTTACCTGATCAATTACACCCTTTGAAAGTGCATCAGCAATAACGTCATTAAAATCAATCATGGCAACACCTAGATCCGGAGCTATCTTTTCAGCCAAACTTAACATCTCATCCAAATGATAAATAGCATTCTGCCAATCCATACGTTTAATTGTTCGCACCATGCCTGGTAAGTTACTCACTTCCACTTTGGCACCAGTTAGTATAAAAAGTGAATCGACAATCGCTTGGCGCTGTGCTTCGCTGAGGTCACGGATAAACTCCCCAGGTTTTGCCTGATCCAGTTTGGCCTGTCCTGACTCAGTCAACTTAAATGCATATCCGGCATCTTGTGAGTATTCGATTTTATAGATATCTTCCCCAGTAACCGAAAGGGATCTAACTGCCTCAAGCACATTCAGGTACGATAAATGCAAGTTTACAAGAAGGAGATCCGCATCAGATAGAATCGGCTGAATATCCTTGGCAGGGTTCAATGGTGCACCAGGCACACTTCCAGATTCGCCAACGACTTCCAAGATTTTGTACATTTCATCAGTCGCGGTTTGCATGTGACCAACCTGCTGGTCATTCAAACTAGTTAACTTCTCCGGTGTCGGTAGAATCGAAGACAGCTCGGCAAGGTCACCCAAATCATTGAATTCAATGTCAATTCCGGCGGCTTTCATCGCTTCCTGAGCCAGATTGAGAGCTTCAGCTGCTAGGGCTTCAGGTGATTCAGGGTCTGGCTCCTCATACCGATCCGGTCGATCTGCACAACCCAAGGTAAGACCGATTGCAACAACAACTACGATCCTAAAAACATAATTTTTCATGACAGTTGAATCTCCTAACATTACTTTAGATAATGAATGGGATCAATAGCTTCCCCATTCTTCCAAATTTCAAAATGTAGATGTGTACCGTTTGAACGCCCTGTATTCCCGACAAGAGCGACAGTCTGTCCTTGATGAACCCTATCCCCCTTTTTGACCTTTAAACGAGAATTATGGGCGTAACGCGTTTCAAAACCATTTTGGTGATCAATAACTACCAGATTTCCATAATTTCCCATTTGACCGCTGTAGGTCACAAAACCGCCGACTGCCGCTTTGACGTTAGAACCATATCTTGAACTGATATCAATTCCTTTGTGCATTCGCCTTTTTTTTAAGATCGGGTGGATACGGTATCCAAATCCACTTGTTAACCGCCCAGAGACAGGCATTAAAAATTTCGGCTTGTAAGGCGGTGGAATTAATTTCTTGCGGAAAGATTCATTTAGCTTAGCACCCGGAATAAAGAGTTCTGTGCCAGCGTATATTGTATCCGGATCAAGCATACCGTTAGACTCAATAATTTTTTTAATGCTTGCCTGATAACGGATGGCTATTTCTTCCAAAGACTCGTCCTTGACTACCTTGTGGAGAATTCCACGCTGATTTGGAACTTTGATTGATTGACCAGGTCGAATTAAATTTCCATTTCTCAGCTTATTAACACTTAACAAAGTAAACGCATCAAGACCATTATCCTGTGCGATTTTCCACAGATTTTCATTCCTTCTGACCAGATAAGTCTCTATAGAAAGGGTTGGTTTCTTAATAGGAATATCAAATTTTGCGGAATTAAATTCGGTAAATTCTTCTCCCCGCTCCTTTAGAATCGAACCTTCGATTAAGTTCTGGGTAGATGTGACCTCACTTACATCAGAGTTAATTGATTCAGCTAGAATCTCTCTAAAGCTAAGTGGAGTTTCATCCGGTAACAGTTCCTCAGCAATTGCAGAGACATCCCTTAATTTGCTAAATAAGATAAAACTTAATACCAGTATTATAGACATCCACACAATGAGCTGTCGACCTACAGGCATACAATTCCCCTTCGGATATTAATTGTTTCCAGAAGGAAAACGAACTGAGTATAAATTTCGTTACGCAAAAATTCTTGAAGAAAGAAATCAATAGGCATAAAAAGAGCCGCCTATTAGTCCTAAATTCTCAAGGCAGCGCTTCAATGGCTTATAGTTTTGTTATTGTCTAGTTTTCTTCAATCCAACTCATCATGCTACGCAGATCTTTTCCCACCTTTTCAATATCGTGCTCTGCTTCATTTCGACGAAGAGATTGTAATACTGTTTGATTGGCCTGATTTTCCAGCACCCATTCACGGGCGAACTTGCCACTCTGTACATCTTCTAAAATCGATTTCATTTTTGCCTTAACATGCTCATCGATTACAATTGGGCCGCGTGTTAGATCACCATACTCAGCCGTATTGCTAATCGAATGACGCATCCAAGAAAGTCCCCCTTCGTAAATGAGATCAACAATTAGTTTCAATTCGTGTAAACATTCAAAGTATGCCATTTCCGGCTGATATCCCGCTTCAACAAGCGTTTCAAAGGCCGCTTTTATCAGCGCTGTAGTTCCTCCGCAGAGAACCGCTTGTTCTCCAAAAAGATCTGTCTCGGTCTCTTCACGAAAAGTTGTTTCAATGACTCCTGCACGCGCTCCACCAATACCCTTAGCATAAGCAAGGGCTAGATCTTTTGCTTGACCAGTCACATCCTGATGAATCGCGAGGAGGCAAGGTGTGCCAGCTCCTTCTGTAAAAACACGCCTAACAAGGTGTCCAGGCGCTTTAGGTGCAATCATTGCAACATCAATATTCTGTAACGGCACAATTTGACCGAAATGGATGCTGAAACCATGAGAAAACATTATCATGTTCCCATCTTCCAGATTCGGTTCAATCTGACTTGTATATACAGTCCCTTGTAGCTCATCCGGAATCAATATCTGGATGATATCCCCCTCAGCGGCAGCATCTTCAACGCTTTTTACTGTTAAACCGTTTGATTCAGCTTCGGAAACCGATCGACTCGTTGGCCGAAGTCCCACGATTACATTGGCACCGCTGTCTTGCAAATTTAACACTTGTGCATGTCCCTGGCTCCCATAACCAATCACAGCAATTGTTCGCGTCTTGAGTAAATCAAAATTTGCATCGCTATCATAATAAATCGTTGCCATCAGATCTCTCCTAAAGTGAATGTCTCCAAATCAAGAATTTAAATTAATGTTTAGTAATCTCTTTTACTGTTTCCCCGTACCGCGCATAATGGCGACTTTACCCGTACGTACAAGCTCACGAATACCATATGGTCTTAGCATATCGGTGATCGCACTTAATTTGCTTTCATCACCCGTGATTTCGATTGTTAACGACCCAGAAGCCACATCAATTGTCCGAGCGCGGAAGATATCGACGATTTGCAGTACCTCGCCCCGTTTGGACGTATCGACCGCTACCTTTACAAGAATCATCTCCCGTTCGACATGATTCTCTTTGGTCATGTCCTTAATTTTGATGACCTCAATCAGCCTATTCAATTGCTTCTCAATCTGTTCGATAATAGCCTCATTACCATGCGTAACAATCGTCATCTGGGATGTATTCGGATCCTCTGTCTCAGCAACTGAGAGACTGTCGATATTAAACCCTCGACCACTAAACAAGCCCGCCACTCTGGCCAGAACTCCGAACTTGTTTTCAACCGAGACAGAGAAAATGTGTCTTCCCTCAGCCACTAGGCTAACCCTCGAATAAAACCACCCAAACCCTTACCCGCCTCTTCTTCGTTTCGAACCAAATCACCCAAACCCTTACCCGATGGAACCATGGGAAAAACGTTCTCTTCTTCGTCAACGATGAAATCGATAACAACTGGACCATCCTCAATTTCCTTAGCCCGTTCAAGTGCGGGGCGAACATCTTCAATTTTTTCAATCCGAATACCCGTGGCACCAAAAGCTTCAGCAAGCTTAGCAAAATCAGGATTATCATGGTAGTCTACAGCGGCATATCTCTTGTTAAAGAAAAGTTCTTGCCACTGACGTACCATACCAAGATACATGTTATTGATAATAAAGATCTTCAATGGCAGTTTCATTGATACTGCTGGTACAAGTTCCTGAATCGTCATGATGAAAGAACCATCACCGTTGATATTAACTTGAGTTTTATCCGGCCGGCCAATCTGAGCGCCTATCATCGCCGGCAGACTGAACCCCATCGTTCCCAAACCGCCAGAATTAAGCCATTGATGAGGTTCTGTAAACTTGAAATATTGAGCAGCCCACATCTGATGTTGCCCGACATCCGCAGTAACCATTGCGTCCGGATACAAGTTATAGATTTCTTCAATAACGTACTGTGGCATAATTTTATCGCCTTTTTGGCGGTATTCGAATGGGTACTTCGTTTTCCATTCATCAATCTGGCGTAACCAGGGATCGATATCCGTTTTTCTTTCAACTTGCTTGTTGAGTTCGCGTAAAACATTTTTGGCATCCCCAACAATCGGCACATCGACCCAAACATTTTTTCCGATGCAAGATGGATCAATATCAATGTGAATCTTTTTTGACTTGGGTGAAAACACCTCCAATTTTCCTGTCACCCGATCATCAAATCGAGCGCCGATTGCCACCACCAGATCCGCATCGGTAAATGCGTAGTTGGCGCAACACGATCCGTGCATACCAGGCATTTCCATGGCCAGCTCATGAGTTTCAGGAAATGCTCCCAGCCCCATCAAGGTCACAGTAATCGGCATATGCGCATTAATTGCCAATTCACGCAACTCTTCAGATGCTTTCGAGAGTATAACGCCGCCTCCAGCATAAATTATTGGGCGCTTAGCAGCCTTGATCAGTTCAGCGGCCTTGGCAATCTGACGCGGATGTCCTTCGGTAGTCGGACTGTAACTACGCAAATCAACTTGTTCGGGATAATAGAATTCAGACTCAGCAATCTGTGCATCCTTTGCAAAATCGATAACAACCGGCCCCGGTCGCCCCGTACTAGCGATATGGAAAGCTTCCGCCACAACCTCCGGCACCTCGGAACTGTCTTTAATCAGATAGCTATGCTTGCAAATTGGACGTGTTACACCTAGAACATCACATTCTTGAAATGCATCGTTACCGATTAATTGAGTTGGAACCTGTCCGGTAATTGCGACCATAGGAATTGAATCCATGTGAGCTGTTGCAATTCCAGTTACAAGATTTGTAGCACCAGGACCAGAGGTCGCCAATGCTACACCAACTTTACCGGTTGCACGCGCATACCCGTCAGCAGCATGTGCCGCTCCCTGTTCATGCCGCATCGTGATAAGCTTAATACCTTCAGCATCGTAGAGCGCATCAAAGATAGGCATTGCGGCCCCCCCTTGAAGACCGAAAATATATTCTACATTCTCGCGCTTTAGGCTCTCAATAAGAAGATTCGCTCCTCGCATTAGCATGTTCCTATACCCCATAGTGATTGTGAATAGAATCCGGAATAAAAAAGCCCCGCCCGCTCCAAAACGATGGAGACGAGAAGGGCAAAAACCTTACCGCGGTACCACTCCAATTCCTTATTGCGTTACAAACCCAAAAAGGCTCTTATTTCAATACGATTACGGGTATCAACCGACCAGCCCTACTTAACTAACGACAAGCTTCAGGCTGACAGCTCCAGGACGATGTTCAATCGGGGTTTCTTGAGGAAACGTTCCAGCCTTCGCATTTCCCTCTCTGTCTATCAAGACCTTCCGACCTACTCCTTCCCTTCAAAGCTTTTGGATGAACATGGAAGTATACACAAGACAGCCAGGACTGTCAAGATTTTTGTACACTATCCTTTTGCTTCAGCGTAGCGCCTGGTAACTTCATCCCAATTAATAACATTGTCAATAAACGCCTCAATGTAATCTGGACGACGATTCTGATAATTCAAATAGTAAGCGTGCTCCCATACGTCCAGACCGATAATCGGTGTGTCACCATTCATAATCGGGCTATCCTGATTGGCGGTTGAATAGATCTTGAGATCGCCATTCCCGTCAACAACCAGCCACGCCCAGCCAGAACCAAAACGAGTGCTAGCCGCAGTCGTAAACTCCTCACGACCTGCTTCAAGGGATCCAAATGCGGCCTCAATAGCAGTCGCCAGTTCCCCAGTTGGAGGGCCTCCACCGTTTGGTGAGAGGATTGACCAAAACAGCGAATGGTTAGCATGGCCTCCGCCGTTGTTAATCACAGCTTGGCGTATCCCTTCGGGGACGCTATCAATTTGGCTCAAAAGATCCTCAACCGATAAACCTGCCAAATCGCTATTTCCTTCAAGGGCGTCATTCAATTTAGTCACATATCCCTGATGATGTTTACCATGATGAATTTCCATCGTTTTCACATCAATGTAGGGTTCTAAAGCGTCGTGGCTATAAGGTAATACTGGAAGTTCATGTGCCATTTAGTGCTATCTCCTAAAAATTGTTAATAGTTTCAACTTCGCAAACGAAACAAATTTCATAATTTTCACGATCCATTTAGGAAAACTTTTCCATGGTGCCGGTAATTATAGCATAAGACATGATTAAATCCAAATGATTTTGGAAGTGGTACCCTATCTAAATTACCACTGTAAAAAGCCAACCGAATTTGATGTGCCATTCAGCTTAGCACCACCATTCGTATACCCAATGGCATGCAATTTGCTCGAAGTTACCAGCAAAATCTAGATTAAAATAGATCTAAAACATGTTATTATTAAAGAACCAACTTGGGGATCGGGGATCATTTCGCAGCCAGAAAAATACTAGACACTTTATATCAAGTGTCTTTGTCCACCGCGACGCCTACTTAAAGGTTAAAAAAACTTTCTAGAAGTTAAACGCTAGTCTCAAAAAAATTCTCGCCTATAAAGGCTCAATGTTAATTCGGACTTTCGCAAGAGATCTATTACAATAACTAAATTGCCCAACAATTATGGAATTAATGTAATAAGTTAAATAGTAAATGCGTTGGGATTCTTACAGCACATTGGTGAGATTTTGAAACAAACTAATGTGTCGTATATTGATTTTTGAGGACACTCGTTTATGAATACTTCAGCGTTTTTGAAATCGAGCAAAATCACTTTGACTTTGTTGATTTCCCTATTCCTGTTTTCAAGTTTACTATCTGCGGATGACCAAATATGGACGAATGGACTCAGTCAACCGAACGACTGGGGCGATGGGGATAACTGGCAGGGAAATCCTGCCGATGAGAACGTGCCGAAAGCGGGCGAAACTGCCACCTTTAATTCCGGGACCGTACCCTCCGCCGGTATAACCCTAGCAAACGTTCCAGATGTAGTGAACATTATAGCAGAAGCCAGTGATAGCGATGTAAGTATCACTCTCCCAGCAAGAACATACGGAACAATAACGGTCAAGGCCTTGAATACCGGTAATATCACACTCACCTTGCTTGAAGGCACGATATCCACCCAAGCCGTGCTGATTCAATCCTACGGCAGTGGCGAGGCCAAACTGACTATAAACAATACTGGCAGTGGTTCTGCATCAACAACTTCTATAACAATGGCATCCATAAAGATTATTAGTCACGAAGGCACAGCGAAAATGAATGTTAACAATGCTCAGTTGGCTGTCAGTGGAGACCTAACGTTCCAAAAAAACAACACCAATAATCCAGTAATTGATAATGCAACTGACGTGTGGATTGAAGGTGATCTTAAGGAGGAAGGTGTAACCTCAACAACATTTACGATTCCTTCTGCCGCAGGATACGGTTTACAAATCGGCGGAACAGTTAATCAAGCAATTGACCTGGAACATACAATAATTAATGGACCTCTTACCTTTGCTAACACTGGTATTGCCACTTTGATCACGGGAGGCGAACTGACAATTGGCGGACATCTGACACTTCTCCCAAGCGCCTCAGTATCAGCGGTCAGTACCGGTAGAATTATAATTGGCAGTGGTAAGATTTTTGATAATAGCGGGACATTTCAGTTGTCGGGTCAAACCGATGATCGCCTGCTCTTTGCTTCAAGTACAATTGGAACACCATTCGAACTCAAAAATAATTTTGGTGCTGTCCTTGACTTTGAGTGGGTTGCCATCCGGGATTGTGAATATGGATCTGGATTACTGGGATCCGTCGATTTTGTGCCAGACGATGGGGTTGTCAATGCAACGGGAAATTCAGGCTGGCCGGCAGGAAAATTTGCAACGCCTGTAGACCAAGGCGCATCCGCCTTTGATGCTTTTGTCACCACCGCAATCTTAAACGATGGACAATACTATAAACTCTATACAGATACGAGCGGCGGGGCCCAGACTCGAGCCGGACTTGTTGCCAGCCCCCATGTATATTTCAATAGTTCAGAAGGAATGACTCTGGGGAAAAATACAGCGCACTGGAATAGTTCAGATGATCCGAAACTGGTCGATTCACCGAGAAATTACTACTATGCCTACATGGATCCGCAGAACAAAGACGAAAATGAATACATCATTATTTCAGACAATAAGCTGAATGTAAGTCTAATCGCATTCCAGACAACAGCAGATTTTGGAGAGCCAGCAGATGATTTGCCCACTTCGGGCCAAGATCAAGCTTTTACCTCCATCATCCTCAAATGGACAGACAGAGGTGAAGACGCTCAAATCGAACTTCGCTACTCACCTGTTGGCACTTATGTCGATTTTGCAGACGTTTCCAATAATAGTCTCACCACTCTTATTACCGATACGCTAAACGCTAAAGACACGAATTCGTACGTTTGGAACACATCGGCGCTAGCAAGCACAACCGGAACGGATTATTATATCTACGCTCTTTACTACGTGGGTGGTACAGCATACACTTCCGTCAGCAAGAAAATCAAACTCAAATCTCTTGAATTTACCGATCCGCCAATTACCGACATCGTGGTCGATACGGCAAGTGTCGATTCCAATATTATCTCATCGGATCATCGAACTCATATTGCAACTTGGACAGATTGGGACAGGAAAAACAACAATGAGGATCTGGATATTTATGTCTCTCAGGCTCCTTTCGCATTAGTTGATCAATTGCTCAGTGCGGTGAGTGAAACAGACAATACAAAAAGAGCTGTGCTTGTTCAAGCCGATTTGGATCCTGCAACCGCAAACAGCGTCGGTTGGGACCTTACAGCTGGATTTGGGTTGCTTGGAGAGAGTCCGGCACCGGAAGGAGATTATTATCTTTACGCAATTGCGGACGACGGGAATGGTCCCGCCTACGATTACTTAACTATATCTGTTGGCCAGGTTACGGTCAGACACAGCCCATTTTTCTATGACGTGCCGGTAACAATTAACCCAAATAAAGCCGATTCTGGAAATATTGATTCCTCAGATGTGGTCACCGCAGACACAATAACGGTTGATTGGAAGGCTGGTGACTGGGACGACAACCTCACAATTTCCTTTTATTATATTCTGAAAATTGCATATGATGCGAACCCAGCATTATATACCCTAGCCAAAGATATTCAAAACAACACGTTCGAAGCATTTGCTATGAACTCTTTCGGCACAATCACACCGATCAGTCAATTTCCGGAAACAGAACGGCTTGCCAAAGATCCGGGTGATGGCTTCAAACGGTGGGATTATTATTCGGCAACCGCCGTCGTACCCGCAGGCAAATATACTGTATGGGTGATCCTGGAAGATACATCAGGGGACCTAGCGGCTAAGAAAGCAGAGATGATTTTTGACGTCACACACAGCCCGGCAATAGTGATTGACAACCCAATTTCAAGTACAGATTCTACTTCAACAGTACATCCATATTACACTATCGCCTGGTCTGATGTGGACCGGGATGAACCAGCTCTGATCGATCTCTTTTACAGCAAAACCGATCTCCGTGGCAACGTCGCTAACGGCAACGGAGAATCTGTCGGAGGCTTATTGACTAATGCACTCAATACGGCAGCAGGGGTAACAGACCAAGTGACCATCGCCTCAGGCTATGCCAAATTAACTGAAACACCAATCGATGAAGATCCAGAAGGGACATCAGACCGTTTTCTCTTTAATTTCGCTAGTGGCAACGCATCAAGTCCTATTGATGACAACGTCCCATACTACATCTATGCGCTAATAGATTCCGAAGGCGATGGCACCTATGACGCCGGGTACCAATCTAGTGGACTGGTTCGGGAACAGGGTTCGGCTTTGCGACTTCTAACACCGGCAATTCAGGAACAGACAACCCTTGATTACAAGGTCAAATGGGAGGAATCCTGGACAGACTTCAATGTTCCCGTCAACATCGATCTCTATTTTGACAAAAGCAAAACCAAAACAATTGGAGAGCTAGCAAGAGCACTAGACGTTACTGACGAAAAAGCGCCATTCGGTATTATCAAGAAGGATATAGAATTATCTGTTGATGATAACGGCAGACGAATTGGTTCAAACGAAATGATATGGGACGATCTGGTAATTCTGAAAACATCTCCAACCAATACCGCGACCTCAAATAACACGCTTGTTGATACAAGCCTAGGCTCAAACCACGACTATTACATAGGCCGAAAGTTAATTTTCACCAGTGGGATCTTTGACTCAGCACATACTATTACCGACTACGATGGCAATACGGGAACGCTAACTTTCACTCCCGCAGTTGAAGCCATTGTTGCGCCGGGCAATGTTAAAAGCTATAAAATCGTTATTCCAGATGGCACTTACTACATTTACGGTGTTATGGACACAGCAGCTACCGACGGCCTTCTCAATGATGAGTACAATACGGGAATCGAAGCTGATCCCGACTGTGTTCTAGCAGGCCAAGTAACCGGAGGAACACAAACTACGGTAACTGATAATTCAGAGGACGGTTTAACCACGACTGAAGGCAATTCCCTGTATCGAGGTGCTAGAATCGTTATCGTTAAAGGTAAAGCCAAAGGGGAAAGTCGAACCATTACGGCATATGATGTCACTACTCAAACACTAACTGTTGACCAGGCATTTTCAGAATCAGTCGACAGTTCCAGTGACTACCGAATCGACTTGCCTGAAATGGTTAGCATAAGTCCTGCCGCAGTCACTATCAGTAATCACAGCCTTATAATTCGATCACCGATCAAAACAGGCGACGTTGGCGATTACTTTGTTGTGGATATCAAATTGGATACCAATAACCAGCCTATCAAAGCAGTCGATATTTACCTGAACTTTGACCCAAACGTTATCGACGTGGCAGATACCACACAGCCGTTCGTACAGTCAACCAAGGGAAACACCACCACAGATGGGAGAAAAGATGGGAGAACTTTAATTTCCAGCAGTTTACCGTATCTTGGGATTGATAATTACTATCAGGGTTTTTTCGTGGTCATCACAAGCGGTAATGCCAAAGGTCAACGTCGACAAGTAATCGATTACGACGGTGTTACTGTACCGGGCACAATAACAGTTGACACAGCTTTCACCGCTCAAATTGAGGCTAATACGGCATTCCGACTGAATCAACCTTTCCAAAACGGCGTATCGATCGGCCCAATTCAAAATTCGTGGCAACAGGCTTCAGAATCAAATCAATGGAATGCGGCTATTCTCAGAAATGGCAGTGCAATTAAAGGGACCGCCGATATCGTTGCAGCCTCAACATCCGGCCACATATTTTCTATAGCAGATCAAACCCTTGCTATCGAAGATATTTTCGTCACTCTCGTATTTCAAAAGCGTGAAACCGGATTTGCAAACATCGTGGTTTCGTATGATACCGCACGCAAAACCCGAACAACTGATGAAGATGGAAATGTTCATATTCCTTTCAATTCCCAATCCATCTTCACACCTGTGGTATTATCACCAACAGCTTCAATTTTCGGCACAGTACGGCTTCAAGGTTGGCAGACTCATGCCGCACTACTTACTTTTGAACTTCGCCAACCCGGCAGTAAAGGAAATTTTTCCGCATATGTTTCAGCGGACGATGCATCTCCGATAGACTACGGCATCCAAATTCAAACTGATGACGATGGTAATTTTAAACTTAGCAATCTACCGACAGGAAAATTCTTCTTAACAGCCAAGACACCCTACCATATGCGCGGACAAAATCACCACACCATTCCACTGGATATCTACCCAGGCGTAGTGAAAACAGGCGTGACTATCCACGGATACAAGGATATCAACGGTGATGGGGAATTTACCGGATCTGGAGAAACGGAGGATTTTTTGTTCGCTGGTGATATTACTGGGGATAGCATCATCAACATCAATGACGTAACAATCTTCGCCAATAATTTCGGAACAAATAATAACGTAGCTGACATCAACCAGGATAAAATTGTGGATACCGAAGATTTCAAGTTAATCATCAGAAACTTTGGGCACTCATCTATTGGGCCATTCAGTACGGATCTGGGTGTCCAGAACGCCGCACCAGAAGGCAGACTCTTTGATTCCCTGTTAGATCTTGTCGATCTGCCGGATGAACTTCAATTGGATGAGATTATCGAGATACCGATTCATTCAAGGACAGCAATTGGTCTTGGTTTTGATATTCAATTTGATCCGGATAAATTAGAAATTACGCTTGCGGACATTCCCTCTGATGAAGAAACATTCGTTGTTTCACAAAAGATTGAAGCAAAAGATTTTCAAAAGATTCTGTTCGCTATAGCCAATCGTCAGTATTTAGATCAAAATATCACGTTACGTATAAAACCTCTTCGCATCGGAAACACCTCTCTAAAAATCGAAAATGCGAAGTTAGTCAATCAAGAAAGCATAACCAATTTCGATACAAGCACCCTTAATTTCCTTGTCATTCCTAAGATTACAAAATCTGCCTTAATGCAAAATTATCCAAATCCATTCAATCCTGAAACGTGGGTTCCTTTCGCCATTAAGGACGCGGCACCTGTACAGATTCATATATATGACGCCATGGGGCATCCGGTTCGAACCCTTGATCTGGGGTTCCGGAAATCCGGGAACTACATTACTCCAAGTAAAGCCGCTTATTGGAATGGTAGGAACCAACTTGGTGAGCAGGTTGCAAGCGGCGTTTACTTTTACCAGATTCAAGCGGATGAATTCAGCAGCATGAAAAAGATGGTTATCCTGAAATAACCTCTGCCCTTTTTAGCACTTCATTCGAAATGCATCACATCTCTCCGGCAATGTCGTTGTCATCTGTCGCTTAATGAGGTTGACAGGAACTTGGCGATCCTGCTATCTTGGGTGCAACGCTAACATTTTCTCTGGACAGAGAGGATTTCCTTGAAGTCTGCCACTTCAATCCAAACCCTACTTTTCCCAAACAAGTTCTTAGGAGGATACCTTTATGACTAGAATAAGTTTAATATTGACGTTTTCAGCCACTTTACTTTTGTCAGATATGCATCTACAAGCGGAAATCGAAGGTGTTGTAGCATTCTGGAAACTTGACGAAGGCAATGGGAAATTGGTCAAGGACGCTTCAGGAAACCAACACGATGGAACCATCAAAGGACCAAAGTGGGGCACTGGAAAAATTGGTCGAGGATTGGTTTTTGCTGGCAAAGATAACGCGGAACTC